>NZ_JBWKAW010000014.1:0-236417 GCF_056437345.1 Kitasatospora sp. NPDC042419
TTGCTGGGGGGGGGGGGGGCGTGTTGTAGGGTGGGGGGCGTCCGGGGCCGCGGGCGCCGGCGCGGCGCCTGCTCGCCCCGGGCGGGCCGGGGGGGCCCCCGACGCCCGCCCCGAAGGGCGGAGGATCCGGACCGTCCGGTTGACGCCCGGTCAGGGCGCCGCCCGGGGCGGCCGGTCGTTACGACTGGTCAGCGGCCGAGTCGGCCGCGCACCATGCCCAGCATGGCGTTCAGCTCCTCGATCCGCAGCCGCTTCGCGATCAGCACGAAGACGGCCAGCTGGAGGCCGCCGGCCAGGACGACGGTGAGAATACTGCCCGCCCAGCCGTCGAGCACCTGCTGGACCGCCAGACTGACGCCGAGGCCGACCAGGGCGCCCGGAACGCAGGCCGCGGTCAGGCGGGTGTAGGTCCGGCTGATCCGCTTGGTGTCCAGGCCGCCGATCTTCTTCTTCAGCTTGGGCACCGCCACCATCACCCCGATGGCGTAGGCGAGGCCGTAGCCGAAGGCCATGCCGACCACCGTCCACTCGGCGGGCAGGGCGAACCAGCAGACCAGCGAGAAGCCGGCCTGGCAGACCGCCACCCAGACGGTGTTGGAGAACGGCGTGCGGGTGTCCTCGTAGGCGTAGAAGCCGCGCAGCATCACGTACTGCGCCGAGTACGGGATCAGGCCGAGGGCGAAGGCGGAGAGCATCAGACCGACGTTGGTCGCGCTGTCCAGCGCCGCCTCGCCGCCGCCCACCGCGTAGATCGCCCGGCCGATCGCCGGACCCAGCGCCAGGAAGAGGAAGGCGCCGGGGACGACCGCCACCGCGGTGGTGCGCAGGCCGTACGAGATGTCGTCGCGGACGGCGCCGGCGTCCTCGTCGGCGGCCGCCCGGGAGAGCCGGGGGAGGACCGCGCTCATGATCGAGACGGTGATGACGGCCTGCGGGAGCTGCCAGATCAGCAGGGCGTTGGAGAACGCGGAGAGGCCGACGCCGTTGTGGCCGCCCTTCTCGGCGGCGCTGCCGGCGGCGGTGGCCAGCTGGGTGATGACCAGGTAGCCGGCCTGGTTGGCGAGGACGAAGAAGAACGTCCACTTGGCCAGCCGGGCCGCCTTGCCGAGGCCGTGCCCGCGCCAGTCGAAGCGCGGCCGGTAGCGGAAGTCCGCCGCCCGCAGGTACGGGATCATCGCCAGCGCCTGGACGACCAGGCCGACCAGGGTGCCGATGCCGAGCAGCCGGACGCCCTCGGGGCTGATCGTCTCCGGGGTGACGTGGGTGGTGCCGAAGCCGCCGTAGACCCAGATGTAGGCACCGAAGGTGAAGATCACCACGACGTTGTTGAGGACCGGCGTCCACATCATCGCGCCGAACCGGCCGCGGGCGTTGAGGATCTGGCCCATCACGACGTGGATGCCCATGAAGAAGATGGTCGGCAGGCAGTACCGGGCCAGGGCCACGGTGGTGTCCGCGCGGGCCGGGTTGACCATCATCGGGTGCGAGATGACCTGGACCAGCAGCGGCGCCCCGGCCACGGCCAGCAGGACCACCAGGCCGAGCCCGACCATCACCAGGGTGAGCAGCCGGCTGGCGTAGGCGGTGCCGCCGTCCGCGTCGTTCTTCATGCTGCGGACCAGCTGCGGCACGAAGACGGCGTTCAGCGCGCCGCCGCCGATCAGGATGTAGAGCAGGGTCGGCAGGGTGTACGCGGCGTTGTACGAGTCACCCATCACGCCGACGCCGATCGCCGCCGTGATCACCATGGTGCGGACGAAGCCGGTGCCCCGGGAGACCAGGGTGCCGGCCGCCATGATCGCGCTGGAGTTCAGCAGCGAGGCGACCTTGCCGCCGCCGGCCGCCGGCGCCGGGGCGGGCGGCGCGGTGCCGGCGCGCTCCTCGGCGACGATGTCCGCCAGCGGCTCCACCGCGGGCGGCAGCTGCACCGCCGCCACCTGCATGGTGGCCTCCTCCTCGGAGAGCGGCGGGTCGAACTCGATCGGCGGCACGAAGGGGCGCGGCCCGTCCGGGCCGTTCCCGTAGCCCTGGCCGTGACCGTGGCCCTGGCTGTGACCCTGGCCGTGGCCGTGCGGCGCCTGCGGAACCTGCCCCGGGTACGCGCCGGCCGGGGGGTACGGCGCGGGCGGGGCGAACGGACCGGGCGCGGCGGGCGGCTGGGCGGCCGCCGGGCGGGCCGGGGGGTGCGGGGTCTGGGGGTGGACCGGGGACTGCTGGGCCGGCGGGCGGGGTGCCTCGGCGGTCACCTGGTTGCCGCCGAACAGCCCGTCCACCCCGACGTACTCGGTGGACTCCGAGTCCCAGGACGAGTGCGCGGGGCCCGGCTGCCACTGCGGCCGGCCGTCCCACGCGTCGGGAGCCGGTGCGGCGGGCGCGGCCGGTGCGGGCTGCTCCCAGCCCTGCCGGCCCTCCTGCCAGCCCGCCTGTGCCGGGGTGTCCCAGCCGGGCTGCACCGGCGGCACGGGAGGGGTGAACGGGGCCGGCGGCACCGGGGTCGGGTAGTCGCCGCCCTGCGGCGGCAGCTGCGGCGGCACGTCGTACGCCGCGGCCGGCTGCTGTGGTGCGGCGGGCCGGGCGGCCCGCAGGCCGTACGGGTCCTGGTCGCCCGGCCGGTCCTGGTACGCGTCGGCCGCGTACGGGTCCTGGGCGTAGGTGTCGGCCACGTACCAGTCGCCGGACGGCGACTCGGCGCCCGGACGGCCCTCTCCGCGGCCCGGAGGCCGCTCATCGCTGCGCCCGGTCATGTCACCTCTTCGCTGTCGTGGGGGAGGCCGCCCCGGAGTCGGGCGGTATCGGCGGTGTCAAGGACCAACCTTCTCATCACTGGTGGCCTGATCCCGGCCATCTGCGGTGCTGCCGCGCGGTGTCTGCGCCGCTCCTCCACGTTCCGGGTGCTCCGGGTGTTCCGGCTGCGTCGGGCGTTCCGAAGGGGCCACTGGGCCGGAGCCCTCCGGGCGCCCGGTGCCGGCGCCGTCGTCCGCGCCCGCCGGGCCGTCCGCCGTGCCGTCCGCCGGGGCCGTGCCGTCCGCCGGGGCGGGGGCGAGCGGGGCGTCCCCGACCGGCTCGTCGCCGTCGCCGTCGGCGGCCCGGCGCTTGCGCTGGCGGAAGAACCGCAGCGCGGCCAGCAGGAGCAGCACCAGGCCGCCGCCGAAGACGTACAGCACGCCGTTGGTCACCGAGGTGACCTCCACGGTGAACTGCACCGGGTCGCCGTACGGCTGCGGGTTCGGGCCGGTGGTGAAGAGCTGGGCGGTCATGCTCACCGGCCCGTTGTTGTGCGCCTCGGCCGGGAACCGCAGGGTGACGCTCTGCGAGGCGGGCAGCACCAGCTCCTCGGTCGGCACCTCGACCCTGAGCCGGTTGGCCTGGCTCGGGACGAGCACCAGCTTCAGGTTGGTGACCGTCTGGGTCAGGTCGTTGCGGACGCTGACCTGCAGCACGCCGGTGTCCCCGGCGAAGGTGATGACCCGCTTCGGCGGCACCTTCACGGCGTCGGTCAGTTCCTTGAGGTAGTGGGCCACGCCGTCCCGGTAGACGCCGCCGGCCGGGGCCTCCGAGCGCCACTCCGTGGACAGCGAGCGGACCATGGCCGCGCTGAACGGCCCGCGCACCCGCTGCGGCAGGGTCAGCACCCGCATCAGCGTGTCCAGGTCCGTCTGGATCCGGGTGGTGGCGGTCAGGTCGACGGCGGTCAGCTCGGAGTCACGCGTCCGGGCCGGGTAGTCGGCGGGCGCCGGGACGCTCGTGTTGGCCTTCGGGTCCGGTGCGAGCTGGGCCAGCGCGTCCAGCTTGACCGGCTCCACCCACTTCCCCTCGTGGGCCGCCTGGAGCGCGCCGGCCAGCACCTTGGCGGTCGTGGCGGTCAGGTCGCGCGGCGGCATCACCAGCAGGCCCCGCGGGTTCTGCGGCTCCTGCCGGGAGATCACGAAGGTCTCGGAGAGGAACCGCTGGACCGCCTGGGTCTGCGCCTGCGGGGTGACCAGGTCCTTCTCGAACAGCGCCGAGATCTTCTCGTCGGCGACCAGCGCCGTCTGCCCGTTGCCGAGCGGACGGGCGGCCGACGGCGTGTACTTCAGCGCGTCGGACTCGGGCATGCTCGCGCCGTTCACCAGCACCAGGTTGCTGCCGGTCTGCTGGGTGACGGCCGCGATCCGCTGGTCCAGGTAGCCCTGGTACGGCCAGGCGACGTCCGCGCGGGTGTCCACCGAGAGCCGGCCCTCGACGGTCAGCCGGCCGGCCGTGGCCGCCTTGCCGAGCGCCGTGTCGATGCCGTCCAGCTCGGGCGCGTTGTGGGCGATCGAGGCGACGTCCGGGTCGGCGTACGGCAGCGCCACCACCTGGCTGCCCGGCTTGGCGACGGCGGCCCGCAGCTTCTCCAGCCAGGCCGTGGCGGCGGCCGTTCCCGCGCCGATGGTGGTGTTGTCGTCCTTGGCCGCGTTGCCCGCCGTCCCGGGCTTCTGCACCCGGTACTGCTTGGTCATCGCGAACGCGGTGTCCAGCAGGTCCGGGTCGACCACCCAGGTCAGCCCCGGCAGCGTGGCACCGGTCTCGACCAGCGCGTACAGCCGCCCGCCCGGGGCGAACTCGGCGGCCAGGCTGTCGTCCCGCAGCACCGAGACGGTCTGGTCGTTCTCGGAGTAGGTCTGCGCGGCCAGCACCGGCGCGTGCACCAGCGGCCACAGGGTGGTGACCTTCGACGGCTGGGCGTCGGCCGGCGTCGGGTCGTAGGGCAGGAAGGTGCGGGCGATGCCCAGCGGGCGGTCGCGCTGGTTGTCGGCGGTCGAGCCCCAGACGTCCACCGCGAGCTCGTACACGCCCTCGGTGGAGAACTGCAGGTCGGCCACCGCGACGCTCAGCGTGTACGGCTGGCTCTGGCCCGGGCCGAGCTCGTTCAGCGCGTACTGCGGGCTGTCCAGCGAGATGCCGTCCGCGCCGACGGGGACGGTCCGGGCGGCCACCACGTCCAGGTCGCTGCGGGTGGTCAGCGGCTTGTTCGACCAGGGCTTGCGGACCGCGGCGTGGGCCGACTTGAGCACCGACTTGCCGCCGTTGGTGACGTGGCCGGCGATCGTCACGGTGCCGTTCTGGACGGCCACCGGCTTGTTCACCGACTCGATGGTCAGCATCACCGGGTAGTCGGCGGAGACCGCCGACTCGGTGGCCGGTCGCGAGCCGCCGGCCGGGCTCGCCGTCGCCGGGACGCCGGACAGCACCGGGACGAGCACCAGCGCGGCGCCGGCCGCGGCGGCCAGCCGCCTGGCGGCCGCCCCCAGCCGGGACACGCCCCCGCCCGCAACCCGGCCGGCGGTCCTGGCTCGCTCGCTTCGCTCGCTCATGCGCCCACCTCGCTGCGCTCGGCGGTCGCTTCGCGAAACGCGCCCCCACTCCTGGCTCGCTCGCTTCGCTCGCTCATGCGCCCACCTCGCTGCGCTCGGCGGTCGCTTCGCGAAACGCGCCCCTATCCCTGGCTCGCTCGCTTCGCTCGCTCACGCGCTTCGCCCTCGCCGTTCTCGATCGCTCGCTGCTTTGATGCCGTGCCGTGCCGTGCTGCTGCGGATGTCCCGCCGGCCGTAGGGGTCAGCCGTGGGGATCAGCCGTGAAGAAAAGGCGGTCGTCCGTCGTCCGGTCGGCCGTGCTGGCACGCCGCACCGCGGCCCGTTGCCGGCGCCCGAGACTCGTTCCACCGGCATGGTAACGATGTGGCGAGGGGTGCGGTGTTGCGGGCCTCGGGGTGAGGCGACGGAAACGCGCGGGCGGCGGGGCCTCCGGGCCACGTACCCTTGTGAGCCGTGTCCACTGCCAATGAGCCCACCGCCCACCAGTCCGGCGCCCATCATTCCAGCACCGCCGTGCAGGCCGTCGCCGGCCTGAGCGAGGCGCAGACCCTCGGTCTGCAGGAACTGCTGCGGGTCTCCCCGGTCGCCGACGAGATCGCCCGCCGATTCCAGGCGGCCGGTCACCGGCTCGCGCTGGTCGGCGGCTCGGTGCGTGACGCCCTGCTCGGCCGGCTCGGCAACGACCTCGACTTCACCACCGACGCCCGCCCGCACCAGGTCCTCAAGCTGGTCAAGGGCTGGGCGGACGCGGTCTGGGACGTCGGCATCGCCTTCGGCACGGTCGGCGCGCGCAAGGACACCCCGGAGGGGTCCTTCCTGATCGAGATCACCACGTACCGCTCCGAGGCGTACGACCGCACCTCCCGCAAGCCCGAGGTGACCTACGGCGACACCATCGAGGAGGACCTGGTCCGCCGCGACTTCACGGTCAACGCGATGGCCGTCGACCTGCCCGGCCGCGGCTTCGTCGACCCGCACCGCGGCCTGGAGGACCTGGAGGCCCGGGTGCTGCGCACCCCGGCCACCCCCGAGGAGTCCTTCTCCGACGACCCGCTGCGGATGATGCGGGCCGCCCGCTTCGCCGCCCAGCTGGACTTCGAACCGGCCCCCGAGGTGATCGCGGCGATGACCGCGATGGCCGAGCGGATCACCATCGTCTCCGCCGAGCGGGTCCAGGCCGAGCTGAACAAGCTGCTGCTCGCCGCCCACCCGGTGAAGGGCCTGCGGCTGCTGGTCGACACCGGGCTGGCCGACCACGTGCTGCCCGAGCTGCCGGCGCTCCGGCTGGAGCGCGACGAGCACCACCGGCACAAGGACGTCTACGAGCACTCGCTGACCGTCCTGGAGCAGGCCGTCGACCTGGAGCAGGACGGCCCGGACCTCACCCTGCGGCTGGCCGCGCTGCTGCACGACATCGGCAAGCCGCGCACCCGCCGCTTCGAGTCGGACGGCCGGGTCTCCTTCCACCACCACGAGGTGGTCGGCGCCAAGATGACCCGCAAGCGGATGCGGGACCTGAAGTACTCGAAGGAGCTCACCGAGGACGTCTCGCGCCTCGTCGAGCTGCACCTGAGGTTCCACGGTTACGGCGGCGGCGAGTGGACCGACTCGGCGGTGCGCCGCTACGTCACCGACGCCGGTCCGCTGCTGGAGCGGCTGCACAAGCTGACCCGCTCCGACTGCACCACCCGGAACCGGAAGAAGGCGGCCGCGCTCTCCCGCACCTACGACGGCCTGGAGACGCGGATCGGCGAGCTGAAGGCACGCGAGGAGCTGGACGCCGTGCGCCCCGCGCTGGACGGCAACCAGATCATGGAGCTGCTCGGTCTGAAGCCCGGTCCGTGGGTCGGCAAGGCGTACAAGCACATGCTGGAGCTCCGGCTGGAGCACGGGCCGATGGAGCACGACGAGGCGGTCGCCGCGCTGCGCACCTGGTGGGACGACCAGCAGGACGCCGCGCGGTAGCGGCCGCAGGACGGCAGGACGGCAGGACGGCAGCGGCGACGGCAGGGGGCCGGCGCCGCTGCCGTCGTCCAGCCGGAGAGCGCCCCGGAGGGCGCCCCGGGGAGGTGCCGGGGCACCCCCGCCGGGTCGCCGCGGGCGTCAGAGCTTCTTGAGGCAGAGGACGAAGCTGAGCGCCGGCGTGGTGGACTCGCGGGTGTAGGTGCTCTCGGCACCGGCGACGTTCTCGCAGGCCTTGTCGTCGTCGCTGGTGGCGTACACCTTCTTGAGCACCTTGTACTGGGCCCGCGAGTCCGTGCAGGGGAGCATCGTGATCCGCGGGTTGGCGTCGTGGGTGGCCGAGGTGCCGTTCTCGTTGCGCAGGCAGTCGCCGGCCTTGGCGGAGTCGATGTCACCGGCGGCCTTGGTCGGCGTCGGCATCGTCACGGTGGGGGCCGGGACGGGGACGGCCGGGGGCAGCGAGAAGGACGGCGAGAGGGGCGGGATCGTCGGGACCGTCGGGGCCGCGTAGGTCGGCTCGGGCAGCACCAGCGGCGGACGGTACGGGTCGCGGTCGTGCCGGCTGCCGACGAGTGCCCCGGTGGCGATCAGGATGATCATCGTGCCGATCGAGAGCACCGGCAGCAGCAGCATCAGCATGTGCGGCCGCTTGGTCAGCGGGACACCCGGGTCGAGCTGCGGGCCGTGGGTGCCGGGCACCGGCGGCGGCAGGTCCTTGATCTTGTTGTGGGCGGCCAGGTTCCGCAGCAGGGTGACCACCGTGAAGATCCCGGACAGGTAGCTCCACCAGCCCTGCACCAGGGTGCGGGCGGACATGTCGCGGACCACGGCGGTGCCGCAGGTGCGGCAGAACGGTCCCGGCTGCTTCAGGAACCGCATGATGATGATGATGCCCTGGTGGCCGCGGACGGTGGTGTCGACGGCCGGGTACCCGCCGCAGAACCGGCAGACCGGACCGCCCTGCGGGGCGTACCCGTAGGCCTGGCCCGGGCCCGGCTGCGGGCCCTGGGCCGCCGGCCCGGCGGGGTAGCCGTAGCCGGGCGGCGGCGGGGGCGGCGGGGCCGGGTAGCCATAACCGGGCGGGTTCGGTGCGGCGGGCGGCGGGGCCGGCTGGCCCGCGTACGGGTTGCCGGCGTACGGGTTGGAACCGCCGGCGGGCGGCGGCGCGCCGTACGGCATCTGGGGCGGAACGGACAACGGGATCCCCCGGAAAGGTCGAGGTGGCGTGCGGTCAGGACTTCTTGACCGGCGGGGCGCCGGTGAGCGGGCCGAGGCAGAGCACGTACCGCTTCTTGTTCCAGCGGCGGCCGCTCTTGCCCGAGACGGTGCTGGTGGTGCCGACGGTTTCCCGGCACCGGGTGGTGTCCGTGGTGGACTCGAACTTGGCCAGCACCTTGTAGTTCGCCTTGCCGTCGGTGCACTTGACCACGGAGACGTCGCGGGAGCCGGCGGCCTTGACGCAGTCGCCGGCCTTGGCGCTGCTGACGCTCGGGCCGGTGACGAAGTAGCCGACGATCAGGGCGATCACGCCCAGGACGATGCCGACCGCCTTCAGCCGGGCCTTGCCGCGGCCCTTGCCGGCCGGTTCGCCGGGCGGCGGTGACACCGGCGGGTAGCCGTGCTGCGGCGCCTGGCCGTAGGGGGCCGGCTGGTACGGCTGCTGGGCGTACGGCGGCTGGGCCTGCGGGTGCTGCTGGTACGGCGGCTGGGCCTGCGGGCCGGGCGGGTAGCCGCCCTGGGGGTGGCCGCCCTGCGGGTACGGGGGCGCGGGCTGGGCCGGCGGCGCGGCCGGGTAGCCGTAGCCGGGCGGCGGTGCGCCGTAGCCGGCGGGCACCGGCTGGGGCGGGTACGGCTGGGGGGCCGGTGCGCCGTACGGCTGCGCCGGCGGATGGCCGTACTGCTGCGGTGGCCCGTACGGGCCGGGCGGTGTGCTCATCAGATTGTCCCCCGAGACAGAGTGCTGTGGCTCCGACAGATCTGACGTACCTTAGCGACTCGCGCCGACGGGGCCCGGCCGCAGGGGGCCGCGGTGCTCAGGACGCCTGGTCACCGGGGAGCGGGCCGGTCCGCCGCGCCGTGCGCAGGTAGAGGACGGCGGCCAGCGCGTACACCGCGGACACCCCCAGGACGACCGCGACCGACCGGCCGGAGAGCGGCAGCACCAGTGCGGTCACCAGCGCGGCGGCCACGAAGGCGACGTTGAAGAGCACGTCGTAGATGGCGAAGACCCGGCCGCGGTACTCGTCCTCGACCGATTCCTGGACCACGGTGTCGGCGCAGATCTTGGTGCCCTGGGTGACCACGCCGAGCAGCAGCGCGGCGATCAGGCAGGGCACCAGGGAGAAGTTGAGGCCCAGCGCCGGGACGAAGACCACCGGAGCCGCCAGGCAGAGCGTCATCCAGCCGGCCAGCCCGAGCCGGCGGGTGCACCACGGGCTGATCACCGCCGCGATGAAGAACCCGGCGGCCGAGAGGCCGACCGCCTGGCCCAGGGTGACCAGCCCGGCCGCGCTGTCCGCGGGGTCGTTGAAGGTGTACCGGGCGAGCATCACCACGACGACGATCAGCACGCCGTAGCAGAACCGGGCCGCGGTGACGGCGGCCAGCGCGTGCGCCGCCGGGCGGCAGTCCCGCACCAGGTGGGTGACGGCCGCGCGCAGCTCGCGGGCCGCCTGGGCCAGCGCGCGGCCCAGCGCCGGACGGCCGGCGTGGTGCTCGGGGCCGAGCAGGTCCTTGTCCATCCGGAGCGCCGCCACCGCCGCCGACAGGTAGAGCAGCGCGGCGACGCAGACCAGGGCGGCGTCGGCCCGGGGGCCGGGGGGCAGCACCTGGTGGAGCAGGAAGCCCACCCCGCCGCCGGAGGCCGCGGCGACCGTGCCCAGGGTGGGGGAGAGGGCGTTGGCGGTGACCAGCTGCTCGGGGCCCACCACCCGGGGCAGTGCGGCGGAGAGGCCGGCCAGGATGAACCGGTTGAGCGCGGTGACCAGCAGGGCGGAGGCGAAGAAGAGCCAGGTCGGGGCCTGGGCCAGCAGCAGGGCGCCGGTGACCAGGCCGAGCCCGAACCGGGCCAGGTTGCCGACGTACAGCACCTGGCGGCGGCGCCAGCGGTCCAGCAGCACGCCGGCGAACGGGCCGATCACGGAGAACGGCAGCAGCATCACGGCCAGCACCGAGGCGATGTCGGCGGGGGAGGACTGCTTCTCCGGGGAGAACACCACGTAGGCGGCGAGCGAGACCTGGAAGACGCCGTCGGAGAGCTGGGAGAGGACGCGGGCGGTCAGCAGCCGGCGGAAGTCGCGCCCGCGGAGCAGGTCGAGGAGCGTGGCGCGGTGCGCGGTCTGGTGGGTGCTGCCGTTCTCCGTGATCGCCACCTGCCCAGGGTGCCATGGAACCGGTCTGTGTTTCATGTGAAACATTGGCCGGGAAAAGGTGAACGGGCCCACGGTAGTTGACCGTGGGCCCGTTCAGGTGCGGACGGGCGACCGGTTCAGCGACCGGTCACCGCGAACTCCGCTGAGCTCAGCGCTCGACCTCGCCGCGGATGAACTTCTCGACGTTCTCCTTGGCCTCGTCGTCGAAGTACTGGACCGGCGGGGACTTCATGAAGTACGAGGAGGCCGAGAGGATCGGGCCGCCGATGCCGCGGTCCTTGGCGATCTTCGCGGCGCGGACGGCGTCGATGATGACACCGGCGGAGTTCGGGGAGTCCCAGACCTCCAGCTTGTACTCCAGGTTCAGCGGGACGTCGCCGAACGCACGACCCTCCAGACGGACGTACGCCCACTTGCGGTCGTCCAGCCAGGCCACGTAGTCCGACGGGCCGATGTGGACGTTCTTGGCGCCCAGCTCGCGGTCGCGGATCTGCGAGGTGACGGCCTGGGTCTTGGAGATCTTCTTGGACTCCAGGCGCTCGCGCTCGAGCATGTTCTTGAAGTCCATGTTGCCGCCGACGTTCAGCTGCATGGTGCGCTCGAGGATGACACCGCGGTCCTCGAACAGCTTGGCCATCACGCGGTGCGTGATGGTCGCGCCGACCTGGGACTTGATGTCGTCACCGACGATCGGCACGCCGGCCTCGGTGAACTTGTCCGCCCACTCCTTGGTGCCGGCGATGAACACCGGGAGGGCGTTCACGAAGGCGACCTTGGCGTCGATGGCGCACTGGGCGTAGAACTTCGCCGCGACCTCGGAACCGACGGGCAGGTAGCACACCAGGACGTCGACCTGGCGGTCCTTGAGGACCTGGACGACGTCGACCGGAGCCTCGTCGGACTCCTCGATGGTCTCCCGGTAGTACTTGCCCAGGCCGTCGTGGGTGTGACCACGCTGGACGGTGACGCCGGTCGGCGGCACGTCGCAGATCTTGATGGTGTTGTTCTCACTGCTGCCGATGGCGTCGGCCAGGTCGAAGCCGACCTTCTTGGCGTCGACGTCGAAGGCGGCGACGAACTCCACGTCACGGACGTGGTACTCGCCGAACTGGACGTGCATCAGCCCGGGGACCTTGCCGGCCGGGTCGGCGTCCTTGTAGTACTCGACACCCTGCACCAGCGACGCGGCGCAGTTGCCGACGCCCACGATGGCTACGCGAACCGAACCCATTTCCGGTTGCTCCCTGTGATCTCATGAGCGCCGCCGGAGATCGGCGGAACTCGACCTGCTTCTTCGATGACTGCTTGACGGGCGCGAGGCGCCCACTCCTGCCGCGCGCGGCACAGGGCTGACGCGGTGTCAGCGCTCCTGCTCGGAGCGCCCCGGGCGGTCGTACGGTGGCCCGGGCGGGTCCGAGGACCCGTCCTCCTGGCCACGGCCGTCCGAAGTCTTGGGTACTGCGGGGCCGGTCCCGTCGGTGGACGGTCCGGTGCGGCCGGTGCGGTTGGCCCGCTCGGTCTCGATCAGCTCGTTGAGCCAGCGGACCTCGCGTTCCACCGACTCCAGTCCGTGCCGCTGCAGCTCGACGGTGTAGTCGTCGAACCGCTCGCGGGCGCGGGCCAGCGAGTTGCGCATCCGCTCCAGGCGCTCTTCCAGACGGCTGCGGCGGCCCTCCAGGACGCGCATCCGCACGGCCCGGTCGGTCTGGCCGAAGAAGGCGAAGTGCACACCGAAGTGCTCGTCCTCCCAGGCGTCCGGACCGGACTCGGCGAGCAGTTCCTCGAACCGCTCCTTGCCCTCGGGGGAGAGCCGGTAGACGATCTTGGACCGCTTGCCGTTGAGCGCGGTGGCCGGGACGTACTCGACGTCCGGGTTGTCCTCGGCGAGGAAGCCCTGGGCCACCAGGCTCTTCAGACAGGGGTAGAGCGTCCCGTAGGAGAACGCGCGGAACGAGCCGAGTAGGACGTTGAGCCGCTTGCGCAGCTCGTACCCGTGCATCGGGGCGTCGTGGAGCAGGCCGAGGACGGCGAACTCCAGCACTCCTGAGCGCCTGCCCACAGCTGTCGTCCTCCCTTCCCCGGCTGGTCCGCGACCCGTCGTCTCCGGCGGTATGCCGCTCCGATGTATCGGCTCGATATATCGAGAACAGTAAGCCTGGGTCCCCGAACGGGCAAGAGGGGCGCGCGTGAATGTGATCACAAGGCGACGCGCGGGTGTCCTTGGCAACGGGCGTGTAATGATCTGCAGTCGTTTTGCGGGTATTGGCGACTGATGCCCGATTAGTTCGGATTCAGTGCTGCGTACGCTGTCGCGTGTGCACGAGGACCACCTCCGGGGTTAGGGCGGTTGCGGGCATCGGACGTGAACCCTGCCTTCAGGCTCGACCGGCCTGGCGAGGAGTACCTGGAACATGAGCGAACGACGGCGGAGGTCGCCTGGCGGCGGGCAGCCTCCGGGCGGCGACAACGGACGCCCGAGCGGAGCCGGGCCCGACGAGGTCGCCTCGGAGGGCCTCGGCCGACGGCGCCCGCCCGGCATGCGGGAGACCGCCCAGCAGCCCCGGATGACCCGGGCCGAGATGCGCAAGGCGGGCCAGAAGGGCGGCGGCCGGCGCGGCGGTGCGGCCGGTTCCGGCCCCGCCGCGGGCGGTTCCGGCGGTGCACCCGGCAAGAAACGGTTCATCGACTACCCCCGCTTCGGCAAGCAGGGCTTCCGTCGCTGGCTGCCGTCCTGGCGGCTCTGGCTCAGTGCGTTCCTGATCGCCTTCGCGGCCTGTGTCGGCGGCATCTTCATCGTCTACCAGACCACGAAGATCCCGCCGCTCAACGCCCTGGTGAACGATCAGAACAACATCTACTACTGGGCCGACGGCACCGAGATGGTCCGCAAGGGCGAGACCAACCGGCAGATCGTCGAACTCACCGACATCTCGCCCAACCTGCAGAACGCGGTCATCGCGGCGGAGAACGCCACCTTCCGCACGGACAGCGGCATCGACCCCAAGGGCATGATGCGCGCCGTCCTCAACATGGCGCAGGGCGGCGAGACGCAGGGCGCGTCCACGATCACCCAGCAGTACGTCAAGAACGCCTACCTGACGCAGGAGCAGACCCTCTCCCGCAAGGTGAAGGAGTTCTTCATCACCCTGAAGATCAATCAGGACCAGTCGAAGGAAGAGATCCTCAAGGGGTACCTCAACACCAGCTGGTTCGGTCGCGGCGCGACCGGCGCGCAGGCGGCGGCCCAGGCGTACTACGGCGTCAACGCCAAGGACCTGGACCTCTGCCAGAGCGCGATGCTGGCGGGCCTGCTCAAGGGCGCCTCGTACTACGACCCGACGATCAAGGCCAACCAGGCCCGCGCCGAGGAGCGCTGGCAGTGGATCCTGAACCGGATGGTGGAGACCAAGAACACCACCCCCGAGGAGCGTGCCAAGTGCACGACCTTCCCCGCCCCGATCAAGCAGGTTCCGCCGGCCAACATGAACGGCCAGATCAGCTACCTGGTCGAGACCGCCAACAAGTTCGTCACGGTCAAGGACCCGACGATCGACCAGCGGGCGATCGAGAAGGGCGGCTTCAAGATCTACACGACCTTCGAGAAGGACAAGGTCGAAGCCCTCAAGAAGGCCGTGGACGACGTCAAGTCCGAGACGCTGAACCCGCAGAAGCGCCCCGACAACGACAACTTCGTCCAGTTCGGCGCGGCCAGCGTCCGGCCCGGTGACGGCGCGATCGTCGCCATCTACGGCGGCGACGGCGTCGAGAACGGGCACCACGACAACAACGCCGACGCCCAGGGCGTCCAGGTCGGCTCGACCTTCAAGCCCTTCGTGCTGGCCGCCGCCATGCAGACCGGCGTGCTGACCCAGACCGACGACAAGGGCAAGCCGAAGCGGATCAACGCCGACAGCCGCTACCTCTCCGACGACATGTCGGAGATCCGCAAGGTGGACGGCTCACTGGTGATGGGCGACAACGGCAAGCCGTACCGGCAGAAGAACGAGGAGAAGGGCAAGCGCGGCTACGTCTCGCTGCGGCAGGCCATGCAGTACTCGTACAACGTGCCCTTCGTCCAGCTGAACCAGGACGTCGGCGGCCAGAACGTGGCCGCGACCGCCGAGGCGATGGGGATCCGCAAGGAGAACCTGGCCGCCGAGGCGAACACCACGACCTTCCCGCTCGGCGTCTCCACCATCAGCCCGATCCGGATGGCCGACGCCTACGCGACCCTCGCCGCCAGCGGGAAGCAGGCGGACCCGTACTCGGTCACCAAGGTCCTGCTGGACGGCAAGGAGCGCCCGGGCTTCGGCAAGCACGAGACCAAGCAGGGGCTGGAGGCGGTCGTCGCCGACAACGTCACCGACGTGCTGGTGAACGTGGCGAAGAACGGTACCGGCAAGAACTCCAACGCGCTCGGCCGCCCGGTGGCCGGCAAGACCGGTACCACCGACCAGAACAAGTCGGCCTGGTGGGTCGGCTACACCCCGCAGCTGTCCACCAGCGTGGCGATGTGGCGCGAGGACCCGACCCAGCACGAGCGGCTCTCGCTCAACGGCACCGGCGGCAAGGACTCGGTGCACGGTGGTGACACCCCGACCGACGTCTTCACCCGGTACATGAAGGCGGCGCTGGCCAACGAGAAGAAGCTGGACTTCCCGGCCCCGCAGCCGGTCGGCTCCCAGGTCGACTCCTCGGGCGCGCCCAGCACGGCGACGGCCACGCCGACGCCGACCACGACCGAGACCATGCCGACCGTCCCGCCGGACCCGAACGCCCAGCAGCCGACCCAGCCGCCGGCCACCCAGGACCCGGTCTGCGTCCCCGGCGTGGACTGCCCGGGCACGGTGCCGGTCCCCCCGGCCCCGACCAAGACCAACCCGGCGACCACCGGCGGCGGTGGCGGCAACACCGGCGGCGGCAACACCGGTGGCAACACCGGCGGTGGCGGCACCACCGGTGGCGGTGGCAACACCGGCGGTGCCGGCGGCGTCTCGCCGACCTGCATCATCGGCAACATCGGCTGCACCACGCCCTCGACGGCGCCGCCGAGCCCGTCCACCGAGCCGGGCGGCGGTGCGGGCGGGGCCACCGGCGGCACCAGCCCCAAGCCGACGTCCAAGCCGCCGACCTCGCCGTCGGCGCCGCCGACCGGCAACTCGGTCGTGCCGTAGCGCGTCCGCGCCCCGAACGGCGGTGGCGGCCCTCCCCGGAGGGCCGCCACCGCCGTTTCGCCGTATTCGGCGCGATTCGTCACGCCCCCGGGGCCCGTCGGCGGGGCCGTGGCGGGGGCATCCTCGTCCGGGCGGGACAGGTGCGGCAGGATGTCCGCCATGACGTCCAGCGCTCGTGACGAATCCGTCGGCCAGACCGGGCCCCTCGACGCCGCCGGGCCGGCCTCCGGGGCACCGGCGACCGGGGCCGGAACCCCGACCGCGACGGCGGCCGGCACCGCGGTCGACACCGTGGCCGACGCCGGGCCGGAGGCCGGGGCCGGGCAGGTCGTGGCCAACACCGTGGTCGTACCGGCGGACGAGGATCCGGTGGCGGCGGCCGGCAGCGAGGTGATCGGCGGCCCGCCCGGGAAGCGCGCGCTGCTCGGCGTCTCCTGGTGGATCCCGGCGCGCTTCCTGGCGCTGGTGGTGATCGTGGTCTCGGTGCTCGGCATGGCGCAGAAGCTGCCCTGCTACAACGCCGCCTGGTTCCAGCCGGGTTCGCCGCAGTACGTGCACGCCTGCTACAGCGACATCCCGCACCTGTTCTCCGGACGGGGCTTCGCGTCCGGCCTGCACCCCTACGTGGACCGGATCCCGGGCACCACCGGGGACCTGCAGTTCCTCGAATACCCGGTGCTGACCGGTCTGTTCATGCAGGTCGCGGCCTGGCTGACGCCCGGCGGCGGCGCGCTCCCGGACCAGGAGCGGTGGTTCTGGATGATCAACGCGGGCCTGCTGATGGCCTGCGCCGTGGTCGCCGTGGTGGCGCTCTCGCGCACCCACCGGCGCCGCCCCTGGGACGCCCTGATGTTCGCGCTCGCCCCCGTCCTGCTGCTCAACGCCACCGTCAACTGGGACCTGCTGGCGGTCGCGCTGGCCGCCGTCGCGATGGCCTGGTGGGCCGGCTCGCGGCCGGTCCTGGCCGGGGTGTTCATCGGCCTGGCCACCGCCGCCAAGCTCTACCCGCTGCTGCTGCTCGGCCCGCTGCTGGTGCTCTGCTGGCGGGCCGGCCGGTGGCGCGACCTCCGCGGCCTGCTGGGCGGCGCGGTCGGTGCCTGGGTGCTGGTCAACCTGCCGATCATGATCGCGAGCTGGCAGGGCTGGTCGACCTTCTACGTCTTCAGCAAGCACCGCAAGGAGGACTACGGCTCGCTCTGGCTGGTCCTGATGCAGAACCGCGGCGTCGGCCTGGAGAACCTCGACACCTTCATCGCGATCCTGATGGTGCTGAGCTGCGCGGGGATAGCGTGGCTCGGCCTCGCGGCGCCCCGCCGGCCGCGGGTCGCCCAGCTGGCCTTCCTGGTGGTGGCCGCGTTCGTGGTGTTCAACAAGGTGTACTCGCCGCAGTACGTGCTCTGGCTGCTGCCGCTCGCGGTGCTGGCCCGGCCGCGCTGGCGGGACTTCCTGATCTGGCAGGCCTGCGAGGTGCTCTACACCCTGGGCATCTGGTCCCACCTGGGCTTCGTCACCGGGCCCAAGCAGCACGGGATCGGCGAGTCCTGGTACCACTTCGCGATCGTGCTGCACCTGCTGGGCACGCTCTACCTGGTCGGCGTGGTGATCCGGGACGTCCTGCTGCCGGACCGCGACCCGGTGCGCTGGGACGGCAGTGACGACCCGTCCGGCGGGGTGCTCGACCACGCCCCGGACGTCTTCGTGCTCGGCGCCGCCCGGCAGCTGCGCGAGGAGGCGAGCTACGCCGGGTACGCGCCGGCCGGCCCCGAGATCTGGCTCACCGAGCCGCCCGCCCCGGAGCCGGCCGAGAAGGTCTGACGACCGCCGGCGGCCGGTGGCGGACGACCGCCCGCCGGCCGCCGGTGCCGGTCAGCGGTCCACCACGCGGTCGAAGTGCGTGGTGGTGTGCCGCACCTGGAGACCGAGCTCGTCGCCGACCGCCGGCGGCTTGGTCTCGCCGTCCAGCAGCAGCAGGGAGACCTGCATGTGCGGCGGCTCGGCGAACCAGAGCTGCTTGCCCGCCCAGTTGTAGGGCGACTTGGTCTTGTTGACGGTCGCCAGGCCGGCCCGGGCGATGCCCTTGGCCCGCGAGGACATGCCCTGCACGTACTTGGGCGCCTCCAGCCCGATGCCGTGCGCGGTGCCGCCGGCGACCACCAGCAGGTGGCCGTCGGCCGGCGCCGGGTGCTGGCGGTAGCCGTAGCGGTCGCCCTTGGCGACCGGGGTGACGTCCAGCACCGTCGCCCGGACCTCCAGCGCACCGTGGTCGCCGAGCCAGAGCCGGGTGCCGATCCGGGCCCGGAACACGGTGTCCGGGAAGCGCTGGGCCAGCTGCTCCATGCCGGCCGCGCCGAGGTGGCTGACGTAGACGGTGTGCACCGGCACCCCGGCGGCCCGGGCGGTCTCCACCCAGTACGCGACCTCCTCGACGGGGCTGGAGCCGTCCGGCCGGTCCATCGGCAGGTGCAGTGCGAGGCCCTCGAAGGAGACGCCGTCCAGCTCGGCGGCGACCAGCGGGAGGTCGGCCGCCGAGACGCCGTGCCGGCGCATGGTGGTCATGCACTCCACGACCACCCGGGCGCCGTGCAGCGCGCGCACCCCGTCGACGCTGGCCACCGTCCGGATCACCCGGGCGTGCGGCAGCGGCAGCGCCTCCTCGCCGACCCGGTACGGGGTGAGCACCAGGAGCTCGCCGCCGTACCAGTCGGCCGCGTCGGCCGCCTCGTAGGCGGTGCCGACCGCCAGCATGCCGGTTCCGAGCAGGGTCGCCTCCTCGGCCAGGCGGTGGTTGCCCAGCCCGTAGCCGTTGCCCTTCGCCACCGGCACCAGGCCGGGGAACTCGGCCAGGACGGAGCGCTGGTGGGTGCGCCAGCGTTCGGTGTCGAGGTAGAGCGACAGCGTCATCGGGTCATCTCCCAGAGGGTGTTGGGCACGGGCGGCTCGGCGGCGACTGCGCTGCTGCTCAGCGGCGCGACATGTAGAGGTCGAGTGCCTTGTGCAGCAGCTTGTTGAGCGGGTAGTCCCACTCGCCGAGGTACTCGGCGGCCTGGCCGCCGGTGCCGACCTTGAACT
Organism: Kitasatospora sp. NPDC042419; assembly: GCF_056437345.1. Classification (NCBI taxonomy): domain Bacteria; kingdom Bacillati; phylum Actinomycetota; class Actinomycetes; order Kitasatosporales; family Streptomycetaceae; genus Kitasatospora; species Kitasatospora sp. NPDC042419. The sequence continues at coordinate 18,913 of NZ_JBWKAW010000014.1, forward strand.
GGATCAGGCCGAACAGGTGGTCGTTCTCGTCCAGGGTGTCCGAGATGCCGCGCAGGTCGTACACCCCGCCGCCGAGCGCGTACGAGTCGCGCATCATCCGCCACTGGATCGCGTTGGACGGCTTGACCTCGCGCTTGTGGTTGGCGGAGGCGCCGTAGGAGTACCAGACGTGCTCGCCGACCACCAGCATCGTGGTCGCGGCCAGCGGCTCGCCCTCGTGGTAGGCGATGTAGAGCCGCATCCGGTTCGGGTCCTCGGCGGTGAGGGCCTTCCACATCCGCTGGAAGTAGGACAGCGGGCGCGGGGTGAACCGGTCGCGCTCGGCGGTCACCAGGTACAGCTGGTGGAAGATCGGCAGCTCGTCGTAGCCGCCCTGGATCACCTCGACGCCGCTCTTCTCGGCCTTCTTGATGTTGCGGCGCCAGAGCTGGTTGAAGCCCTTCTGGATGTCGTCCAGCGAGCGGTTGGCCAGCGGCACCTGGAAGACGTAGCGCGGCTGGACGTCGCCGAAGCCGGCGCCGCCGTCCTCGCCCTGGAGCCAGCCGGCCTTGCGCAGCCGGTCGGCCACCTCGAAGGCGCGCGGCTCGTACCAGTCGGCCTCGACGTCGCGCAGGCGCTTGGCCTCCTTGACGGCGATGGCCTCCTTGATGGTGGGCGCGTTCCAGCGGCGGATGACCACCGGCGGGCCCATCTTCACCGAGAAGGCGCCCTGCGACTTCAGGTGGGCCAGCATCGGCTGCAGCCAGCGGTCGAGGTCGCGGTCGAACCAGTCGATCACCGGGCCCTCGGGCAGGTAGGCGAGGTACCGCTTGACCTTGGGCAGCTGCCGGTAGAGCACCAGGCCGGCGCCGACGAGCTGGTTGGACTGGTCGAACCAGCCGATCGACTCGGAGCGCCACTCGGCCTTCACGTCGCCCCAGGACGGCACCTGCATGTGGCTGGCCGAGGCGCGGCTCCTGATGAAGGCGAGGTGCTCCTCGCGGGTGATCGTCCTCAGGCGCAGGCTCATGCTCGGTGCTCCTCGTCGGTCGGGCTGCAGTGGGCCCTGGTTTCTCGGGGTGACCTTATCGTCCGGGGCCCCCGGGGCTGTGGGCGCGGCGGCGCCCCCGTCTCGTACCGGTCTGCCTTAGGTAGGTACGCGACGGGGGCGCCGAGGGTTCCTCGCGCGGGGCGGCTAACCCCACAGGCCTCCGCGGGCCATTCCGAGGTAGAAGCCGACCGCCGAGGCGCCGAGCCCGACCATGAGGATGAAGCGCTCCGCCGTGGTGACGGAGATGAACACCCCCAGCAGGCCGGCGGCGATCCCGAACAGGCCGGTCCACGAGGTGAGCAGATGCAGGTTGTGGAAGAACGAGGTGATGAAGGCGATGACGCCGAGGACGGCGGTGGCGCCCACGAGGGCGTTCTCCCGCGGGTGCGGGTGGCCGTCGGTGTTGAGGGTGAGAGGGGGCATCCGGTGGATGGTCTGGGCCATGAGTCCCACCTCCTGGCGAGGAGACGAACGGGCAGGAAACCCGTTCCGTCCAGATTGCGGCGGTTGGGCGGGTCTCACAACCCCTATGCATTTTGTTCGGCCGTCCGGGTGCAGGTAGGCTGTGCCGTCTGCACTGGTGTAGTTGTGCCTTCCTCTGCCCTCTTACGGGTGAGCGGAGTGAGGTTGTCGGACCCGGCCGCTACGGTGGGCCGGTGTCGTCACTGCTCCGGTGCCGACGCTGCACAACCCTCCTGCCACGGAGAGACCGTGGCCGCTGAGTCCAAAGGAGGTGGGTTACTCATGCGTCACTACGAGCTGATGGTCATCCTCGACCCGTCGGTCGAGGAGCGCGCTGTCTCCCCCCTGATCGAGAGCTTCCTCGCCGTCGTCCGCAACGGCGGTGGCAAGGTCGAGAAGGTCGACACCTGGGGTCGCCGCCGTCTGGCTTACGAGATCAACAAGCAGTCCGAGGGCATCTACTCGGTCATCGACCTGCAGGCCACGCCTGCGGTCGTCAAGGAGCTCGACCGCCAGCTTGGCCTGAGCGAGTCGGTTCTGCGGACCAAGGTCCTGCGCCCGGACACCCACTGAGCCACCTCTGAGGCCTTCGGGTCTCGGGTAGCTCGCGACCGTTGTTTCACGTGAAACAGCGGTGAACGGACATCTTCCCGAGAGGTCATCACCACCATGGCAGGCGAGACCGTCATCACCCTCGTCGGCAATCTCGTCGACGACCCCGAGCTGCGCTTCACCCCGTCGGGTGCGGCGGTCGCGAAGTTCCGTATCGCGTCCACCCCCCGCACCTTCGACCGTCAGACGAACGAGTGGAAGGACGGCGAGAGCCTCTTCCTCACGTGCAACGTCTGGCGGCAGCCGGCGGAGAACGTGGCCGAGTCGCTGCAGCGCGGCATGCGCGTCATCGTGCAGGGCCGACTGCGCCAGCGGTCTTACGAGACCAAGGAAGGCGAGAAGCGGACGGTCTTCGAGGTCGAGGTCGACGAGGTCGGTCCGAGCCTGCGCTCGGCGACCGCGAAGGTCACCCGGGCCAACCGGTCCGGCGCTCCCGGCGGCGGCGGCTTCGGCGGCGGCCAGCAGGGCGGCGGCCAGGGCGGTGGCAACTGGGGCGGCGGTGGCGGCCAGCAGGGCGGCGGCTGGGGTGGAAACTCCGGCGGCGGCCAGTCCGGTCCCTCCGACGACCCGTGGGCGTCCAGCGCTCCCTCTGGTGGCAACAACCAGGGTGGCGGCGGCTGGGGTGCCCCGGCCGGTGGCGGCTTCTCGGAAGAGCCCCCGTTCTAAGAGCTGACAGATTTCGTGCGGCCGGGCCGCCGGCGTCCTCGGACGCCCGCCCGGCCGTGAACCCCAAATGGAGCACACAATGGCGAAGCCGCCTGCTCGCAAGCCGAAGAAGAAGGTTTGCGTCTTCTGCAAGGACAAGGTCAACTACGTTGACTACAAGGACACGAACCTGCTGCGGAAGTTCATCTCCGACCGTGGCAAGATCCGTGCCCGCCGGGTCACCGGCAACTGCACCCAGCACCAGCGTGACGTCGCCACGGCCGTGAAGAACAGCCGTGAGATGGCGCTGCTGCCCTACACCAGCACCGCGCGCTAAGAGAGGGTGACCAAGTAATGAAGATCATCCTCACGCACGAGGTGCCGGGTCTCGGCTCCGCCGGCGAGGTCGTCGAGGTCAAGGACGGCTACGCCCGCAACTACCTGGTCCCGCGTGGCTACGCCATCCGCTGGACCAAGGGCGGTCAGAAGGACGTCGACGCGATCCGTCGCGCCCGCAAGATCCACGAGATCCAGACCCTTGAGGCCGCCAACGAGGTCAAGGGCAAGCTCGAGGGCGTCCAGGTCAAGCTGGCCGTTCGCTCGGGCGAGGCCGGCCGTCTGTTCGGCTCGGTGACCCAGGCCGACGTCGTCGAGGCCATCAAGGCCGCCGGCGGCCCGGTGGTGGACAAGCGCGCCGTCGCGATCGCCTCGCCGATCAAGACCGTGGGCACCCACAAGGTCTCGGTCAAGCTGCACTCGGACGTCCAGGCCAACCTCGACGTCGCCGTCGTCGCCGCCTGAACCCGGTAGCGACAGCTCCGTAGCAGTGGCCCGAGGGCCGGTCTCCCCCGCGTGGGGAGACCGGCCCTCGGTCGTTCCCCGGCGTGCTCCCGGCCGGCCCGGGGAGGGCCTGCGGGCCGTTCCCCGCCGGGCCCCGGTCAGCTCCGGACCGCTCCGGTGACCAGCCACCGGCCGCTCAGCGCCCGCCGGGCGAGGAAGCCGCCGCGGACCAGCATGAACAGGTTCATCGCCCACCAGAGCCCGGCCAGGCCGGTGCCGGAGGCCGGTACCGCGAGGGCGACCGGCGCGAAGACCGCCAGGGTGCCGAGCATCGCCCAGGCCAGGTAGGGGCCGTCGCCGGCGCCCATCAGCACCCCGTCCAGGACGAAGACCAGGCCGGCGACCGGCTGGCAGAGCGCGAGCAGCAGCAGGGCGGTGTCCAACTGGGCCCGCACCGACGGGTCCGGGGTGAACAGCGGCACGTACAGCGGCCGGGCGATCACCACCAGCAGGCCCAGCACCACGCCGGCGCCGACGCCCCACTCGATCATCCGCCGGGTGGCCGCCCTGGCCCCGGGGACGTCCCCGGCGCCCAGGTAGCGGCCGATGATGGCCTGGCCGGCGATCGCGATCGCGTCCAGCGCGAAGGCGATCAGGAGGAACACCGTCATGGCGATCTGGTGCGCCGCCATCCGGTCGTCGCCGAGCCCGGCGGCGACCGCGGTGGCGATCATCAGGATGGCGCGCAGGCTCAGGGTGCGGACCATCAGCGGGCCGCCGGCCCTCGCGCTCGCCCGGATCCCGGCCGCGTCCGGCCGCAGCGCGGCCTGCTCGCGACGGGCGCCGCGCACCACCACGTAGAGGTAGGCGGCGGCCATCCCGGTCTGCGCCAGGACGGTGCCCCAGGCGGAGCCGGCCACGCCGAGACCGGCGCCGTACACCAGGAGGGCGTTCAGGCCGAGGTTCGCGGTGAACCCGGCGACGGCGACCAGCAGCGGTGTCCGGGTGTCCTGGAGGCCGCGCAGCACGCCGGTGGCGGCCATCACCATCAGGACGGCCGGGATGCCGAGCGCGCTGATCCGCAGGTAGGTCACCGCGTACGGCGCGGCCGTCGGGGAGGCGCCCAGCAGCTCCGCCATCCACGGGGCGAGCAGCAGGGTCAGGACGGCCACCCCGGCCGAGAGCGCCAGCGCCAGCCATATGCCGTCGATGCCCTGCTGGATCGCGGCCCGGCGGTCCCCGGCGCCGATCCGGCGGGCGACCGCGGCGGTGGTGGCGTAGGCGAGGAAGACGAAGACCCCGGTGGCGGTGGTGAGCGCGGCCGAGGCGACGCCGACACCGGCCAGCTGCGCGGTTCCGAGGTGGCCCACGATGGCCGAGTCGGCCATCAGGAAGAGCGGCTCGGCGACCAGGGCGCCGAAGGCCGGGACGGCCAGGGCGAGGATTTCCCGGTCGTGCCGGCGGCGGTCGGTGGTGAGGGTCATGGGGTCAAGGCTACTCATCCACAGGTAAGAGTCACCAGGGTATTTCATCGCTTACTCGGAAGTGTGAGCGACCGGGGCGTCCGCGTCTGTGTCCACCGCCACCCGGCTGCGTGTGAAGAATTTCTCATGCACAGCCCCGGGACGGGGGAATCGCAGGTCAGCGAGTTGACGGTGGATCGATGGTCTGGTTATCCACAGGGCTTTCCACAGGGGCGTCCACAGGTTTGCGGCACTTCTCCACAGCCGTGGGCCGCTCGTCCACACCCCCTGTGGATAACCGCCTTGGCTGAAGGGCTCCCGGCGCCTTAGCGTGGGCCCTCCGCCCGACACTCCCACCCGCTCCGGCGTCCGATTTGTCGGTGCGGTGGCGTAGAAATGCGGTGGCACGGAAACCAGGCTCCGCCGCAGCAGGCCACCGGCAAGGACCGCTCCAACTCGCACCACTCGCTGATCGGGGAACACGCGTGACCGGCCCCCAGTACGACGACCACGACGCCCCGCCGCCGGAGGACGACTGGCAGACCGCCGACGACCCCTTCCCCGTCGGCGCCTTCGCCGACGCCCCGTTCCCGGACGGCCCCGGCGACCGGCTGCCGGTCTCCCGCGCGCACGGCGGCGGGCAGGGCCAGGGCGGTTCCGGCGGCTTCCAGAAGGGCGGCAAGGGCGGCTCCGGCGGTGGCGGGGGCTTCCAGCGGGACGGCGGCAAGCGGCGCCAGGGCGGCGAGGACGAACGCGGCGAGGGCGGCCTCGACGGCTTCGAGCGCGTCCCCCCGCAGGACCTCGCGGCCGAGCAGTCCGTCCTCGGCGGCATGCTGCTGTCCAAGGACGCCATCGCCGACGTGGTCGAGGTGCTCAAGCCGGCCGACTACTACCGGCCCGCGCACGAGCTGATCCACGGCGCCATCCTCGACCTCTACGCCCGCGGCGAGCCGGCCGACCCGATCACCGTGGCCGGCGAGCTGACCAAGCGCGGCGAGCTCCAGCGGGTCGGCGGCCCCGGCTACCTGCACACCCTGGTCAACTCCGTCCCGACCGCCGCCAACGCCGAGTACTACGCCGAGATCGTCCACGAGCGCGCGGTGCTGCGCCGGCTGGTCGAGGCCGGTACCCGGATCGCCGGCATGGGCTACGCCGCCGAGGGCGACGTCGACGAGATCGTCAACGCGGCCCAGGCGGAGATCTACGCCGTCACCGAGCAGCGCACCAACGAGGACTACGCGCCGCTCGCCGACATCATGGAGGGCGCCCTCGACGAGATCGAGTCGATCGGCTCCCGCAACGGCCAGATGTCCGGCGTCCCGACCGGCTTCGCCGACTTCGACGCCCTGACCAACGGTCTGCACCCCGGCCAGATGATCGTCATCGCGGCCCGCCCCGCGATGGGCAAGTCCACCCTGGCGCTGGACTTCGCCCGGGCCTGCTCGATCCACCACAAGCTGCCGAGCGTGATCTTCTCGCTCGAAATGGGCCGCAACGAGATCGCCATGCGCCTGCTCTCCGCCGAGGCCCGGGTGGCGCTGCACCACATGCGCTCCGGCTCCATGACGGACGACGACTGGACCAGGGTCGCCCGCCGGATGCCGGACGTCAGCGAGGCACCGCTCTTCATCGACGACTCGCCGAACCTGTCGATGATGGAGATCCGCGCCAAGTGCCGCCGGCTCAAGCAGCGCAACGACATCAAGCTCGTCGTCATCGACTACCTCCAGCTGATGCAGTCCGGCGGTTCCCGCCGGGCCGAGAACCGCCAGCAGGAGGTCTCCGACATGTCGCGAAACCTGAAGCTGTTGGCCAAGGAGCTGGAGGTCCCGGTGATCGCGCTCTCCCAGCTGAACCGTGGCCCCGAGCAGCGCACCGACAAGCGGCCGATGGTCTCCGACCTGCGTGAGTCCGGCTCGATCGAGCAGGACGCCGACATGGTCATCCTGCTCCACCGCGAGGACGCCTACGAGAAGGAGTCCCCGCGTGCCGGCGAGGCCGACCTGATCGTCGCCAAGCACCGAAACGGCCCCACCGCCACCATCACCGTGGCCTTCCAGGGCCACTACTCCCGCTTCGTCGACATGACCCGGGACTGACCCGGGGCTGGTGTGGGGTCCCAGATCCCCTGTCCTTTTCCCACCGGTGATGTCCATCGTGTGGCCAATAGGACAGGGGTATGGGATTCATGCCTCGTCAGCGAGTAGTTCCCCTCTTCGTGTACAAGAACCGCCCCGGCTGTCGTCTGTGTACGTGGCCGGGGCAGAACCCCGGCGTTCGGCGGCCCGCAGGGCCGCCTGGGAAAGCGCGGGGTTGGTGGTCCGATGGGTACAGCAGTGGCCACGCCGGTACGGCTGAGCGTCCGACGTGGTGACGAGGCAGTGGCGGAGAACCTGGACTGGCAGTCGGTGCCGCTCGGGGTCTTGCGGGAGGCCCGGCCGTGGCGGACGTTCCGGTGGTACAAGGGGCAGCAGCACTACTCGGGCACGTACTGGTCGGCGACCATGGGCGACCACGTGATCTACGAGTCCCGGCTGGAGCTGGGGAGACTGCTGTTCGCCGACTTCGACCCGCAGGTGCGGCACATCGTCGCCCAGCCCTTCCTGCTCAAGGCCGAAGTCGATGGCAAGGTCCGCAAGCACATCCCGGACTACCTGCTGCTGACGGACAACGGCCCGCTGGTCGTAGACGTCAAGCCACGCCACCGGCTTGAGAAGCCGGAGGTCGCCTTCACCTTTGCCTGGACGCGGGAGGCGGTCACGTCGCGCGGGTGGCGGTACGAGGTGTGGAGCGAGCCGGAACCGCAAGCGCTGGAGAACATCCGATTCCTCGCCGGCTACCGTCGTGACTGGCTTTTCGACTCCGACCTGGTAGCTGCACTGCGGGCCGCAGACCTTGACGGGATGTCGCTGGGTGAGGTCTTCCGGTTGCTGCCGGAACGCCCCCGGCCGTTGGTGAAGTCGGCAGCACTTCACCTGCTGTGGTCCGGACATGTGACGACCGCCCTGGACCGGCCGCTGAGCGCCGGACACGTGCTGCGGAGGGCCGCATGAGCGGGGCAGGGACGAAGCTGGGGGTCGGGACGCACTTCCGGCTGGACGGCGAAACGGTCGAGGTCGTGGAGTTCGCCAGCCTGGCCACGGGCCTGGAGGTCATCCTCAAGGACGGGCGCGACCGGCTGTCCCGGATGTCGCTGCGCGGGCTGCTGACCTCCGATCGCGCCGACCTGATCCACGACAGGTCAGGCCCGTCGTCCGCAGATGATGGAGATCTCGCGGCAGTGGTGCTGAACCGACTGACGAAGGACGAGAAGAAGGATGTCCTGGAGCGGGCTGAGCATGTCCGGGAGATGTTGACGGGCTACCGATCCGGCAGCGAGGACCTCGCCCAGGCTGATGAGCCGCGCCCTCAGTATGTCCCTGGCCTGCCTTTGACGGCCCGGTATGAGGCCAAGGCAATGGAGCTGGGGGTGGCCGAGCGGACAGTGCGCCGATGGGCCCAGGCCTTTCGGGAGTTCGGCGAGGCGGGACTGGTGCCGAAGAATGTGCAGGAGCGCGGCGTCCTTGGCAATGCCGATCATCGCTGGGTTGAGACCGCGGTGGAGGTGTTGAAGGAGTACGAGGAGGAGTCTCGGCCGTCGGTGAAGGTGGTGCTGGAAGAGGTCGAGGCCCGCGTCAAGACCAAGTTCAAGCTCATCAAGGTCCCGGTGCCGCCCCGGACTACGGCCTACCGGTGGATGCAGGAACTGGAGCGGCGCCATCCGACCTTCCGGCTGAGTACCCAGCGCAACCGGGACATCGCCGCCCGGCCGAGAGGGGTCTACGGGAAGCTACGTCCTACGCGGCCGGGCGAGTACGTGCTGATGGACACCACGCGGCTGGATGTCTTCGCGCTCGACCCGGTGACGCTGCGATGGATGCAGGCGGAGCTGACCGTCGCGATGGACTGGTACACCCGCTGCATCATCGGCCTGCGGGTGACCCCGGTGTCAACGAAAGCGATCGACGCGGCGGCCGTGCTCTACCAGGCATACCGTCCCCGACCCGTCCCGGAGAACTGGCCGAGAGAGGCGGCCTGGCCCGAACACGGCATTCCGCGCGGAGTGCTGGTGGAGGCCGAGGCCGTGCACGGGCCTGTCACCGGGGTCTGGGGGCCGAAGGTGGCGCCGGAGACGTTGATCGTCGACCACGGCAAGATCTACCTGTCGGCGCATCTGACCAGCGTCTGCCGCCGGATGGGGATCTCGGTGCAGCCGGCGAGGCTGCGTACGGGCCGGGACAAGGGACCGGTGGAGCGATTCTTTCGGACCCTCAGGGAAGACCTGCTCCAGAGGCTGCCCGGCTACAAGGGACCCAACATCCACTCGCGCGGCTTGAACCCGGAGAAGGACGCCTTCTTCTTCCACCACGAGCTTGAAGCGATCATCCGCGAGTGGATCGCGGTGGACTATCACCGCACGCCGCATGAAGGACTGCTCGACCCCCACCTGCCGAAGGTGGAACTGTCGCCAGCGGTGATGTTCGAGCACGGTCTCGCGCGGGCGGGTTACATCGAGGTGCCCCGCGATCCGCATCTCGCCTTCGAGTTCCTCGACGTCACGATGCGCACGGTTCAGCCCTACGGCGTCGAGATCAACGGCCGCCGATACAACGGTGGTTGCCTCGACGGGCTGCGGGACATGGCCAGCTCTGGCATCGACCTGGACAAGCGGCGGCTGCCATTCTTCGCAGACCCCGACGACGCCACCCGGATCCACTTCCGGGACCATGAACGTGCCTGGCACACCCTTGAGTGGGAGCACACCCCCGGCCTGACCATGCCGTTGAGCGAGGAAGCGCTGCAGTTCGCCCGGCGCCTGGCGGCGAAGGAATACACCTATCCCGACGACCGGCTGGCCATCGCTCTGCTGCTGAAGCGATGGAACCTCGGACTGGGTACTTCCCTGGTCGAGCGGCGGATGGCCCTGCGGCTCTCCCGGGAACAAGTTGCCCTGGAATTTCCCGAGCCGAAAGCCGACACCGTCAGCGCCCTGCCCTCGGTCGCACGTTTGATGTCCCTTCCCGACCAGCCCGCGCCTCCGGCGATCGAGGCCACTCAAGTCCAGGAACCGGAGTCGGGCGACGACGACGCCGACGGCCTGGAGGAGCTCGAAGAGGAACTCGACTTCTACGCAACCGCCTTGAAGGACATCGACGACGATGACTAGGCCGCCCTGGGCACAGGCCGAGGAAGCCGATCTGCGCTCCCGGCTGGACCATCTCACGCTGACCCGCAAGGAAGGCTTCGCCCGCCTCGCGGAGGCCCCGCGCCGGATCCGCCCGGAGCTTCTGTCCCGCAAGCAGCTGAAGGATCTGGTGGAGGAAGCGCTGGCCGAGTACAACCGCGCCCGCCGAAAGTGGCACGCGAACCTCGGCCCGCTGGGAACCCCGCAGATGAAGGCCCTGCACGAAGACCTCTGGGACATCTTCGACAGCAACGACCAGGACAGTGACCAGGTCAAGGGCGGGATCGCCCTCGATGCCTTTCCCGGACTAGGCAAGACGACTGCCGTGCTCGCCTTCGCCCGCAAGCTCCACCGCCGCATCATCCGCGAGGAAGGCAAGTTCACCGATGACGGACACGAACGCTGGCCTGTCTGCCGAGTCGGTCTGACCAGCAACACCGGGATGCGCGACTTCAACCGGGCCATCTTGGAGTACTTCGGGCATCCCGGCCGGCACCGCGGCACAGCTGCCGACTTCGGCTATCGCGCCCTCGACTGCGTCCTGTCCGGGGAGACGAAGCTGCTGATCGTGGACGACCTGCACTTCCTGAAGTGGCAGAACAAGAACGGGATCGAGGTCAGCAACCACTTCAAGTACATCGCCAACGAGTTCCCGGTGACCCTCTTGATGGTCGGTGTCGGTCTGGAGAAGCGGGGCCTGTTCAGCGAGGGAGCCACCTACGAGGACGCGGTCCTTGCCCAGACCGGACGCCGCACGACTCGCCTGGGCATGGAACCGTTCGACATCAAGACCGAACAAGGGCGTCTCGGATGGCGCGACACCCTCCTCGCGATCGAGGAACGCGTCATCCTCGTGAACAAGTACCCCGGCATGATCGCTGACGACATGTCGGACTACCTCTTCGCCCGCAGCACCGGACACATCGGATCGCTCATGACGCTGATCAACCGTGGCTGTCAGCGAGCCGTACGCACCGGCGCCGAGCGGCTGGACGAAGACCTGCTGAGCAGTGTCAAGAACGACGCGGCTGCTGAGGAAGCCCGCCGGGAGCTGGAGCTGGCCTTCGAGACCGGCAAGCTGACCAGCCGCCTCAAGCCCCGCCCCAGGACGGCTGCATGACAGACATGCTGCGGACTCTGCCGATCCGGGTCGCACCGCTTCCTGGTGAGGCCCTGGACTCCTGGCTAGAGGCGACCGCCCGACGCCTGCACACTCCCCTCGGCGACCTGACTCGTGCTACCGGGCTGCCGCGGGGCCAGGTGGATTGGACGGTCCTGCTTCAGCCGCAGCAGGCCGCAGCGGTCTCGGCCACGACCGGACTGGCCGACGCACGCATTCACTCGATGACGTTGCGGCACTACGACCAGCGGGCACTGACGATCGATACCGAGCGGCGCCGCGTTCGCATCACCGCGCTCTGGGGCCGCGGCAGCGGATCCCGGTTCTGCCCGGACTGCCTCTCCGAGCACGACGGACGTTGGATGCTGTCCTGGCGGCTGGGCTGGTCCTTCGCCTGCCTGCGTCACCGACGGCTACTGGCGGACTGCTGCCCGCACTGCGGGCGCATCCCTCGGCGCCGCCCCCGAGGCCCGCGTTCCATCCCCGACCCCGGCCGCTGCGGCAACACCCCCACCGGACCCGGCCGGTCCGTCACCAGCGGCTGCGGCTTCGACTTGGCGGATGCCGACACCCTTCGCCTGGACGAGGATCATCCCGCGCTCGCCGCGCAGGCCCTGATGCTGGACGTGATCGAGAAGAGCACGGCCACCTTCGGCACCTATGCGCTCGCTCCCCAGCCAGCACCCGCGGCACTGGCCGATATCCGGGCTGTCTGCGGACGCCTACTGTCCTGCCTCCCCGGCCAGGACCTCGCCCAGTGGGTGCCCGACGACATCGCCAACGCCCACCTCAACCCCGGCCCGGGCTGCACCCTCGCCGCCCGGGCAGAACAACGGCCCGGCTTCATGTCGCCACCGCGGGCCGTCACCGCCGCGACAGCCGTCACCGCCGCCCTGCGCGTGCTGAATCAGCCGGACATCCACCAAGCCGGAGCGGCCCTGCGTCCGCTACTCGAAGTCATCCGCGACGACGAGGCGCAAGTCAGCCCCACCACGATCTGGCAGTGGGGACGCAGCCTGAGCCCGGTCCTCACAGCCGTTCACCTCGCCGGGCTGGCCCCCTCATGCCGTCCCAGCGATCATCTGAGGCACCGCCTGCCGGCGCAGATACCCCGTCTTCCCGCGAGAACGAACACGGACATCACGCTGCGGAGCCGGAAGATCCCCAGCATGTTCTGGAACCCGTGGACCGTCCGGCTGGCCCCGCCCGAAGGCACGTTCGCGCGCATCCTGGCCCCGGCGCTGGCCGCCAGCCTTCTGACCGTCGATAGCCGCATCGACTTCGACACGGCCACACGCCGGCTCGGCAACGTGATCGAAGGCCACGATCTCTCCAGAGTTCTGCAACGACTGGACAACCACCCGGGCTGGGCCGACCTCGTCACCGCCCTGGTCCGCCTGGCCGATCACCTCGATGCCGTCGATGTCCCCATCGACTATGCACGCCGCCGCGGCCTGGACTACTCCGACCTGCTGCCGACCGAGCACTGGGCGGCAATCTGCCGCCGCACCGACACCCCGCCCGGCGGCGCTCTCCGCCAGCGGATCATGCGCTGCTATCTGTTCCAGCAGATCAGCGGCCTGCCGATCGAAGCCGCCCCCGGACACCCCGGAACCATCAGGGGCGAGTTCCGTGCCGAATACGCCCGCCGCACCGCCCTACGCACCCCAGAACTGGCCCAGGCCCTCCACGAGGAGGCACAGGCATTCCTGGCTTCCCGCCGAATCGACGACGAACCCGTCACCTGGCAGCCGCCCACCAGCCTGATGGACGGGCTCAACCTCCCCGGCCCGGACCCCGACCGCGTCGACATCCACCTCCTGCACAAGCTCGTCCGCCAGAGTGAGCACCCCGCCCAACACATCGCCCTAATCCTCGACACCAGTGTCGAAGCCGTCCGGCACCTGCTCGACCAGCACCCCGCCCCCGCGATCCCGGAGACGAAAGCCCAGGCCAGAGCCGCTGGCAGAGCCTTTAAGAAGGCGATGGAGGACCTGCCCAAGGCCGAACTGGCCCGTCTCTACCTCGGCGAACACTGCTCTCTCCAGCAGATCGCCGAGCTCACCGGTATCTCCCGCGGCTTGCTTGCCCGACTCGCCAGCCAGTACGGCATCCCCCTGCGACGCGGCGGTCTCCAGGAATACAAGCGCCATGCGGAGGTCGAGGCCGATTGGCTCTTCGAGCAGTACGTTCGCCGCCGGCGGACTCTGCGAGACCTCGCCCGGGAGAAGGGCATGAGCCCGGCTCACATGAACCGCTGGGCGAAAAGCCACAACCTCCCGCTGCGGCGGCGGGGTGGGGCCTCTCACAACGCCACCCTCCGTGCGGCGGAGCGCGCCACACAAGCGCCGGCCTTCCTTCGTGACGCCCTGACCAGTACATATGCATGGGACCGGTTGGAGCGGTTCATCGCCGCACTGTCCCACGACACCATGCAGAAAGCAGCCGAAGCTCTCGGCATCAGCCAGTCCACTCTGGTCACCCAGATCAACCGGCTCGAGCGGGACCTCGGCAAGCCCCTGATCGAACGAGCTCAACGAGGCCAGCCGATGCGTCCCACCGCGTTCGGCACCAAGATCGTGGCTGCTGTCCGAGCCCTGAACACCTACGGCGAAGACGTCTGACTGGAGGAAGAGGTCAGATTTCGTGGCCAAATCTCATGGTCGATGGCCAAGCGATGGCAGATCTGACACGAGTTTGAGATTGGCGAGGTCAGGCCCTTTACTCATATGGCTGAGCGGGGTCTGACGCCGCCCTGCTACGGAATCTGCGTCGACGACTGGCCGGAGCCTGGGGAGGCGTTCAAGGCTCACCGGCGGCTCCGTGCGGTCAACGGCGGCAGCGACGACGAACAGGAGGCGTGATGCAGAGCAGTGCGGAGAACATCGATGTTGTGCTCAGGATCGTGGACACCATGGTCGCCTACCGGAAGGCGCACGGATGCCTACCTGCCGACATGGACGGCCTTGAGAACATGGCCGTGGCGATCGTCGAGGCCCTGGAGCGCGACGACTTCCGCATCGTGGACGTTTTGAGCGGCAGCCGGACCGAGGCGCCCACACCCGAACCGGCCTGACGGCACGGCAGCGGGGCGCCATCCACTCCGGGGCCGGCGCCTCGCTTGCGTTCTGCACTCCGTCAGCTGGTGGTTAGCCAGCGAGCTGACGAGCCAGCAAGCCAGCTGCCCCGAGGATTCGGACACGATCGTGAGACTGGACCGCTGGCCAAGCCGTGAGACACGACGACAACTACCAGGTCACGGCACCGCCACTGGCCATGAGCGGCGAGACCCTACAGCTGGCGCGGGACTGGCGCGGGACTGGCTCGGCCGCGTCGCGGCCGCCGGCCCCGGAGGAGGGGCCCTGCTCCGGAAGCGGGGCCCTGTGTGGAGCCGGCCGCGACGGGCGACTAGTGTCCCCGGCGTGATGATACGAAGAAGACGCCTGGTGCCGGAGGGCGAGGGCAAGACACTCCAGGCGGGGAGCGGGGCCCGGCTCGGCTGGCTCGACGCGCTTCGCGGCATCGCCGCGCTGATGGTGGCCCTCCACCACTTCGAGGTGGTCAACATCCTGCCGTTCGGCATCGGCGGGATGATCTGGTGGCACTTCGACCTCGGGCTCTACGGGGTCATGCTGTTCTTCATCGTGAGCGGCTACATCATCCCGGCCTCGCTCGAACGGCGGGGTGATGTCAGGGCGTTCTGGATCGGCCGGCTCTTCCGGATCTATCCGGCACTGATCATCGGGATCGCCTTCGCGATCATGATCCTGCCCGAGGACGACGGCGCGGTGACGATCTTCCGGATCGGCCACAACCTGATCGCCCTGGTCGCCAACGGGACGATGCTCCAGGACTTCCTGGGCGTGTACAACGGCATGGCCGTGACCTGGACCCTCTGCTACGAGATGGTCTTCTACTTCGTGGTCACCGCGCTGTTCACCCTCAACTGGCACCGCAAGAGCGGCGCGATCTCGGTCGGACTCGCCGCGGTGGCGCTGGTCTTCGGCACCTCGATCGCCACCATGCAGCTCACCCGGAACATCGACGAGGTGCGCAACCTCGTCGCGGCGGCCGCCCTGATCATGGTGATGGGCCTGGCCTGCATGCTCAGCGGCAACGCGGTGCTGACCCGTACCGGTGCGGTCCTGGTGGCCGGCCTCGGTGTCGTGCTGGTGGTCAACAACAGCCGGGCGCCGGCCTTCGAGACCTGGATGATCTTCGCCACGATGTTCGCCGGCACCGTGGTGTACCGGGCCGAACGCGGGCAGATGGAGCGGCTCCCGGCCGCGTTCTGCCTCGGTTTCGTGATCGTCGCGGGCGCGGCCGTCGGGTGGATGTACAACAAGGGCGGCATGGAGTCGAGCACCTGGACGGCCGGCTGGGTCTCCTGGACCGCCTCGTACCTGGGCGCCTGGCTCAGCTTCGGCATCGGGATGGCGCTGCGCAACCGCAGGTTCCCGAAGGTGCTGACCTGGCTCGGCGCGATCAGCTTCTCGGTCTACCTGCTGCACAACCCGATCCTGCACACCCTCAAGTACCTGCTGGGCGTGCCCCCGCTGCCGGAGACGGGCGCCGGCCAGCTGCTCTGGACCGCGGAGTTCCTGGGCGCCACCCTGCTGGTGAGCTACCTGCTGTACCGGCTGGTCGAGATCCCGTTCCAGAACCTGGGCCGGCGCGTGACCAAGGCGGTGAGCGCCCGCTGGCCCGCGCAGCCGGTCGGGGCGGCGGGCGGGACGCTCCCGCCGGGCGGCCCGGCCGAGCCGGCGGGTGGAACGGCCGCGACGGTAGCGGAGCCGGCACCGGAACCGGTGGCCGCCGGGGCGGACCGCGGCCGGTAGCCGGACCGCGGAGCCGCGGAGGAACCGCGGACGGGACGACGGCCCCGGGCCGGGAGACGGGAACCTTCCCGCCCCCGGCCCGGGGCCGTCGGCGTCAGAGCGTGACCGTGGCGCGGAAGACGGTGGCGCCGCCGCCGGTGCCGGTGATGCGGGTGGTGGTGCCGTCGGCCGGGACGAAGACGGACTCGCCGCGGGCGAGGTCCAGGACGCCGCCGTCGGCGGCGGTCAGCCGGGCGGCGCCGGCGGTGCAGAGCAGGATCTGCGGGGCGCGGCCGTCCACCTCCCGCTCGCGGCCGTCCAGCGTGAACCGGGAGAGCCGGAACTCGTCGATCGGGACGGGGTAGAGCTCCTCGCCGGGCGTCCCGTCGACCGGGACGGGCAGCAGCGGTTCCGGCGCGCAGGAGGCGAACTCCACCACCCTGAGCAGCTCCGGCACGTCGATGTGCTTGGGGGTGAGCCCCGCGCGCAGCACGTTGTCCGAGTTGGCCTGCAGCTCCACGCAGACGCCGTGCAGGTAGGCGTGCGGCACGCCGGCGCCGAGGTAGAGCGCCTGGCCGGCCCGGAGCCGGACGTGGTTGAGCAGCAGGCCGGCGATCAGGCCGCGGTCCCCGGGGAAGTCCCGGCTGATCCGGGTGTACGGCGCGTACGGGCCGTCCGGGTCCTCGGCGGCGGCCTTGTCGACCGCCTCGGCGGTGTCCCGGACCGCGGCCTCGGCGGTCGGGCCGTCCAGGCTGAGGGCGGCGGCCAGGGCGCTGCTGAGCGCCTCGGACTCGTCCGCGGCCCCCAGCAGGGCGATCAGCGGCGCCAGCGCGGGCACGTCCAGCCCGGCCAGCAGCACGGCCGCCTCGGCCGGCCTGCGGAAGCCGCACAGGCCGTCGAACTCGCCCAGCGCGCAGATGAGTTCGGGCTTGTGGTTGGCGTCCCGGTAGTTGCGGTGCGGGGCGTCCAGCGGGATGCCCAGGGCGTTCTCGGCGGCGTACCCGGCCCGCGCCTGGTCGAGCGAGGGGTGGGCCTGGATGGAGATCGGGATGCCGGGGGCGAGGACCTTGAGCAGGAACGGCAGGGTGGGCCCGAACCGGGCCACCGAGGCGGCGCCCAGCTCGCGCTCCGGGTCGGCGGCGATCAGCTCGTCCAGCCGGCGCGGCCCGTCGCCCCGGTCGGCCCGGGAGGGGTCGCCGGGGTGGGCGCCCATCCAGAGCTCGGCCTGCGGTTCACCGGTCGGCTCCTGCCCGAGCAGCTCGGGGAGCGCGCTGACCGATCCCCAGGCGTACGGGCGGACGGTGTTGACGAGCTTGTCCATGGGCGCGGTCCTGCTCCTTTGCTGCAGTGGCTGGTGGGCCGTGTCGCCGGTCGGCGGTCACCGGGCGGTCGGATGGTCCGGGCAAAGGCCGGGCATCGACCCTAGCCGACCGGCACCGCCCCCGGGGAAACGGCAGGTGGGGGGCGGGGAGCGCCGCGGACGGAGGGGTGGTCCGAGGACGCGGTAGTAGGATGCCAGGACCCAGTGTTTTCCACAGTGGTCTCCAGGTCGGCGGGGCGCCGCCGGGGACCGCGTCTTCTGATGAGTGCGGGCAACGGTGACTGGCACTTCCCGCCACCGGCCGAGAGGTTAGTACGTGACCGTCAACCAGCAGCGTTTTGCTGATCTCGGCAGGGTGCTGGTGATCATCCCGACGTTCAACGAGGCGGAGAACGTCGAGAAGATCGTCGGCCGGGTGCGCGCCGCCGTCCCCGAGGTCCACGTCCTGGTCGCCGACGACAACAGTCCGGACGGTACCGGGGAGCTCGCCGACAAGCTGGCCGCCGAGGACCAGCACGTGCACGTCATGCACCGGAAGGGCAAGGAGGGGCTGGGCGCCGCCTACCTGGCCGGCTTCCGCTGGGGCATCGACCAGGGCTACGACGTACTGGTCGAGATGGACGCCGACGGCTCGCACCGGCCCGAGGAGCTGGACCGGCTGCTCACCGCACTGCGCGGCGCCGACCTGGTGCTGGGCTCGCGCTGGGTGCCCGGCGGCCGGGTGGTGAACTGGCCGAAGTCCCGCCTGCTGCTCTCCCGCGGCGGCTCGACCTACTCGCGGCTGATGCTCGGCGTGCCGATCCAGGACGTCACCGGCGGCTACCGGGCGTTCCGCCGGGAGACCCTGCTGGGCCTGGGCATGGACGAGGTGGCCTCCGCCGGGTACTGCTTCCAGGTCGACCTGGCGTGGCGGACGGTGAAGGCCGGGTTCAAGGTGGCCGAGGTGCCGATCACCTTCGTCGAGCGGGAGCTGGGCGCGTCCAAGATGAGCCGGCACATCGTGGTCGAGGCGCTCTGGCGGGTCACCGCCTGGGGTGTCGCCGACCGGGTGGCCCGGATGACCGGCGGGAAGGCCTGAGCCGGCCTCCGGCGCCCGCGGGGCCGTGCTAGGGCCTGCCAGGGCCCGGGAACCGGGTCGGACCCGGACCCGCGATCGGGAAGGCGTGCCCCGCCGGGCGCGCCTTCCGCGCTTTCGGCGCGCCTTCCGCGCTTTCGGCGCGCCGTACTCCCATGCTGTAGGGCGCGGGGACCGGCCGACGGCCGTTCGACCCGCCACCCGCCGGCCGGGACCGCGGACCGGACCCCGCGCCGTACTCCCATGCTGTAGGGCGCGGGGACCGGCCGACGGCCGTTCGACCCGCCACCCGCCGGCCGGGACCGCGGACCGGACCCGCGCCGGAACCGCCGGCCGGGACCGCAGAGCAGGACCGCCCACACGACACCCGACCAGAGGGAGCAGCCAGTGACGTCGTCCCCGCCCGAGGAGAACGCCGCCCCGGTGGAGGCGGCCGCCCCGGTGGGCGCGGCCGACGGAGCCGCCGCCGAGCCGCCGGCCCGGCCGCTGGAGACCGCCGTCTTCACCGGCCCCGAGTCGGCCTTCTTCGCCACCTCCACGCTGATCCTCGGCGAGCGCACCGCGATCCTGGTCGACGCCCAGCTCACCCGCAGCGCCGGCCGCGAGCTGGCCGAGTGGGTGGCCGGCAAGGGCCGCCGGCTGCTCGCCATCGTGGTCACCCACCACCACCCCGACCACTACTTCGGTGCCGAGGAGGTGCTCCGGCTCTTCCCCGAGGCCCAGCTGCTGGCCGCGCCCCCGGTGGTGGACGGCATCCTGCGCACCGCCGCGGCCAAGGTCGCCCAGTGGAAGCCGGTCTTCGGGGACGACATCCCGGACCACCCGCTGGTGCCGGCCCCGCTGCTGCCCCAGCCGCTGATGGTCGACCGGCAGGTGATCCGGGTGCTGCTGCTCGGCCAGGGCGACTGCGACGGCTCCACGGTGGTCCACGTGCCGAGCACCGGCACCGTGGTCGGCGGTGACTTCGTCTACAACGGCACCCACGTCTGGACCGCCGACACCACGCCGGAGCAGCGCACCGAGTGGACGCGCAACCTCGGCCGGATCGCCGAACTCGGTGCCGAGCGGGTGATCGCCGGGCACCGGGCGCCCGGGCAGGGCGACGACGCGGCCAGGGTGCTCGCGTTCACCGGCGAGTACCTGCAGGACTTCGACCGGCTGCTGGCCGAGTTCCCGGACGACCCGGAGGCGCTGGCAGCCGCGGTGAACGAGAGGTACGGGGAGCTGACCCTGCCGGCCGTACTGGAGCTGAGCGCCGCCGCCAACACGGCGCGGGCGGCGGCGGCCGCGGCGGCCGCAGTGGAGCCGGGGGAGCCGGGGGAGGCGGACGCGCCGGAGGAGTCCGGTGCCCGGCCGGACGGTCCCGCGAAGGACTCCGGGAACGGGGCGGGCGGGGCCTGACCGGCCCGGCGGATACTGGCGGCATGACGCCGTACGACGTGATCGTCCCGGCCGGCGGCGCCGCCCGCAGGCTCGGCGGGGCGGACAAGCCCGGCCTGACCGTGGGGGAGACCACCCTGCTGGACCGGGTGCTCGCCGCCTGCGCCGGGGCCCGCACCACCGTGGTGGTCGGCCCGGCCCGGCCCACCGCCCGCCCCGGCGTCCGGTGGACCCGGGAGCGACCGCCCGGCGGCGGGCCGGTGGCCGCCGTCGCCGCGGGCCTGGCCGAGACCACCGCCGACCTGGTGCTGCTGTTCGCCGCCGACCTGCCGTTCCTCGACGAGCGGACCGTCCACAGGCTGGCCGCCGCGCTCGACGACGCCGGCCCGGACACCGAGGCGGTCGTCCTGGTCGACGCCGGGGGCCGCGACCAGCCGCTCGCCGCCGCCTACCGGTCGGCCGCCCTGGAGGCCGCACTGGCCGCCGCCGGCGACCCCGCCGGGCTGCCGCTGCGCCGCCTGACCGGAGGCCTGCGCACCCTCCGGCTGGCCGACACCGACGACGTCACCTACGACTGCGACACCTGGGAGGACCTCGCCCGGGCCCGCGAACGGGACGCCCCCTGACCTCCGCTCACGGCCGCCCGCACCGCGTCGTGAGCGAAACGACGCGCGCCGCTCACCGGGCAAACATGCCGGGGAAACCGCCGATCAGGCAGCATGGGGCCCATGGAGCGCACGCTGGATGACTGGATCGCCGAGGTCCGGGCCGAGCTGGACATCGACCTGGACGTCGACGTCCACGGACTGCTCGACCTGGCCCGGGTGGTCGCCCACGGGGTGGCCCGGCCCGCCGCGCCGCTGACCGCCTTCCTGATCGGCTACGCGGCGGCCCAGCGGGGCGGCGGCCCCGAGGCCGTCGCCGAGGCGGCCCGGCGGACCGCCGCCCTCGCCGAACGGTGGACGGCGCAGGACGCCGCGCCGGGGCAGCCGTGAGCGCGGTGGAGGAACTCGCCGTGCTCGACCAGCCGCCGGCCCCCGCCCGTCCGACGAGCTGGGCGCGGGCCCGCGAGACCGCCCGCCGGGCAGGCCGGACCGCGCTGCCGCCGCTGCGCCTGCCGCTGGGCGAGGCGCTCGACCACACCCTCGCCGAGCCGCTCGCCGCGCTCACCGACCTGCCCGCCTTCGACACCTCGGCGATGGACGGCTGGGCCGTCGCCGGCCCCGGCCCCTGGCGGGTCGCCGGCCGCCAGCTGGCCGGGCGGCCGGCCACCGGACCGCTGGCCGACGGCGCCGCCGTGGAGATCGCCACCGGTGCCCAGCTGCCGCCCGGGGCCACCGCCGTACTCCGCCGTGAGCACGGCGAGCCGGCGGGGACGCTGCTGCACGACCGCACCCCCGGCTCGCTGACCACCGGCCAGGACGTCCGCCCGCGCGGCCAGGAGTGCCGGCTGGGCGAGCCGCTGCTCCCGGCCGGCACCCCGGTCGGCCCGGCCGTGCTGGGCCTGGCCGCCGCCTGCGGCCACGACCTGCTGGCCGTCCGCCGCCGTCCGGTGGTCGAACTGCTGGTGCTCGGCGACGAACTGCTCGACTCCGGGCTGCCCCGGCCCGGGCTGGTCCGGGACGCGCTCGGCCCGCTGCTGCCGCCGTGGCTGCGCGCGGCCGGCGCCGAGACCGGTGAACCGCGCGCCGTCCGCGACGACTTCGGCCTGCTGCGGGACGCCCTGCGGCACTCCACCGCCGACGTGGTGGTCACCACCGGAGGGACGGCCGCCGGCCCGGTGGACTTCCTGCACCGGGCGCTCGCCGAGGTCGGCGCCCGGCTGCTGGTGGACGGGGTCGCCGTCCGCCCGGGCCACCCGATGCTGCTCGCCGAACTGCCCGGCGGCCGCCACCTGGTGGGCCTGCCCGGCAATCCGCTGGCCGCGGTGGCGGGGACGGTCACGCTCGCCCTGCCGCTGCTGCACGGGCTGGCCGGCCGGTCCACCGCCCGCCCGGTCCTGGCGGCCGCCGTCGACGCCCTGCCCGGGCACCCGGTGGACACCCGGCTGCTGCCGGTCCGGCGCACCGACCGGGGCGTCGTCCAACTTCCCTACGACGGACCGGCGATGCTCCGCGGTCTGGCCCGGGCCGATGCGCTCGCGGTGGTGCCGCCCGGCGGCGCGGCGCCCGGCGAGCCGGTCGAGCTGCTGGAGGCACCGTGAGCATCCGACGCAGGCGCGAGCGGTTCCCCGGTCCGCTCACTCCAGGGACGGAGCCCTGGGCGGACGCCGGGATCGTGCTGCCGGCCCGGCGGTCGGCGCCGGCCGTCCGGCAGGTCGGCTTCCGGCTGCTGATCGCGCTGGCCGTGCTGGTGGCCACCACGCTGATCGTCTGGGTGGACCGCGACGGCTACAACGACAACGCCGGGGGCGGGTTGAGCTTCGTCGACGCGGCGTACTACGCCACCGTGACGCTCTCCACCACCGGGTACGGGGACATCACCCCGTACAGCGAGGGCGCCCGGCTCACCAACATCTTCGTGATCACGCCGCTCCGGGTGCTCTTCCTGATCATCCTGGTCGGCACCACCCTTGAGGTGCTCACCGAACGCACCCGTCAGCAGTGGCGGTTGAACCGCTGGAGGTCCACCGTGCGCGAGCACACCGTCGTGATCGGCTACGGCACCAAGGGCCGCAGCGCGGTCGACACGCTGCTCGGCCAGGGGGTGCGCAAGGACGAGATCGTGGTGGTCGACCCGCAGCGCAAGGTGATCGACCAGGCCGCCCAGCACGGACTGGTCGGCGTGGTCGGCGACGCCACCCGGGCCGACACCCTGATCCGGGCCGGACTGCCCACGGCCTCCCGGGTGGTGGTCGCGCCGGAGCGGGACGACACCGCCGCCCTGGTCACCCTGACGGCTCGTCAGCTCACCAGGTCGGCCACCATCGTCGCCGCCGTCCGGGAGGACGAGAACGCGCCGCTGCTCCGCCAGAGCGGCGCGAACGTCGTGGTCACCAGCTCCAGTTCGGCCGGCCGGCTGCTCGGGATGTCGATGCTCAGCCCGCACGCCGGCGAGGTCATGGAGGACCTGCTGACCTACGGCAACGGCCTGGACGTGTACGAGCGCCCGGTCACCCGGGCCGAGGCCGGGCACAGCCCGCGCGAGTGCGAGGACCTGGTGGTGGCGGTGGTCCGCGGCAGCCGGGTGATCAACTACACCGAGCCGGAGGCGCGGACGCTCCAGCTCACCGACCGGGTGATCGTCATCAAGGGTCCCGGCGGCGCGTAGGGTCGGGCAGCATGAGTGATCGACCGCAGCTCCCGTTCGGCACGTTCGAGTCCGTCACGCCCGCCCTGGAGGCGGGTGGACTACTGGCCGGCCCGGTGGCGGACGCCCTGAAGAACTGGGACGACCGGGAGGCTGCCCGGTCCGTGCTCTACGTGGACACCGACCCGGAGAAGGCCGACACCGCCGTCTTCTGCGAGACCTACGGCGTACCGCTGGAGGCCTCGGCGAACTGCGTGGTGGTCGCCGCCAAGCGCGGCGGTGAGACCACCCTGGCGGCCTGCCTGGCGCTGGCGACCACCCGGGTGGACGTCAACCGGGCCGTCCGCAGGCACCTGGAGGCCCGCAAGGCGTCGTTCGCGCCGATGGACGCGGCCGTCGCCGGGAGCGGCATGGAGTACGGCGGCATCACGCCGGTCGGCCTGCCCGCCGACTGGCCGCTGCTGGTCGACGAGGCGGTGGCCGCGACGCCGTACGTGCTGGTGGGCAGCGGGCGGCGGCGGGGCAAGCTGATCCTGCCGGGCCGGGTGCTGGCCGCGCTGCCGGGCGCCGTGGTGCTCCCGGAACTGGCCGGATAGGGCGTGTCCCGGGCCGGTCCGCGCGGGGTGGCGCGGAGTAGCGTCGGGATCATGCATGCGATGACGATTCCTGAGCCCGGCGGACCCGACGCGCTGGTCTGGGCCGAGGTGCCGGATCCGGTGCCCGGTGAGGGCGAGGTCCTGGTCGAGGTGGCGGCGACCGCCGTCAACCGCGCCGACCTGCTCCAGCGGCAGGGCCTCTACAACCCGCCGCCCGGCAGCTCGCCCCACCCCGGTCTGGAGTGCGCGGGGCGGATCACCGCCCTGGGCCCCGGGGTGGCCGGGTGGGCGGTCGGCGACGAGGTCTGCGCGCTGCTGGTCGGCGGCGGGTACGCGGAGCGGGTGGCCGTCCCGGTCGGGCAGCTGCTGCCGGTGCCGAAGGGGCTGACCCCGGAGCAGGCCGCCGCGCTGCCCGAGGTCGTCTGCACGGTCTGGTCCAACGTCTTCCTCACCGCCCACCTGCGGCCGGGCGAGACCGTGCTGCTGCACGGCGGCGCCAGCGGCATCGGCACGATGGCGATCCAGCTGGCCAAGGCGGTCGGCGCGCGGGTGGCGGTGACGGCGGGCAGCGCCGAGAAGCTGGCCCGGTGCGCGGAGCTGGGCGCCGACATCCTGATCGACTACCGGGAGCAGGACTTCGTCGAGGTGCTCCGGGAGGCCACCGGCGGGGTCGGCGCGGACGTGATCCTGGACATCATGGGCGCCAAGTACCTGCAGCGGAACGTGGACGCGCTGGCGGTCAACGGCCGGCTGGTGATCATCGGGCTGCAGGGCGGGGTGCAGGGCGAGCTCAACCTCAACACGCTGCTGCGCAAGCGCGGTGCGGTGATCGCCACCAACCTGCGGGGGCGGCCGCTCGCCGAGAAGGCGGCGATCGTGGCGGCCGTGCGGGAGCACGTCTGGCCCCTGGTCGAGTCGGGGGTGGTGAAGCCGGTGGTCGACCGGGTGCTGCCGCTGGCCGACGCGGCCGCCGCGCACCGGGCGCTGGAGGCCGGCGAACAGGTCGGCAAGGTGGTGCTGCGGGTCTGAGGCGGATGCCGGCCGGGGCGCAGGGCCGGAGCCGCAGGGCCGCAGGCGGGCCGGAGCGGGCAGGGGTACGGCGGGGTGATTGGGCGGCCCGGATGCGATCGTCCGAAATGCCCTGAATGCCGGATTGTGTGAGTCTGGTCGAGAGCTGTCCCGCCGCCGATCCCGCCCCGCGCGGTCGGCCGTCGCGGAAGGACCTCGACCGTGGCCGCACCTTCGCACGCGTTCCTCGGGCCGTTGCCCGCAGCGTTGTCGCACCGCCGTTCCCGCCGCGCCGGGCGCATCCGCGCCCGGCGCGCCGAGCGGTGCTCGCGGCGGCTGCTGGTGGTGGCGGTACTCGGCCTCGCCGTACCGCTGGCTGCCCCGGCGGCGGTCGCCGTCCCCGCCGGGCCCGGTACCTCCGCCGCGCGCGCCGCCGTGACACCGACCGCCGCCGTGCCGCCGACCGTCCCCGTGCCGCCGACCGTCCCCGTGGCGCCAGCCGTCCCCGTGGCGCCGTCCGCCTCCGCCGAGGAGGACGGGCCCGTCGAGGCGGACGGACCCACCGAGACCGAGGGGCCCACCGGGGCCGACGGTCCGGGCGTGCCGTCGGAGCCGGGCGCGCTCCCGACCCGGGGCGGGTCGGGGCGCTCCGGATCGCCCTCCCCGGTCCCGGCGGAACCGTCCGCCGCGTCCACCGCCGGGGCCACCGCCGCGACCAGCGCCCCGGTCGCCGCCGTGACCTCGTCCGGAGCCTCCGCCGGGCCCGCACCGGCCGCGTCCGGGCCGGTCTCCACGGCACCCGCCGCCTCCGCGCCGGCCGTTCCGGAACCCGCCCACGCCGCCTCCCCGGAGCCGCAGCCGCAGCCGCAGTCCCAGCCGGGCCCGGAGCCGCAGTCGCAGCCGGGACCGGAGCCGGCCGCCTCCGGTCCCGCGCCCTCGGCCGCGCCGAGCACGCCGCCCGCCCCCGCGGCGTCCGCGAGCGCCGTCACGACCACGGTCGCCGACGGCCTCACCCCCGCCGCCGTGGCGCCGCCGCAGGACCAGGGCGTCCACCCCCGGCCCGCCGGCGGCGGGCTCCGGGCCGACCGGGTCCACGGGTGGTACCGGCACGGTCCGGGACCGGCGCCCGAACGGGTGCGGTCCGCTCCGGAGCGCGGCCGGGAGCAGTCCGTCGAGCAGGCCCCCGACCGGCCGGTCGAGGCCGAGTCGGCCGAGGCCGGGGGCCCGGCCGATTCCGCCGACACCACGGGGAGCTCGGCGCTGGCGCTGGGCCGGCCCGACCCGCAGGCCGTGGCGGCGCCGGCCGTGCTGCCCGCCCGCTGGCGCGACGCCTCCACGCTCCAGCTGCCGCTCGGAGCCGGCCTCGGGCTGATCGGGTGCGGACTGGGCCTGATCGGCATCCGGCTGCGCAGGGGCTGAGCGGCGGCCACCGGGCGGGCAGCTGCCCGCCCGGTGGCCGCCGGGTGCGCCGGGTCCCCGGCACGTCCGGATCCCCGGGCGAACTGAGTATTCGTACGGATACCGGCACCCCGCCCACGGGGCGTAGCGTCATGGGTGGGAAGGCGGCGGCGCCGGCGCGGCGGCCGGTGCCGGACCGGGGGCGGTGCGGTCGGGGCCCTCCACCCGACCAACCCCAGTGAGGGAGAATGTGGTTCATGACGAATCCGATGAACGAGCGCTCGTCCCAGGAGCTCTACCAGGGCATGGGCGGGCAGTCGCAGGACGGCCAGAAGGTGCTGATCGTCGGACCGGACGGGCTGCCGGTGGGCCAGGGGATGGCCGGCTCGCTGGGCGACGACGGTGACGGCCCGCGTGAACTGCCGGTGACCGAGATGGTCGAGCAGCCCGCCAAGGTCATGCGGATCGGCAGCATGATCAAGCAGCTGCTGGAGGAGGTCCGGGCCGCTCCCCTCGACGAGGCCAGCCGGGCCCGGCTGAAGGACATCCACGCCAGTTCGATCAAGGAGCTTGAGCTCGGTCTGGCGCCCGAGCTGGTCGCCGAGCTGGAACGGCTCTCGCTGCCGTTCACCGAGGACTCGATCCCGACCGAGGCCGAGCTGCGGATCGCGCAGGCACAGCTGGTGGGGTGGCTGGAGGGCCTGTTCCACGGCATCCAGACGGCCCTGTTCGCGCAGCAGATGGCGGCGCGGGCGCAGCTGGAGCAGATGCGTCGGGCGCTGCCGCCCGGTCTGCACGGCGGCGAGCCGGAGGGCGACGAGCCGGGCGAGGGCCGCGGCATCCGTTCCGGCCCGTACCTGTAGAACGCGGGGAGACCGCAGGACCGGGGCGGCACCACGGCGCGGAGCGCCGCAGGGCCGTCCCGGGAATCACCGGGGGACCACCGCGGCACCACTGCGGGACCACCGGGGGACCACCGCGGGACCGGCGGGCCGCGGCACCGCCCAGGCCGTCACGGCATCGGGCGTACCACGACGACCCGGTGTCGAACGCACTACCGGCCGGTCCCGGGTCCCAGACCGGACACAGTGTCGGCCCTGGGCCGATCACCGGCGCCGCGAGCCGATACCCTGGGCCCCTGTCGCAGGCCGGGCGAGCGCCGCGACAGGGGTAGGGCAGGCCAGCGGGCCGGGCCCGGACACGTACGGACGAGACCGAACGTCACGGCCGCGGCGGCACCGCCGCGCCGAGGGGGAGCAGAGGACCATGAGCGAGCACGGCAACGCGGAGGTCGAGGGCTACTCCCTGGGCAACGGCCGGTACGTGCTGCAGCGGGTGCTGGGCGAGGGCGGCATGGCCTCCGTGCACCTCGCCTACGACAACGTGCTGAAGCGGTCGGTGGCGCTGAAGAGCATGCACGCCGAGCTCGGCCGGGACGAGTCGTTCAAGGAGCGGTTCCGCCGTGAGGCGCAGGCCGTGGCCCGGCTGGAGCACGAGAACATCGTCCGGGTCTACGACACCGGTGAGGACGTCGCCCCCGACGGCTCCACCACGCCGTACATCGTGATGCAGCTGGTCGACGGCAAGGGCCTGCGGGACGCGATCAACGAGGCGGTCGCCCAGCACGGCGCGATGCCGGTCGAGGAGGCGCTGCGGGTCACCGTCGGCGTGCTGAACGCCCTGGAGGCCTCGCACGACCAGGGCCTGGTGCACCGTGACATCAAGCCCGGCAACGTCATGTTCGACCGCAAGGGCGTCGTCAAGGTCATGGACTTCGGCATCGCCCGGGCGCTGGAGACCGGCGTCACGTCGATGACCCAGACCGGCATGGTGGTCGGCACCCCGCAGTACCTCTCGCCCGAGCAGGCGCTGGGCAAGCCGGTGGACGCCCGCTCCGACCTCTACTCGGTCGGGGTGATGCTCTTCGAGATGATCACCGGTCAGCTGGTCTTCGACGGCGACTCGGCGTTCTCGATCGCCTACAAGCACGTCCAGGAGGAGCCGCCGGCGCCGTCCACGCTCAACCGGGCGCTCAACCCGGCGGTCGACGAGTTCGTCGCCACCGCGCTGCGGAAGGACCCGGCGCACCGGTTCCCGAGCGCGGCCGCGATGCGGGACGAGGCCGAGCGGCTGATCGCGGCGGCCAAGGGCGGCGGCAGCCCCCTGGCGGCCAGCTCCCCGCTGGTGATCACCGACGGTCCGCGTTCGGTGCACGCCGCTCCGCCGGCGCCGCAGGCCCCGCAGACGCCGCAGCCGTTCCACCAGCCGCAGCCGCAGGCCTACCAGACGCCGCCGCCGGCGTTCCAGACTCCGCAGCCGCCGTTCCCGCAGCAGGCGCACACCCCGCCGCCGCAGCCGCAGGCCTACCAGACGCCGCCGCCGGCGTTCCAGACGCCGCAGCCGTTCCCGCAGGCGCACACCCCGCCGCCGCAGCCGATGCCGCCGTTCCAGCCGGCCCCCGCGTCGAACAGCGGCGGCTGCTCCACGGCCGCGGTGATCATCGGCATCATCGTCGGGGTGATCGTGCTGGCGGTCATCATCATCGCGATCGTGGTCAACCGGGCCAACAACGGCTCCGGCTCCGGGTCGACCTCGCGCAGCTCGGAGCGGACCGCGACCGTGCTCCACGCGGACGGTCCGGCCGACCGGAATGGCCTGCTCTGACGCGTTCCGTCCGGATCGGGCGTGCTACGGGGGCAGGTCGGAAGCGGTAGCGTTCGGGGACACGAGGCGACAGGGCACCGCGATCCGAGCGAAGGCCCGGGGCGAGGAGCGATGGCACAGACGCAGCAACCGGACGACGACGGGGGGGCCTGGGCGCCCGGTGCGGCCGGCGGGGCCCCGAGGACGCCGGACACCGGTAGCGACGCCGCCACCTCCGCGCTCCCGCCGTTCGGTGGCCCGCAGACGCCGGGCCGTGGCACCGCCGCCCCGCTGGGGACGGTCGGCGACGGCCGCTACCGGCTGACCCACCGGCTCGGCCGGGGCGGCATGGCCGAGGTGCTCGCAGCCCAGGACGTCCGGCTCGGCCGGACCGTGGCGGTCAAGCTGCTCCGCGGCGAGCTCGCCCAGGACGAGATCGCCCGGCTCCGTTTCACCCGCGAGGCGCACGCCGTCGCGGCGCTCAACCACCACGCGATCGTCTCGGTGTACGACACCGGCGAGGAGTACGTCGGCGAGGAGTCGACGCCGTACATCGTGATGGAGCTGGTCGAGGGCCGGACCGTCCGCGAGCTCCTGGTGGACGAGGCGGAGCCGCCGGTCGACCAGGCGCTGCTCATCATCGCCGGGGTGCTGGAGGCGCTCGCCTACAGCCACCGGCACGGCATCGTGCACCGTGACATCAAGCCGGCCAACGTGATCATCACGACCACCGGCGCGGTCAAGGTGATGGACTTCGGCATCGCCCGCGCGCTGACCGGCACCGCCTCCACCATGACCCAGACCGGCATGGTCATGGGCACCCCGCAGTACCTCTCGCCCGAGCAGGCGCTCGGCAAGCCCGTCGACCACCGCTCCGACCTGTACGCGGCCGGCTGCATGCTCTACGAGCTGCTGACGCTGCGCCCGCCGTTCACCGGCGACACCCCGCTCTCGGTGGTCTACCAGCACGTCCAGGACATGCCGGTGCCGCCCTCGCAGGCGAACCCGCGGGTGCCGGCGGCGCTCGATCCGCTGGTGCTGCGCTCGCTCGCCAAGAACCCGGACGACCGCTTCCAGGACGCCGACGAGTTCCGCGCGCACCTGGAGCACGCGCTGCGCGAGCTGCACGGCGGCACGGGTGCCTGGGCGGCCGGTTCCGCGGCCGCCGGGCTGGCCGCGGCCGGGCAGGGCCACGGCGTGCCGATGACCGGCACGGACGAGACCGCGGTGCTCGGGGCGGGCATCCCCGGCGACCCGACGGCGATGCTGCCGTACCAGGTGCCGGGCGGCCCGCAGACCCCGTCCGCGCCCTACCCGGCGGTCGGCGGACCGTACGGCGGCGGTGGTGACGGGACCGGTGGCGGCGGTGGCGGTGACGGGCACGGACACGGGCGCGGCGACTCCGGTCGGCGCGGGCCGTGGCGCTGGGTCGCCGGCCTCGCGGCGGTGATCGTCGCGTCCGGTGTCGGCATCGCGCTGGCGCTCAGCGGCGCGGACGACGGCAAGGGCGGCGACCCGGGCGACACCACGCCGCCGCCCGGTGTGGTGTCGACCTCGCCGGAGGCCACCACGCCCACCACGGGCGGCTCCGTGACCACGGCCCCGACCACCCAGAACACCCGGCGCCCGCAGCAGCCGACCGACAACGGCAACACCAGCAACGGCGGCAACCAGAGCCAGCCGCCGGCCACCTCGGGCGGCAAGCACTCGCTGTCGCCGACCCCGAGCATGACCGGCAGCAAGCCGCCGACGGCCAGCACGACGCCGACCGGGACGGCGACCACCCCGCCCCCCACCGCCCCGACCACCGGGACGGGCGGCAGCGGGACGACCGCTCCGACCACGGCCCCGCCGGCGACCCAGCAGCCGGTGCCGACGACCCCGCCGGCCACGCAGCCGGCGGGCAACACCTCGCCGAAGCCGCCGGTCACGCCGCCGGTCACGCCGCCGCCGGCCGGCTGAGCCGCCGGGTCAGTTGGCGAAGGCGTCCAGGACCTGCTCGTACTCCTGGCACCACCACGCCAACTGGCCCGCCGAGGCGGGGTAGAGCGGGTCGGCCCGGTGGTCGGCCCGCTGGTAGCGCCACTGGAGCATCCAGAAGTCGTTCAGCCGCTCCCACCAGACCCGGTGCACGGCGGCGGCCAGGTGCTCGGCGGTGGCGGCCCCGGTGGCCCGGTACGACTGCGAGTAGTGCCGGACGCGGACGAGGTCCAGCACGCCGGTGGCCCGGTCGTTGAAGACCAGGGTGGCCGCGCGGACGGCCTCCTCGGCGCGCGGTTGGAGCCCGAGCTTGTCCCAGTCCAGGACTGCTGAGATCCGGTCGCCGTCGTGCAGCAGGTTGAGCCCGTGGAAGTCGCCGTGCGTCCAGCCGGTGGGCGGGGCGGTCTGCGGGACGGGCCGGCGGTGCGCGTGGTCGACGAGCAGCTCCAGCCGTTCGGTGAGCCGCCGCTCGACCAGGGCGTCCAGCTCGCCGTACGGGCGGTGCTCGCGGGCGTGCGACCGGAGTTCGCGGGCGAGCACGGAGCTGTCGAGGGGGTCGGCGCTGCGGTAGCCGGAGGGCTGGTCGACGGGGGCGCAGACGTCGTCGAGGGCGCCGTGCAGTCGGCCGAGCAGCGCGCCGAGGTCGTCGCACTGCGGCACGGAGAGCTCCGTACCGTGTCGGTGTCGGCCATCCACCCAGGGGAAGAGCGCGAACAGCCGGCCGCCGAACGCGGCCACGGTGCCGGTCCGTTCGGCGAGGGTGAGCGGGGGCGTGACGGGCAGCCCCAGGGTGGCGAGCGCGGCCATGGCGCGGTGGTGGCCGGTGACCGCCTCGCGGCCGGCGGTCGCGGCGTCGACGTAGCACTTCAGGA
Source organism: Kitasatospora sp. NPDC042419 (assembly GCF_056437345.1). NCBI lineage: Bacteria > Bacillati > Actinomycetota > Actinomycetes > Kitasatosporales > Streptomycetaceae > Kitasatospora > Kitasatospora sp. NPDC042419. The sequence continues at coordinate 50,588 of NZ_JBWKAW010000014.1, forward strand.
AGTAGGTGCCGGCCTCGGTGGTGACGCGGTAGCCCCGGTTCAGCAGGCCTTCGGCGACGGGTTCGGCGGTGAGCAGGCGGCCCACCCGGTAGCGGCGGAGGATCTCGGCGAGGGCTGCGTGCGGAACGGGCGGGCTGAGGGTTCCTATCGGCGGGGCCGAGAGGTCGGGGCGGGCTGGTGCACAGGCAAGGGTCTGGCTGAAAGTCACAGCCAGAGGTTAGGGCCCCCCGGCGGGGGTCCTTGACAAGTCGTCAGATATGTGCACCTGCCGGATCAGTGCTGGTGGTCCGCCTGGTGCCGTGCGACGAAGGCGGCCGCCTGGGTCCGCCGCTCCATCCCCATCTTGGCGAGCAGACTGGAGACGTAGTTCTTCACCGTCTTTTCCGCGAGGTGCAACTCGTTCCCGATCTGACGATTGGTCATCCCTTCGCCGATCAGGTCCAGAATGCGGCGCTCCTGCTTGGTGAGCTGGGCGAGTCGTTCGTCCTCCTTCTCGCCGCCGTCCCGGAGCCGGGCCAGCACCCTGCTGGTGGCCACCGGGTCGAGCAGCGACTTCCCGGCCGCGACGTCCCGCACGGCGGTGATCAGGTCGGTGCCGCGGATCGCCTTCAGCACGTAGCCGGAGGCCCCGGCCATGATCGAGTCGAACAGCGCCTCGTCGTCGGAGAAGGAGGTCAGCATCAGGCACTTGATCTCCGGCATCCGGGAGCGGATCTCCCGGCAGACCTCGACGCCGTTGCCATCCGGCAGCCGGACGTCGAGGACCGCGACGTCGGGGTGGACGGCCGGGATCCGGGTGAGGGCCTCGGCGGCGGTGCCGGCCTCGCCGACCACCTCGATGTCGTCCTCGACCGAGAGGAGTTCGTGGACGCCCCGCCGGACCACCTCGTGGTCGTCGAGCAGGAATACCCTGATTTGTCCGTTATCAGTCACTCGCAAAGCCTCCCATATCACCGTACGGAAGACCTATCGCCCGCACCAGGGCAGGGGTGCGATCCGGCCAGAGCGGGAGAAAGCGATGCCGGTAACCCCCTTACGCAGGAGCTCTCGCCCGGATAACGTGCGCAGGTGTCCTGAAGGCGACCGAATTGAGAGCTGCGCCACACCCGCAGTTGTCGGCACCCAACAACTAGGACGTCCTAGCGCAGACGCGCCGGGGGCGGACGCTGGGTAACGTTCTCGTGAGGGCGCCGTCGGAAGAGGAACACCACCTGCCCCGCAGTAGGTGCGCACACCCACGCGCGCCCCGCGGAGCGGTGACCGGACCGGTCACCGGCGACCCCGGGCGGCCGGACAGACCGAGGAGTGAACGTGACCGTCAAAAGCACGGCGAGGGCCCGCAAGAAGGCGGCCCCCGGCGTCCCTGAGACCCTCCGCGCCACGGGTACGGACGCCCAGCCGGAGCTCGTGCAGCTGCTCACCCCGGAAGGAGAGCGGGTCGAGCACCCGGACTACCCGCTCACCGTGGAGCCGGACGAGCTTCGCGCCCTCTACCGTGACCTGGTGCTGGTGCGCCGGTTCGACGCCGAGGCCACCTCCCTGCAGCGGCAGGGCGAGCTGGGCCTGTGGGCCTCGCTGCTCGGCCAGGAGGCCGCGCAGGTCGGTTCCGGGCGCGCGATGCGCCCCGGCGACTACGCCTTCCCGACCTACCGCGAGCACGGCGTCGCCTGGTGCCGCGACGTCGACCCGCTGAACCTGCTCGGCATGTTCCGCGGCGTGAACCACGGCGGCTGGGACCCGAACGAGAAGAACTTCCACCTCTACACCATCGTGATCGGCGCGCAGACCCTGCACGCCACCGGCTACGCGATGGGCATCACCAAGGACGGCTCCGACGACGCGGTCATCGCGTACTTCGGCGACGGTGCCTCCAGCCAGGGCGACGTCAACGAGGCCTTCACCTTCGCCTCGGTCTACAACGCGCCGGTGGTGTTCTTCTGCCAGAACAACCAGTGGGCGATCTCCGAGCCCACCACCACCCAGACCAAGATCCCGCTGTACCGCCGCGCCTCCGGCTTCGGCTTCCCGGGCGTCCGGGTCGACGGCAACGACGTGCTGGCCTGCCTGGCCGTCACCCGCTGGGCGCTGGAGCACGCGCGCAGCGGCAACGGCCCGGTCCTGATCGAGGCGTTCACCTACCGGATGGGCGCGCACACCACCTCCGACGACCCCACCCGCTACCGGCTCACCGAGGAGACCGAGGCCTGGAAGGCCAAGGACCCGATCAGCCGGCTGAAGGCCCACCTGGAGAAGCAGGGCCTCGCCGACGAGGAGTTCTTCGCCTCGGTCGACGCCGAGAGCGAGCAGCTCGGGCTGCGGGTGCGCGAGGGCGTGCGCAGCATGCCGGACCCGGACCCGACCCTGATCTTCGACCACGTCTACGCCGAGCCGCACACGCTGGTCGATGAGGAACGGGCCGGGTACGTCGAGTACGCGGCCTCCTTCGAGGCGGGGGAGAACCTCTGATGGCCGGTCAGCTCAGCATCGCCAAGGCGCTCAACGACGCCCTGCGGAAGTCGCTGGAGAACGACCCGAAGACCGTCCTGATGGGCGAGGACATCGGCAAGCTCGGCGGCGTCTTCCGGATCACCGACGGCCTGCAGAAGGACTTCGGCGAGGGCCGGGTGATCGACACCCCGCTCGCCGAGTCCGGCATCGTCGGCACCGCGATCGGCCTGGCCCTGCGCGGCTACCGCCCGGTGGTCGAGATCCAGTTCGACGGCTTCGTCTACCCGGCCTTCGACCAGATCGTCTCCCAGCTGGCCAAGATGCACGCCCGCGCGCTCGGGCACGTCAAGATGCCGGTCACCGTCCGCATCCCGTACGCGGGCGGCATCGGCGCGGTCGAGCACCACAGCGAGTCGCACGAGGCCTACTTCGCGCACACCGCCGGCCTGCGCGTGGTCTCCCCCTCGAACGCGCACGACGCGCACTGGATGCTGCGCCAGGCCATCGAGTCGGACGACCCGGTGATCTTCCTGGAGCCCAAGCGCCGCTACTGGGACAAGGGCGAGGTCGGCGAGGCCGCCGACCTGGGGCTGCACGACGCCCGGATCGTCCGTCCCGGCACCGACGCCACGCTGATCGCCTACGGGCCGATGGTCAAGGTCTGCCTGGAGGCCGCCGCGGCCGCCGAGGAGGACGGCCGCCGGCTGGAGGTCGTCGACCTGCGCTCGCTCTCCCCGGTGGACTTCGCCGCCCTGGAGGAGTCGGTCAAGCGCACCGGGCGCGGCATCGTGGTGCACGAGGCGCCGGTCTTCCTGGGCATGGGCGCCGAGCTGGCCGCCCGCCTCACGGAGCGCTGCTTCTACCACCTGGAGGCGCCGATCCTGCGGGTCGGCGGCTACCACGCGCCCTATCCGCCGTCCCGGGTCGAGGAGGCGTTCCTGCCCGACCTGGACCGCGTGCTCGACGCCGTCGACCGCGCGTTCGCCTACTGAGCGGGGAGCGAAGATGACCACCGAAGTTCGCTCGCTCCGCGAGTTCAAGATGCCCGACGTCGGCGAGGGCCTCACCGAGGCCGAGATCCTCAGCTGGTACGTCAAGCCCGGCGACACCGTGACGGACGGCCAGGTCGTCTGCGAGGTGGAGACCGCCAAGGCCGCCGTGGAGCTGCCGATCCCGTTCAACGGGGTCGTCGAGCAGCTGTTCTTCCCGGAGGGCGCGACCGTCGACGTCGGCACCGTGATCATCTCGGTCGCGGTGGCCGGGGAGGCGGGGGCTCCCGCGCCCGCTGCCGCCGCTCCGGCGGTTCCGGCCGCTGCGCCGGCCCCGGCCGCCGAGGCCGAGCCCGAGCGGCGCGAGGTGCTGGTCGGGTACGGTCCGCGGACCGGCGTCGCCCAGCGCCGGGCCCGTCGCACCACCGTGGTGGCGACCGCCGTCGCCACGGCGCCGGCCCCCGTCGCGGCTCCGGCCCCCGTCGTGGTGCCCGCGCCCGCGCCGGCACCCGAGCCGTCCGCCGCCGTCACCGGTGACCGCCCGCTGGCCAAGCCGCCGGTGCGCAAGCTCGCCAAGGACCTCGGGATCGACCTGCGGGCCGTCACCCCGACCGGCCCCGACGGCGTCATCACCCGCGAGGACCTGCACGCCCACGCGGCGGCGGCGACCGCTCCGGCAGCGGCCCCGGCCGAGGTCCCCGCGGAGGCCGCGCCCACCGAGCCGGCCGTCCCCGCACAGGTGGCCGTCCCGGCCGCGGGCGACGTCCGGGTGCCGATCAAGGGCGTCCGCAAGGCGACCGCGCAGGCGATGGTGGCCTCGGCCTTCACCGCCCCGCACGTCACCGAGTTCGTGCAGGTCGACGTCACCCGCACGATGAAGTTCGTCCGCCGGCTCAAGGAGAGCGGCGAGCTGGGCCGGGACGTCCGGGTCAGCCCGCTGCTGCTGGTCGCCAAGGCGCTGCTCACCGCGATCAAGCGCCACCCGGAGATCAACGCCCAGTGGGACGAGGCGGCCCAGGAGATCGTGATCAAGGGCCAGGTGAACCTCGGCATCGCCGCGGCCACCCCGCGCGGCCTGATCGTCCCCAACATCAAGGACGCGGGCGGCAAGACGCTCGCGGGCCTGGCGGTCTCGCTCGGCGAGCTGATCGACACCGCCCGTCAGGGGAAGACCTCGCCGAACGACATGCAGGGCGGCACGGTCACGATCACCAACGTCGGCGTCTTCGGCGTCGACACCGGCACCCCGATCCTCAACCCGGGGGAGGCGGCGATCCTCGCCTTCGGCGCGGTCCGGGAACTGCCCTGGGTGCACAAGGGCAAGGTGGTCCCGCGGCAGGTGACCACGCTGGCGCTCTCCTTCGACCACCGCCTGGTGGACGGGGAGCTGGGCTCCAAGGTGCTCGCCGACGTGGCGGGCGTCCTGGAGTACCCGAAGCGCCTGATCACCTGGGGCTGAGCCCCCGGTAAGGACATGGAAGGGCCCTGCCTCCGCACCGCCGTGCGGAGGCAGGGCCCTTCCGGTTTCCCGGGCGTCGGCCGCGGCCGGTCAGCGACGACCGGTGCGCAGCCGGCGCACGGAGACCAGGACGCCCGCGCCGGTGGCGGCGAGGCCCGCGGCGAGGGCGGCGAGCAGGCCGTTGGGGGTGCCGGCGCCGGTCTGGGCGAGCTCGGGGGTGCCGGCCGGCGCGGTGGTGGCGGGTGCGGCGGTGGGCGCGGCCGTCGGGGACGTCGGGGCCGCGGGGGCGGCGGGCACGGCCGCGGGAGCCTTGGCGGTGGGCTCGGTGCTCGGGGAGGCGGTCGGGGAGGCGGTCGGGGCCTGCGCGGCGGCGGCCGGCTTGGCGGCGGGCTTCGCGGGGGTGGGCTTCGCGGGAGCGGGCGTGGCCGTGGCGGCCGGCTTGGCGGCGGGCTTCGCGGGGGTCGGCTTCGCCGGAGCGGTCGGGGCCGGCGCGGTGGAACGGGCCACCTTCACGGTGCGGCTGCCCGCGGACGCCGCGGGGAAGCCCGGTGCCTTGGCACCCACGCTGACCTCGATCTCGGTCAGGTCCTTCGGGGCGTTCGCGGACAGGCTGATCCGGAACATGAAGTTCTCCTCCCGGCCGTCGCCGACCGTCCGGCTCGTCAGGGCGGAGTCGACCGTGTAGATCACCGGGTCGCAGCTGTGCCGCAGCGCGACGCGCTTCCAGACGCCCTTCTCGGCGACCTCGACGACGAAGTCCGACGGCCGGAGGTTGGTGGTGCCCGAGACCGGGTTGTACAGGCCGAGCACCGGCACGACGCGCTCGTACGGCGCGCCGGTGAAGTTGCTGATCCAGGTGTTGACCTCCAGCTTGGCACCGCCCGGGGTGATGGTTCGGGCGTTCGAGGCCAGGTGGAAGGCGGCGATGAGGCTGCCGTCGTGCGCGGCGGCCGGTGCCGCGGGGGCCGCCGGGGCGGCGGCCCGGGCCTGCTGACCGTCCCCGCAGGCCCAGGAGGTGTCGGCGGTCACCAGCTGGACCGAGCCGGCGAGGACGGCGGTGGCGGCGAGGGTGGCGAGGCGGCGGCCGGAGAGCGAACGGGCGTTCTTCGCGAATGCGGTGATAACGGACTTGCTCATGACGTGTCTCCCCAGGGGCCTGGTGATGCGGGTGTGTGAGGTGAAGGTGACCGGCCGTCCGCTTCTGCTGAGCGGCAGCGCCCCCCGGCCCTTGCCGGTCTCGCTCTCCGTGCCTTCATCCGTATAGACGTCCATCCCCGCCGGGGGTTGCAGGTGGGTTCAGAAGTTTTTTCGGAACGCTCCGAGCCACCCGGGGGACAGGAGCCTCCGGGATACTGCCGGGATGGCAGAGGAGCTGATAACCCGTTCGGCCGACGGTCGTACCGACCGCCCCGGGGAGCGCCGCTCGCTGCGCCGGGACGCCTCCGTCCCGGCGCTGCTGGCCGGACTGGTGTGCATCGTGGTGTCGTTCTCCGGACCGCTGGTCGTGGTGCTGGCGGCGGCCGCGGCCGGGCGGCTGGACCAGGCACAGACCGCCTCCTGGATCTGGGCGGTGGCCGTCGGCAGCGGGCTGACCTGCCTGCTGCTCAGCTGGTGGACCAGGACACCGGTGATCACCGCCTGGTCGACGCCCGGCGCCGCCCTGCTCGTGACCAGCCTCGGTGACTACCCCTACCGGGAGGCGGTCGGCGCGTTCCTGGTGAGCGCGGTGGTGGTGGCGCTGTTCGGGGTCACCGGGCTGTTCGGCCGGCTGATCGCCGCCGTCCCGGCCGGGATCGTCAACGCGATGCTGGCGGGCATCCTCTTCTCCTTCGGCGCCGGGATCTTCGGTGCCGTGAAGGGCGCGCCCGTCCTGGTGCTCGGCAGCCTCGCGGCCTTCCTGCTCGCCAAGCGGCTGTCCCCGCGGTACGCCGTCCCGGCCGCGCTGCTGGTCGGCGGGGTGCTGGCGGCCGTCACCGTCGGGCTTCCGCTGGAGGCCGGCCCGGGCGGGCCGACCCGGCCGGTGTTCACCGTGCCCGCGTTCGCCGGCCCGGCCATGGTGGGCCTGGCGCTGCCGCTCACCGTCGTCGCGCTGGCCTCGCAGAACGCGCCCGGCCTCGGGGTGATGCGGGCCTTCGGCTACCGGCCGGACGACCGGCTGCTGATCGGGGCCACCGGCGGGGTCTCCGCCCTGCTGGCGCCGTTCGGCTCACCCGGCATCAACCTGGCGGCCATCACCGCCGCCATCTGCGCCGGCCCGGAGAGCCACCCCGACCCCCGGCGTCGTTATGTCGCCGGGATGTCGGCGGGCCTGCTCTACCTGCTGGTGGGCAGCTTCGGCGGCGTCCTGGTGAGCCTGTTCACCGGGCTGCCGAAGGAGCTCGTCGCGGTGGTCGCGGGGGTGGCGCTGCTGGCCTCGCTGCAGGGCAGCCTGGCGGCGGCGGTGGCCGAGGAGCGCGGCCGGGACGCGGCGGTGGTGACCTTCCTGGCCACCGCCTCCGGGATGAGCCTGTACGGCATCGGCTCGGCGTTCTGGGGGCTGCTGTTCGGCCTCGCCACCCACCTGGTGCTGGAGGTGCGGCCGGGCCGGGCCGGCTGAGGTCACGGCCGGTGGTGATCATCCACCTGACAAGACTCATAGGTATGACTGGTGAGGTCCTCGTCGTTCGGCCAGGTCGGTGACTTTTGCGCTGATCGGTGAGGGCGACACGCCGGTCCGGGTACGTCTTCGCGTCCACCACCCGGGCGACGCCGGGTGACCGGAACGTCGAGGACGCACCCGTATGCCGCCTGGCAACCCTGGCCGGATCGTCCGGAGTCTGGCCGCGCTCGTGCTGGTGTCCACCGCCGTGCTCCCGGCGGCACTGGAACTGGTCGGCCCCTCACCGTTCGGGGTGATCGGACCCGGCGCCCCCGCCGACCGGGCGGTGCCGCCGCATGCCGCGCTCCGGGCCGACGCGCGCGCCGCCGGCACCGCGCCGACCGTCGACATACGGCGGACCGGTGACCCCGCCAACCGGATCACCCTCGTCCTGCTCGGCGACGGCTACACCACGGAGGAACAGGAGCTGTTCCGCGAACAGGCGGACCGCGCCTGGCACGCGCTGATGGAGATCGAGCCGTTCCGCAGCTACCAGGGGTTCTTCAACATAAGGCGGGTCGAGGTCGTCTCCCCGGTCTCCGGCATCGCCGAGACGGAGAACCGCGGCCGCCGGCCCGCCACCCCTCTCGGCATGCACTTCTGGTGCGAGGGCACCGCCCGGCTGCTCTGCGCCGACGAGGACGCCACCGCCCGCTACGCCGGCCGGGGCGACGGGCCGCAGTACCTGATCGCGCTCGCCAACTCCGGCGAGTACGGCGGCGCCGGCGGCACCGGGGTGACCACCCTGGCCGGCGGCAGCCCGGACGCGGGCCGGATCATCCAGCACGAGATAGGGCACACCGTCGGCGACCTCGGCGACGAGTACGACAGCGCGCCGGACGACGCCGACTACCCCAACCTCTCCGCCGAGGACGCCGAGGAGATGCGCCGCAAGCAGGTCAAGTGGTGGCGCTGGCTGGGCGCGGAGTCCCCGGACGGCGCCGGGACGATCGGGGCGTACCGCAGCGCCAACGGCGTCTACCGGCCCACGCCGGACTCCGTGATGCGGACCCTCGGCGGCGCGTACAACCTGCCCTCGCGGGAGGCGATCATCGAGGAGATCTACCGCCGGATCAGGCCGACGGACACCCCGGTGCCGCTCCCGGGCGACGTCACCGGGCGGCCCCGGCTGGACGTCCGGCCGCTGCCGCTGACCGGGGCCCGGCAGCTCCGGGTCGACTGGACGGTGGACGGGGTGGCGGTCGAGCCGCAGGCACCGGACCGCAGCTGGCTCGACACGGCGGTGCTGGCGCTGGAGCCGGGGCACAGCGCCACCGTCACCGCCACCGTCCGGGACACCACGGACTGGGTCCGCGACGAGGCCTTCCGGGACCGGTACATGACGCGGTCGGTCTCCTGGACGGTGGTCGGGTGAGGGCAGGTGAGGGCAGGTGAGGCCGGGTGAGGTGGGCCGGGCAGGAGTTGGCCGGATCAGGATGGTTCGTGTCCGTCCCTGCCGACCCCGGTCTGGGCGTCCAATGATGGGATGACTACGCTGGGCCCACTATGACCGTGGAGCCCGCCAGTTCAGCCCGCCCCCTGTCAGCCACCGCTCCCCGAGCCACCGCCGCCGCACCCCCGGCCGCCGCCCACCCGCCGGGCGGACGGGCCGCCTGGCTGGCCTGGTCCATCGGCGTCAGCGTCTACGTCCTCGCCGTCATCCACCGCACCAGCCTCGGCGTGGCCGGACTGGACGCCGCCGACCGCTTCGGCATCGGCGCCTCCGCGCTCTCCACCTTCTCGATCCTCCAGGTCCTGGTCTACGCGGCCATGCAGATACCCGTCGGCCTGCTGGTCGACCGGTTCGGACCGCGCCGCGTGCTGCTGCTCGGCGTCCTGCTGCTCAGCACCGGACAGCTCGCCTTCGCCTTCTCCGACGCCTTCGCCCCCGCACTCGCCTCCCGGGCGGTGCTGGGCTGCGGCGACGCGATGACCTTCATCAGCGTGCTGCGGATCGCCGCCCGCTGGTTCCCGGCCGCCAAGAACCCGTTCGTCGCCCAGCTGACCGGCCTCGCCGGGATGGGCGGCAACCTCGTCACCACCGTGGTCCTCGCCCAGGCCCTGCACAGCAAGGGCTGGACACCCACCTTCACCGCCATCGCCCTGCTCGGCATCGCGGTCTTCGCCCTGGTCGCGCTCTTCCTCCGGGAGGCGCCGGGCGCCGCCGGGCCGACGGCTGTGGCTGCTGTGCCGACCGGGTCCACCGGGTCAGCCGGGGCCGCCGGGTCCGCCGGGTCCGCTGTGTCCACCGGGGCCGCCGGGTCCCGGCCCGGCATCGGGCGGCAGGTCCGGGAAGCCTGGCAGGAGCCGGGCACCCGGCTCGGGCTCTGGGTCCACTTCACCACCCAGTTCCCCGGCAACGCCTTCGGCCTGCTCTGGGGCCTGCCCTACCTCGTCGAGGCACAGGGCATGACCCGCACCGAGGCCGGCGGCCTGCTCACCGTGCTGGTGCTCGCCAACATGAGCTTCGGCTTCCTCTTCGGCCGGCTCCTCTCCCGCACCGCCCGCGCCCGGCTGCCGATCGTGTTCACCGCCATCGGTGCCACCGCCGTGCTCTGGGCCGTCGTCCTCGCCTGGCCCGGCGGCCACCCGCCGCTCTGGCTGCTGGTCGCGGTGATCCTGGTGATGGGCACCAACGGCCCGGCCTCCCTGGTCGGCCTCGACTACGCCCGCGCCCGCAACCCCGTCGAACGCCTCGGCACCGCCTCCGGCATCGTCAACATGGGCGGCTTCATCGGCACGATGATCACGCTCCTCGGCATCGGCGTCCTGCTCGACACCCTCAGCCCCTCCGGCGCCGACACCTACTCCGCGACGGCCTTCCGCTGGGCGTTCTGCTGGCAGTACGTGCCCCTCGTGGTCGGCACGCTGATGATCCTGCGGCTCCGCCGAAAGCTGACGGCGGCGGAGGCGTAGGGTCTCCGACCTGCGGAAACGCGATTAACCTAACTTCCAGCAAGGGTATTCGGGCGCTACTCCCGGCTGGGCCAGGGGTGGCACCCGAACGCCCGTCGGGTCACTTCCCGTGTTCGCGCATCAGCTCGGCGATCTGCGAGGGCGAGCCGTAGACGCGGTTGATGCGGCCGCTGTCGACCTCCGCGTACATGAGTCCCCGATCAGGCTGCGGCGCAGTGGCGGGCTCCGTTCGGACGTCGTCCCGCAGGCGGATCAGGTCCGCCAGCCCCAGCCTCGGGCAGCCCGGGACCACCCGGCTTCCCCGGATGCCGACCCGCCCCCTCCGGGGCAGGCGAAGTGCGCCCCGAAGGGCGGCCCGCTGTCGTCCTCGGCACCGGGCAGGTGGAGGAGCATCTCCCCGTGCCGGCAGTGGACCGTCCCGTCCGAGCGGACGGCCAGGCCCGGCCAGTCCTCGTGCTCGATCTCGGCGACGACGTACACCTGCTGCCCGATCGCCTCGCCCAGGGTCTCCCCCATCCGCCGCTGCTGCGCGGGGACGTCGGTGTCACCGCGGCGGACGGAGGGGAGCAGGTCCTCGGCGACCCACTTCCGGAACGGTCGGGCGCTGCTCTTGTCCGACCTCATGAGCAGGCCGTAGAGCCTGCCTCGCTCACCACACCGAGCAGCGGGTTGCCCCGTTGATAGGCTTTCTGACCTGCGGAAACGCCAAATGCCTCGTTCGGCCCGACGGTTACCGCCCGCAGATCGAGGGTTCGGTGCTGGTGCGGTTCCAGCACCTTCACCGCATCGGTCGGGTTGCCCCGCCCGAGGATCCGGCACACGTCAGCCGTGACGAACCACGGCTCTCCGTCGATCATCACGACCCTGATCGGCTGCCCCGTGACCGGGAAGCTCGACCGCACCATCACCATCTCGGTTCCCGTCTGTTCGTCGTCCATCCGGACGCCCCTCCTTCTTCCGGTTGTCGGCTGACCGGAACAACGAGGCCGAACGCGTGCGGTACTGGTGCCAAGGTGACGTACGGGAGCACGAGGCGCGCGGGCCCGGCGCACACGGTGCGTGTACGCCGGGCGGGTGACGGCGGGGCTACAGGGCTACGGGGCTACGGGGTGACGGCGAAGTTGGCGAGGACGCGGTCGGCGAGCTCCTTGTCGCCCTCGACGGTGACCGGCCCGGGGCGGCCGCGGCCGCAGGCGAGGCGGACGTAGGTCTCCCAGTCGAGGGTGAGCTGCACGTCCGGGGCCAGGCTGATGGACTCGTCGACGGTGCCGCGGCCGGCGGAGTCGACCCGGACGGTGCGCAGGAACTCGACGCGGCCGGTGACGTCGACGACCAGCGCGGTGCCGGCCGGGGCGCCGGCCTGGTGGGCGACCGCCTTCGGCAGGGCCTCCAGCAGGACGTCGCGGGCGATCAGCGCGGCCGGGGAGTCCAGGTTGCCGGGCAGGTCGAGGGCGCGCCGGAGGTCCTGCTCGTGCACCCAGACGTCGAAGGCCCGCAGGCGCAGCAGCTCGTGGTACGGCACCTCGCCGCCGTGCGTGCCGCCCGGCCGGCGGACCCGCTCGGAGGGGGTCTGCTTGGCGTTCCGCAGCGCGCGGGAGCGGCGGATGATCGTGTACTCCAGCTCGCTGGTCATCTCCAGCGCCGTGTGGCAGCGGCGCTTGTCGACCGGCAGTTCGATGTAGCGGGCGTACTCGGTGGTGACGTGGCGGAGGTCGCGGGGGAGCGAGTGGATCGGACGGGGGTCGCCGAGCAGTTCGGACTCGACGGCGATGACGTGCGAGACGATGTCCCGGACGGACCAGCCGGGGCATTCGGTGGCCCGGTTCCAGGAGCCCTCCGGCAGCGGGCTCACCAGCTCGGATATCGCCTCGATGGACTGCGTCCACGCGTCGGTGTACGCCTGCACGGTCTGGTTGTCCGTCACGGGAATCTCCGGCCCTCCGTCAGCTGCCTTGCCACGCGTGCCCCGGGTTCGGGGTCGGCCGGGAAGGTCCGGCTTCCGGGCGCACACGCTAACCGCACGTTACGCTGCCCGGTGAGAGCAGGGCAGCGCTTTCGGGTGACGATCGTAGGACTCTTGCCGTGGACGGTGGTACTGTGCGCGCTTCATTGATCCAACTCGGGGTATCCGACGCCGAGCCGCCCGCCGAGCGGCGGGCCCGCGCGGCCGCGCTGGTCAGGGCCCAGCAGGGGGCCGACCTGGTCGTCCTGCCGGAGCTGTGGCCGCTCGGCGGTTTCGCCTACGACCTCTGGTCGGACGGCGCGGAGGCCCTGGACGGGCCGACCTCGGACGCGATGGCGGCGGCCGCGAGAGCGGCCGGTGTCTGGCTGCACGCCGGTTCGATCGTCGAGCGCGATCCGGACGGGCCGATCTACAACACCTCGCTGCTGTTCGCCCCGGACGGCGAGCTGGTGCACACCTACCGCAAGATCCACCGCTTCGGCTTCGACAGCGGTGAGGCGGTGGTGATGGGTGCCGGGCAGGAGATCGTGACCGCCGCGACGGACGTCGGCACGCTGGGCCTGGCGACCTGTTACGACCTGCGCTTCCCGGAGCTGTTCCGGGCGCTGCTGGACGCGGGTGCGCAGCTGCTGGTGATCCCGGCGGCCTGGCCGGCGCGGCGGCGGGAGCACTGGACGCTGCTGAACCGGGCCCGTGCGGTGGAGGAGCAGGCGTACGTGCTGGCCTGCAACACGGCGGGGACGCACGGCGGGGTCGAGCAGGCGGGGCACAGCATCGTGGTGGACCCGTGGGGCCGGGTGCTGGCCGAGGCGGGGGCGGGGGAGGAGGTGCTGACGGTGGAGTTCGACCCGGCGGAGGTGGCCAAGGCGCGCGCGGAGTTCCCGGTGCACCGGGACCGGCTGCTGGGCATTCCGGCGCCCGTCCAGCGGTAGCCGGGGGCCGGGGGCGCGCACGGGGGCGCGCCCGGCTTATGGGGGGCTTGTACGCGACGGTGTCCTTTTTGAGAAGATGAGGCTTCGTCGTGTTACCAGCTGTTCCACCGCCGGTCTGTCCCCGTCAGGCCGTCCAGCCCGCCGAGGAGGTCGCGCGCGTGTTCGGCACCGGCCCAGGCGACGCCCGCCCCGTGATCCAGCGGAACAGCCTGCGCGAGCAGATCGCCGGGGCGCTGCGCGAGGAGATGATGGCCGGCCGGCTGGAGGCCGGGCGCAACTTCACCGTCAAGGAGATCGCCGAGCTGTACGGGGTCTCCGCGACCCCGGCCAGGGAGGCGCTGGTCGACCTGTCCGCGCAGGGGCTGCTCCGGGCCGAGCACCACCGCGGCTTCACGGTGCCCGAGTTCGGCTGGGGCGACTTCCTGGAGATCTTCGAGTCCCGGGTGCTGATCACCGACAGCTACTTCCGGCAGCTGGCCGCGCGCCCCGGCCGGGCGGACGAGAGCCGGCTGCCCTCGCTGCGCCGCCGGGCGGACGCGGCGGTGCGGGCGGCCCGGGCCGGGAACCTCGACGTGATGGTGGGGTGCGACCGCCGGTTCTGGCAGGAGGTCGCCGGGCTGCTCGGCAACCGCCGGATCGCCGACTACCTGGACTGGCTGCGGGTGCAGTCCTGGATGTTCGCCGCGCCGCACCTGCGGGCGATGTCCAAGCTGGCCGGGGTGTGCTGGGACAGCCACGTCGAGCTGGTGGACGCGATCGAGGCGCGGGACCTGGCGGGCGCGCACCGGATCGTCTGCGAGTACAACCTCTTCACCGTCCGGCTGCTGGCCGGGCTGACCGGCCAGGCGGTGGAGACGGTGGGCGTGCTGGCCCTGCTGGCCGGCCGGCCGGGTCCGGTCGGGGACGTCGCGCCGGACGACCGCCTCACCGGCGGCACCGCGCCCGGCGGCGCCGGTCCGGTCGGTGCCCTGCCCGGCGGCGCCGGCGCGGGCACCCCGGACGGCCCGGGGACCGCCGTCCCGGTGGAGCCCCCGTCCGGCGGCGGGGCGGGCCCGGGGGAGCCGGAGCACGACGCCGCCGCGCCCCGCCCGGGCGAGGCGGTCCGCGGTCCCGGTCCGTCCCGGCCGCCCGGCGGCGCCCGGAGCCGGGAGCACGAGCTGGGCCGGGAGCTGGGCCGCGAACTGGGCCTGGGCCTCGGCCTGGTGCCGCAGCCCCGCTCCGTCCCGTACGGGCGGTTCGGCCGCCGGCTGCCCGAGTCCTCGCCCGGCCAACTGCCCGAGGGGCGGCCCGGTCCGCATCGCGCGCCGGGCCGGTAGGGTGGGCGGTCGTCCGCCCCGGCCGGTCCTCGTACGGACCGCCCGGTCGGCGACCCGCCCATCCGCCGTCCGCCGCCCCGCGCGGCCGGCCCCCGCCGCCCGGAGAGGAAGAGCCGGCCCATGGCCTGCGACCTCTGGCTCGTCCCGCTGGTGGACGTGCTGAGCCACAGCCCCGACAACCCCTTCCGGGACGACCTCGCGCTCTACAACCACGTGCTGGCCTCGTACGGCCTGCCCGAGGTCCCGGTGTACCAGTACGTACCGGGTCTCAGCGGGGCGGTCGAGCCGATAGCCGCCTTCGACTACGACTCGCTGCACTTCCTGCGCCGGGCCTACCTGCTGGGCCTGACCGGTCTGGACATCACGCCGGTCGACGAGCTCGGCGGCGACTACGAGCAGCTGCTGGAGATGTTCGAGAGCAGCGCCGAGCAGTCGCACCTGGTCTGGCACTTCGACCACGCCGGCGCGTACGTGCCGATCGAGTTCGCCGTCCCGCTGGTGGACGAGGCGCTGCTCGCCTCCGGCGGCCCGCTCGGCTCCAGCCACGGGCTGCTGCGCGAGCTCCAGGCCGTCGCCCCGGCGCTGGGCATCGACCCGCTCGACCCGCCGGCCCCGACCCGGCCGCTCGGGCCGACCGGCCTGGAGCAGCCGTTCGGCCCGCCGCTGGACGACCTGCACCCGTTCGCCCGGGAGCGGCACGCCTGGGCGGGCCTGTACGCGGCGGCGGCCCGCAGCCTGCACCAGGGCTCGATGATCGTCTTCGCCTGACCGCACGGCGCGGGCCCGTCCGCCTCCCGGCGGGTGCCGGGCCGGATCCGCAGGACCCGCCCGTGCGGCCCGCCGTCCCGGACCGGACGCGCCGCCCGCGGACCGCGCCGGGGGCCGCTACCGCAGCGGCCCCTCCGGCGGCCGCTGGCGCGGCATGGTCGGCCGGGTGCCCGGCGGCGGCAGCACCCGCACCTGGGCGCCGACGCCCGGCTCGGTGCGCCCGCCCCAGCTGCCGGCGGCCTGGGTGGGTAGCTGGGTCATCCCGGCCCGGAACTCCAGCATCCACTCCGAGGTCTCGGTGCGGACCATGTCCGAGATGTCCTCGCAGAACCGCCGCAGCACCCCGAGGCACCGCTCGGCGGCCTCGCCCGCGGTGCCCTCGGTGGGGCCGAGCACCTCCCGCACGCACTCCGACGCCCAGTCGAACTGGAAGGCCTCCAGGCGGCGTTGCAGCGCCTGCGCGGTGGACACGTCCCGCATCCAGCCGGAGGTCAGGCCGAACACCCGGTCGGCGCCGTAGCAGGCGGCGGCCAGCGCCAGCCCGACGTAGCCCCAGCTGCTGGCGTGCGCGACCGTCCCGGTCAGGTCGACCAGCGGGGCGGTCACCCCGCCGATCGCGAAGCCGGCGGTGCCGAACCGCAGCACCCGGGCCCAGCGGCGCTTCCAGACCCGGTCCCGGCGGTACCACTCGATCGCCTCGACCGCCCGCTCCTCGGACCAGCGGTAGAGCTCCTCCAGCCGCTCGGCGGGCTCGCCCCAGTCCCCGAGCGGGAACTGTCGGGTGCTCAGATCGGACCGGCCGCGGGTGGAGGCGCGGCGCGCGACGGTCGCGGTCGGCGGGTCCTCCTCGCCGACCTCCTTGCCCCAGGCACTCTCCTCGGGCTGCATTTCCGGCTGGCTCACCTGTGGGGCTCCCTGTGGCGGGCGGACTGCTGGGTCTGACTGTGCGCCGCCTGACGTGTCATCGGCCTGACGGCCGGTGGAACACCGGACGGCGCGTCGGACACGCGTCGGTCCGGGGCGGGATCGGATGCCCCGGGGCGGCGCCACCGGCCGGCTGCCGGTGGTGGTCCAACAGCACTTCTTACCGCCAAATGGCTGACCATGTGGGTGCTTCGCCAATGATCGTTACCGGATTCGGCCACCGGATCCCGAGGTGGGAGGGTTGCGGCGGGCGGCGAGATTTCACCCTTCCGAGCGAGGCGCCGGTGACCCGCTGTCCTGACTCGGACACCCCGGGCTCACCGTCCGGGCCGCGCACTGGAGGATCCTCCGATGCCGTGCGTGTACCGGCACCCTCCGGTTGTGCCTTCGGACGGGACCGGAGAGCGGCCCGAACCGGCCACCGGCTACCCTTGCGCAGCGTGAAGGTCCTCGTCATCGGCGGCGGCGCCCGCGAACACGCCCTGTGCCGCTCTCTGTCCCAAGATCCCGCCGTGACCGAGCTGCACTGTGCCCCGGGCAACGCCGGGATCGCGCAGGTGGCGACGGTCCACCCGGTCGACCAGCTGGACGGCGCGCAGGTCGCGGCGCTCGCCCGGCAGCTCGGCTCCGACCTGGTCGTGGTCGGCCCGGAGGCCCCGCTGGTCGCGGGCGTCTCCGACGCCGTGCGCGCGGCCGGCATCCCGGTCTTCGGCCCGTCCCGGGAGGCCGCCCTGCTGGAGGGCTCCAAGGCCTTCGCCAAGGACGTGATGGCCGCCGCCGGCGTGCCCACCGCCCGCTCCTACGTCTGCACCACCGCGGAGGAGGCGGCCGAGGCGCTGGACGCCTTCGGCGCGCCCTACGTGGTCAAGGACGACGGCCTGGCCGCCGGCAAGGGCGTCGTGGTCACCTCCGACCGCGAGGCCGCGCTGGCCCACGCCACCGCCTGCGAGCGGGTGGTCATCGAGGAGTTCCTGGACGGCCCCGAGGTGTCGCTGTTCGCGATCACCGACGGCACCACCGTCCTCCCGCTCCAGCCGGCCCAGGACTTCAAGCGCGCGCTGGACGGCGACGAGGGCCCCAACACCGGCGGCATGGGTGCCTACTCGCCGCTGCCGTGGGCCCCCGAGGGCCTGGTCGAGGAGGTCCTGGAGACCGTCCTGCAGCCGACCGTGGACGAGCTGCGCCGCCGGGGCACCCCGTTCTCCGGCCTGCTCTACGCCGGCCTGGCGCTGACCTCGCGCGGCACCCGGGTGATCGAGTTCAACGCCCGGTTCGGCGACCCGGAGACCCAGGTCGTGCTGGCCCGGCTGCGCACCCCGCTGGCGGACGTCCTGCACGCCTCGGCCACCGGCACGCTGGACCAGCTGGAGCCGCTGCGCTGGGACGAGGGCGCCGCGGTCACCGTGGTGATCGCCTCCGAGGGCTACCCGGCGGCGCCGCGCACCGGCGACCCGATCGAGGGCCTGGCCGAGGCGGAGGCCGCCGACGGCACCGCGTACGTGCTGCACGCGGGGACGAAGCTGGACGAGGACGGCCGGGTGCTCAGCGCCGGCGGCCGGGTCCTCTCGGTCACCGCCACCGGCACCGGCCTCGCCGAGGCGCGGGACCGGGCGTACCGGGCGCTCGACCGGATCTCGCTCAAGGGCGGCCAGCACCGGACCGACATCGCGCTGAAGGCCGCGGGCTGACGCCTCCCCCTTCCGCACCCCCTGGGCCCCCGGCGAGCGACCGCCGGGGGCCCGGGCGTTCCCCGGCGCGGGTTCCCCGGCACGCGTGCCGAGCACGCGTCCCCGGCGGGGCGGAAAGGGGCGCGGGACAACCCCCATGGACGCAGCACCGACCGGCGTTTCGGGGGCGGGAGGGGCCGGAGTGGTTCCGGTGGCCGACGCACCGTTCGGCGGCCGGATTCCAGCCCATCGAGTGACAGCGTCCGCATCCGGCTGACGTAACCGTGCGCCCGGCCTTATGGTGCGCTGGATCGCAGCGCCCCGGGCCGCGCCGCTCCCGGCCGCCGCCGGGTAGCGGCGGTCGCGCGGGGAGATGCTGGACGGCGTCCGGCCGGGTCACAGGCCCGGGGCGCTTCGCACGCCGCCCGGTGCGGTCGTCCGGAATCCGGACGGCGTCACCGGGAAGAGTGGAAACCGGGGCGATCCGGAACACCCACCCGGACACGGGCGTCGAGAATGTCAGAAGCGCCACGCAGCATGCACTACCGGGGATCGGACGTCACCGTCCCCCGGTCGGAACTGATCGTTTTCGAGTCGGCTCAGGCTCCCGTCACCGGGCGCCCGAGGGCTCCGAAGGGGGTGCCGCACCGTATGGCCGTTGTCGACACCGCGCGCGCTCACGCCCAAGCGGTCCTGCGGATCCGAGGTCTGGCCCTGGCGGCCGCCGCACTGCCCGCCGCCGCCGCGGCGGTGCTGCTCGCGGGCCGGTTCACCGGTCGGCTCGGCGCCCCCGGTTCCCCGGACGCCGCCGGGTGGGACGCCGCCCGCTGGGTGCTCTGCGCGGTGGCCGCGCTCACCCTGCTGGTGGCCGGGCTGGCCGCCCGGACCTACCGCAGGGCCGTGCCGCCGCAGACCCCGGCCGTCCCGCTCGACCGGAGGCAGGCACCCGAGCTGTACCGGCTGATCGACGAGCTGGCCGACCGCCTGGAGGTCCCCGCGCCCTCCGCCATCGCGCTCACCCCGGACTGCGACAGCTGGCTGGAGGACGTCCAGGCGCCCCGCCCGGCCGGCCGCCGGTCCCGCCGGGCCGACCACGGTCACCCCGCGCCGGTCCTGGTGATCGGCTCGCCGTTCCTCTGGTGGATGCGGGCCGGCGAACTGCGCGCCCTGCTCGCCCCGGTGGTGGCCGGCACCGCGCCCGCCGCCGACCCCGAGATCGCCGCCGCCCGCCGGTTCCTGCGCGCCCTGGACGCCAGCCTGGACGCCGCCCCCGCCTCCGGCCTGGCCTGCGCCCCGGCGCCCGACGGCCCCCGCCCGGCCCGGCGCGGCCCGGCCGGGCTCACCGACCGGATCACCCGCCGGCTGCTCGGCGCCTGCCGGGGCCACGCCGCCGAGCTGGAGCGGGCCGTCGCCGGCTGGGCCTCCGAGCAGGCCCGCGGCGTCGACTACGGCCTGCGGATCGCCGCCCAGGAGCAGGTCGGCCTCGCCTACGCGGGCTGGGACCGGCTGCTCACCCGGGTCGCCCTGCCCGCCTGGCGGCTCGGCCGGCACCCCGCCCACCTCAACGCCGGCGTGGTCGCCGCGCTCACCGAGCTGTCCCGGCGCGACCGGCTGGCCGACGGCTACGGCAGCCGGCTCGGCGACCGCCCCGCCTGCGACCTGCTGGAGGAGCCCGGCGCGGTGGACGCGGCGGTCTCCAGGCTCGCCGCCGAGCTGTTCTTCGGCCGACCCGCCTCCGGCGCCTGGCGCGAGCTGGAGTGGGTCGACTACCCGGTCGACGTGGTGGACGCCGGCTGGCGCGCCCGGGCCGCCGACCTGCAGTCCGCGCTGGACCGGCTCGCCCCGCAGTCCCGCCCCGGCGCCCCGACCCTGACCCGCCTGCTGGTCCGGCTCGCCGAGGGCGACGGCGAGCGGCTGGCCGCCGCGCTCACCGCCCAGCTGGCCCGCACCACCGCCCCCGTGCCGCTGCTCGAACCCGTCCGCACCGGGCGGGACGTGCTGGTCGACCACGTCACCGCGATGGTCTGCTGCGCCTCCGTGGACACCGCCGGGGCCGTTCCCGGGCTGGACTGGCTGGACGGTCCGGTCCTGCAGCTGGGCGGGGTCCGCCGCACCGACCTGGCCGAGCCGGTCGCGCAGGCCGTCGAGCAGGGCCAGGACGGGCCGCTGCGGGCCTGGCTGGACGCCGCGGGCGTCCGGCTGGAGAAGCCGGTCCGGCTCTGACCGACCGGCACCCGGGGGCGCGTGCCCCCGGGGTGAGCGCCCCCGGACCGACCGGCCGCCCCGGGTCTTCGCAGGCCGGAGGCCCTCCGGCCGCCGGACCGGGAGATTCACCACCACTAGTTGCTACCGTAGGGTGACGCAGCGCCAGCACTGTGTGGTGTATTAGACCGCACGCACATCCGGGAGGCACATGCCAACCGGCGGAGGTGCACCTGGGAGGGGCGCGCGTGGGGACCGAACTCAACCGCCGCTGGGAGTCCGGGACGCACGCGCACAGCGTCTCCGACCCCTTCGGCCAGGGCCCGCTGCCCTGGCTGCGCAGCCCGGACCAGTACCTCGCGGGCGCCGAGGGCGCCGTCCCCTGGTACGTGTCGGTGGACGCCCCCGGACAGCGGCCGCTGTCCGCCGGCCTCAGGGGCAAGCCGCCGGTCGGCACCCCGCTCGGCTCCAACGACGAGGAGCAGCAGATCAAGGGCTTCGCCTCGGCCGGCGTGGTCCGCCCCGGCGGCTCGGTGGACTTCCGGGTCACCGTCAACCCGCCCCGCGAGTTCACCGTCGACGTCTACCGGATCGGCCACTACGCCGGTGACGGCGCCCACCACATGACCTCCAGTCCGCTGATCGCGGGCATGGTCCAGCCCGCCCCGCTGGTCGCCGGGCGGACCGTCTCCTGCCACCACTGGTGGCACACCTGGCGCCTGCAGATCCCGGCCCACTGGCGGCCCGGCGCCTACGTCGCCGTGCTCACCACCGCCGACATGCTGCACCGCAGCCACATCCCGTTCACGGTCCGGGACTTCGAGGACCAGGCGCGCGCCGCCGAACTGCTGCTGGTGGTCCCCGACGTGACCTGGCAGGCGTACAACCTCTTCCCCGAGGACGGCCGCAGCGGCGCCAGCCTCTACCACGCCTGGGACGACGGGGGCCGGCTGGTCGGCGAGCCCGAGGCGGCCGTCACGGTCTCCTTCGACCGCCCGCACGCCACCGCCGGGCTGCCGCTGCACGTCGGCCACGCCTACGACTTCATCCGCTGGGCCGAGCGGTACGGCTACGACCTCTCCTACGCCACCGCCACCGACCTGCACGCCGGGCTGGTCGACCCCTCCCGGCACAAGGCGCTGGTCTTCCCCGGCCACGACGAGTACTGGTCCGAGCCGATGCGCCGGGCCGCCGAACGGGCCAGGGACGGCGGCACCTCGCTGGTCTTCCTCTCCGCCAACACCATGTACTGGCGGGTCGAGCTGAGCGCCGCGCCCTCGGGCGAGCCCAACCGGCTGCTCAACTGCCGCAAGCGGCAGAAGGTCCAGCCCGGCAGTCCGGCCACCGGGGTCCCCGGCGCCGCCAGCGCGCTCTGGCGGGACGCCGGCGAGCCCGAACAGCACCTGCTGGGCCTGCAGTACTCCGGACGGGTCGCCGCGCCCGTCCCGCTGGTCGCCAGACACACCGGCCACTGGCTCTGGGAGGGCACCGGCGTGCAGGAGGGCGACGAGCTGCCCGGCCTGGTGGCCGGCGAGGCCGACCGCTACTACCCCAAGGTCGCGCTGCCCGCCCACGGCGAACGGGTGCTGCTCGCGCACTCCCCGTACCGGGACCCGGCCGGCCGCACCCGCTACCAGGAGACCTCGCTCTACCGGGCGCCCAGCGGCGCCTACGTGTTCGCCTCCGGCACCTTCGCCTGGTCGCCCGCGCTGGACCGCCCGGGGCTCACGGACGAGCGGATCCAGCGGGCCACCGCCAACCTGCTCGACCGTCTCTGCAAGAACGGCTGAGCCGCCCGGGCAGCGGTCCGCGCGGGCGGTCGTGACAGACTCGGTCCCAGTGACCTCCCCTTTCGCGCCCCACGCCCGCGAACGACCCCTGAGGACTGAGACGACCTTGAGCGGATTTGTCACCAAGCCCGAGCCGGTCCAGGTGCCCGGCCTGGTCCACCTGCACACCGGCAAGGTGCGCGACCTCTACCGGGCCGAGTCCGGCGAGCTGGTGATGGTCGCCAGCGACCGCACCTCCGCCTACGACTGGGTGCTGCCCAACGAGATCCCGGACAAGGGCCGCATCCTGACCCAGCTCTCGCTGTGGTGGTTCGACCGGATCGCCGACCTGGTGCCCAACCACGTGATCTCCACCGAGGTCCCGGCCGGAGCCCCCGCCGACTGGAAGGGCCGCACCCTGGTCTGCCGCGGCCTGGACATGATCCCGGTCGAGTGCGTCGCCCGCGGCTACCTGGCCGGCTCCGGTCTGGAGGAGTACCGCGACTCCCGCACGGTCTGCGGGATCGCCCTGCCCGAGGGCCTGGAGGACGGCTCGGAGCTGCCCGCCCCGATCTACACCCCGGCGCTCAAGGCCGAGGTCGGCGAGCACGACGAGAACGTCCCGTACGAGGAGACCGCCCGCCGGATCGGCGCCGACCTGGCCGCCCAGCTGCGGCAGACCACCCTGGCCGTCTACTCCCGGGCCCGGGACATCGCCCGCGAGCGCGGCATCATCCTGGCGGACACCAAGTTCGAGTTCGGGCTGCTCGACGGCGAGCTGGTGATCGGCGACGAGGTGCTCACCCCGGACTCCTCGCGGTTCTGGCCGGCCGACCAGTGGGAGCCGGGCCGTGCCCAGCCCTCCTACGACAAGCAGATCATCCGCGACTGGCTGACCTCTCCGGCCTCCGGCTGGGACCGGAAGAGCGAGCAGCCGCCGCCGCAGCTGCCCGCCGAGGTGGTCGAGAAGGTCAGCGCCAAGTACGTCGAGGCCTACGAGCGGCTGACCGGCCTCAGCTGGGCCTGACCCCGTCCGGCTGCGCCCGCGGGTGCGGCGGATCGGCTCCGGCTCAGATCCAGCCGTGCTCGCGGGCGATCCGCACCGCCGCGTGGCGGTTCTCGGCGCCCAGCTTGGCGGCCGCCGAGGAGAGGTAGTTGCGGACGGTGCCCTGGGAGAGCGACGCGCGCTCGGCGATCTCCGCGATCGAGGTGCCGTCGGCGGCCAGCTCCAGGACGTCCGTCTCGCGCGGGGTCAGCGGGGTCTCCCCGGCGGCGATCGCGTCCGCCGCCAGCTCCGGGTCCACGTACCGGCCGCCGGCCCGCACCGTGCGGATGATGCCGGCCAGGTCGGCCGCCGAGACGGTCTTCGGCAGGAAGCCCCGGATCCCGACCTCCAGCGCCCGCTTCAGGTAGCCCGGCCGGCCGTGGCCGGTGACGATCATGCAGCGGCAGTCGGGCAGCAGGGCGCGCAGCCGGGTGGCCACCTCGATGCCGTCCAGCCCGGGCATCTGCAGGTCCAGCACCGCGACGTCCGGCCGGTGCGCCTCGGCCATCGCCAGCGCCTCCGGCCCGGAGGCCGCCTGGGCGACCACCGCGATGTCCTCCTCCAGCGCGAGCAGCGCGGCCAGCGCGCCCCGGATCAGGTGCTCGTCGTCGGCGAGCAGGACGCGGACGGGCGCGGTGTCGGTCATCGGTGGTGCCTTCCGGGAGCGGTTCAGATCGGGACGCTGGCGAGCAGCCGGAAGCCGCCCGGCGCGGCGTCCGGCAGGGTCAGCTCGCCGTCGTGGGCGGCGAGCCGCTCGCGCAGGCCGCGCAGCCCGGTGCCGCTGCCCTGGGAGGGCAGCGGGACGGCCGGCACCCCGTCATTCTCCAGCTCCAGCACCGCCCGGTGGTCCTCTCGGCGCAGCCGGATCGAGCAGCGGGCCGCCTCGCTGTGCCGCAGCACGTTGGTGGTGGCCTCGCGGATCACCCAGCCGAGCACCGACTGGACCGCGGCCGGCAGCTCGTGGGCGTGCTCGCCGAGGTCGATCTCGCAGGCCACGTCGGCCGCGCGGAGCACCGCGCGGGCGCCGATCGCCTCCGCGTGCAGGTCCGCCGTGCGGTAGCCGCGGATCACGTCCCGGACCTCGCGCTGGGACTCCTGGGCGATCTTCTGCACCTCGGCCATCTGCTCGGCGGCCTCCGCGCGGCCGCGCCGGGCCAGCTGGACGGCCAGCTCGCTCTTCAGCGCGATGGTGGTGAGGTTGCGGCCCATCACGTCGTGCAGGTCGCGGGAGAACCGCAGCCGCTCCTCGGCGACGGCCAGCTGGGCCTGGGCCTCGCGGGCCGTGTCCAGCTCCCAGACCACCGACTGCAGCCAGGCGAAGCTGCGGCAGCTGCAGCCCATGAAGACCATGACGGCCGCGGTGGACACCAGCATCCCGCAGGTGGTCGGCAGGTCCACGCCGGCCAGCATGAGCGCGGGGGCGACGGCCAGGAGTGCGGCGAGTCCGCCGAGGGCCGCCGTGCGAGGCGGCAGTCCGACGGCGGCCGGACCGAAGGAGGAGAAGAGCATGGCGACCACGATGGGGGCGGTGAAGGGCGTGCTGTCCTGGACGTCGCCGGTCCGGGGGCCGATCAGCATGACCGCCCATGAGCCGGCCACCGCGACGCCTCCGGTGATCAGGAGCCAGCGGGGGTGGTCGGCGGGCCGCTTCAGGTAGTGGTCCAGCGAGGTGCGGTAGGCGCGGAGGGTGACCAGGACGAGGGCGAGGCCGACGACCAGGCTGACCTGGATCGAGGCCGGGTAGCGCCGGTTCTCCGGGGCGGAGGTGGTGCTCAGCAGGGCGGCCGGCAGCGGGGCGAGCGCCATCAGGTAGAGCGACCAGCGGAGGTAGAGCTCGGAGCGCTGGGGCTTGCCGAGGCCCCGCCACTTGCGCACCGGGTTCACGACGTCCATCTGTTCCCCTCCCCGTTCGACCATGATCGTGCTGCTGTCTTCTTATCAGAGGTGGAGCGGGGAGCGGGCCTTCGGTTCCGGGTACCCGCCGCTCAGCGGCGCGGCTCCCAGCGGAAGTACCGGACGGCGCCCCAGGCCGCGAGGGCCAGCCAGACCGAGCCGGTGACCAGGTGCGGGGCGGCGGTGGACCAGGAGCCGGCGAAGCCGGTGGCGGCGGCCGAGCCGTCGGTGCCGAACCAGCCGACCCGGATCAGCTGGAAGGCCGGGGTGGTGGGCAGCAGCCGGCAGACGTCGGCGAGCCGGTCGGGCATGACCTCCAGCGGGAAGAACAGGCCGGAGCCGAACTGCGAGACCAGCAGGACCGGCATGGTGGTGATGCCGGCGCTCTCCACGGTCCTGGTGAAGGCGCTGGAGACGGCGGCCAGGGCCATCAGGGTGCCGACGGCCAGGACCAGGCCGACGACCAGCAGCAGCGGGTTGACCGGCACGGTCAGGTTCAGCACCGAGGCGCCGGCGACGGCGACCACCGAGCACATCAGCAGGGCCAGGGCGACGGAGGGGACGGCGGTGCCGGCCAGGATCTCGATGTCCCGGGCCTCGCCGGTGCGCAGCCGCTTGAGCACCAGCTCGCCGCGGCGGGCCACGTAGGCGGCGGTCAGGTTGTAGTAGACGACGAAGGCCAGCACCATCCCGACGGCGCCGTTGATCAGCAGGGAGTCGACGTCGAGGCCGGGGTTGGTCTCGGCCTGCTGGTCGAGCACGTTCTTCAGCCCGCCGATCAGCAGCAGGGGCAGCAGCAGGGCGGTGAACAGGGCGGTCCGGTTGCGCAGCAGCAGGATCCCCTCGGCCCGGCCGAGGGCCAGCAGTCGGCGGGTGACGGTGCTGCGGGGGCCGGCGGCGGTGGCGGGGACGGTGGCGGTGGTCATCGGGCGAGTCCCATCAGGCGGCGGCGGGCGGTGGGGGCGGCGGGGGCGTCGGCCTGGGGCCGCTGGGCGGCCTCGGAGGCGATGGCGAGGAAGGCCTCCTCCAGGGAGGCGCTGCGGGCGTCGAGCGCGCCCAGCTCGATGCCGTGGTGGTTGGCCCAGCCGAGCAGGTCGGTGAGGGTCGCCTGGAGGCGCGGGGTCTGGACGGTGATCTTCCGGCCGTCGGCGGTCAGGGTGGCGCCGGCCAGCTGCGGCAGCGAGGTGCCGGAGTACTCGGGGAGCTGGAAGGAGATCCGGGACGGCCGCCCGGCGATCACCTCGGCCACCGTGCCGGTGGTGACGACCTGGCCGCCGTGCATGATCGCCAGCCGGTCGGCCAGCTCCTCGGCCTCCTCCAGGTAGTGCGTGGTGAGCAGCACCGTGGTGCCCTGGGCGCGCAGCTCGCGGACCAGCCGCCAGACGGCGACCCGGGCCTCCGGGTCGAGGCCGGTGCTCGGCTCGTCCAGGAAGAGCACCTCGGGCCGGCCGAGCAGGGCCATCGCCAGGTCGAGCCGGCGGCGCTCGCCGCCGGAGAGCTGCTTGACCCGGACGTTGCGGCGGTGGGTGAGGTCGACCAGGTCCAGCGCCTCGTCCAGCGGGCGGGCGTTGCTGGTCATCCCGGCCCAGGAGCGGCCGGTCTCGGCGACGGTGAGGTCGCCGGGGAAGCCGCCCTCCTGGAGCATGATGCCGATCCGGGGCCGGACGGCGTTCCGCTCGCGGTGCGGGTCGTGGCCGAGCACCCGGACCGTGCCCTCGCTCGGGGCGGCGAGGCCCTCGATCAGCTCCATGGTGGAGGTCTTGCCGGCCCCGTTGGTACCCAGCAGGGCGAACAGCTCGCCGCGGCCGACGGTCAGGTCGACGCCGCGGACCGCGTGGTAGCGGGAGGTTCCGGTGCCGTAGTGACGGTGGAGGTCGGTGACCTCGATCACGTGGTCGCCGTGGAGGGGCTGGCTGGTTTCCATGTTCCAAGCCTCCCGTCGCCGGGGCGCCGCGGGCAGTGCGCGGCTTCACGGGAACGGGGTGCGGATCCACGGGTCGGCCATGACAAATGTCATCGGCCGGAGCCGGCGCCCCGGAAGCGGACCGGGGAATGCCGGAAACGCCGAAAGGCCCTCTCGACCGAGAGGACCCTTCGTACTGGAGCGGACGACGAGATTCGAACTCGCGACCCTCACCTTGGCAAGGTGATGCTCTACCAACTGAGCCACGTCCGCAGGATGGAGATATCGAGTTGTTGTGCTGTGCTCGCGCACTGCGAGCGGACGACGAGATTCGAACTCGCGACCCTCACCTTGGCAAGGTGATGCTCTACCAACTGAGCCACGTCCGCACGGTGCCTGGTGGGGCACCGGCC
This sequence comes from Kitasatospora sp. NPDC042419, assembly GCF_056437345.1. Classification (NCBI taxonomy): domain Bacteria; kingdom Bacillati; phylum Actinomycetota; class Actinomycetes; order Kitasatosporales; family Streptomycetaceae; genus Kitasatospora; species Kitasatospora sp. NPDC042419. The sequence goes on from NZ_JBWKAW010000014.1 coordinate 77,833, forward strand.
GCCTCTCCGGATCTCTCCGTTGCGGCGACGAGGAATACTCTACAGCATCCGTCGGGGTGGTCGCCCCACCCTTTGGGTTCGGGCGGGACGACCGGGTACCGCGGTGGTCAGTTCGCCTCGGCGAACGCCTCGTACACATGCTTCGGGATGCGGCCGCGGGCGGGCAGCTCCATGCCGCGGGACTGGGCCCAGGCGCGGACGGCGGCGGGGTCCGGGGTGAGCGCGGTGCGCCGGAAGGACTTCCCGGTACGGCTCTGGCGGCGGCCGGCCGCGACGAACGGGGCGAGGGCCTCCCGCAGCTTTTCCGCGTTGTCCACGGACAAATCGATCTCGTACGACTTCCCGTCGACGCCGAAGTGGACGGTTTCCGCGGCTGCGCCGCCGTCCAGGTCGTCGGAGAGCGTGACAACTACACGCTGAGCCATGGGTGTCAATCCTCTCGGGCAATTCGGCCGCCGGGCGCGGGCGCGCTCCGGGGCCTTGTGTGCACCGCTAGCGCAAGCGCATACGGGCAGGCCCGATGGCATGCCGGATACGCAGCACTTGCCGCAGCAGGTGGCCCTATTCTGCACCCGAAGCGGGGAGAAATCGAAGAGTCCGGCTTTCTTTTCCGGATATTCACGTGTCTTCGCCGTCGCGCCGGATACCCGGGCACTCGGCTGGGGGATCTGTCCCGGACTGGCGGTATTCGGGTGCTCTTCGGCTGTTCTCGCTGGGGCCCGGGAATCCGGCGAAATGGGACGGTGTGCGGGGGGTGTCCCGGGGGCGGAGCCCTTGCGGCGTAAGGGTCTCGGGTCTACGCGCGTCGCCCTCCCCGGCCAGCAATCCCGCCCGAAACCCCCGGTAGTCTGGAGTTCCCCCGCCTCACGAAGACACCACCGGGAGTGCCAGTGGCACGCGTCGTAGTCGACGTCATGCTCAAGCCGGAGATCCTCGACCCCCAGGGACAGGCGGTGCAGCGCGCACTGCCCCGTCTCGGATTCACCGGGATCGCCGACGTCCGCCAGGGCAAGCGTTTCGAGCTGGAGCTGGAGGGCCCGGTCGACGACGCCGCGCTCGCCCGTATCCGCGAAGCCGCCGAGACCTTTCTCGCCAACACCGTGATCGAGGACTACACAGTCCGCGTCGAGGAGGAGGCGAAGTGACCACCCGCGTCGGCGTCGTCACTTTCCCCGGCTCCCTCGACGACCGCGACGCCCAGCGTGCGGTCCGCCTGGCCGGCGCCGAGCCGGTCGCCCTCTGGCACCGTGACAAGGATCTCCACCAGGTCGACGCCGTCGTCCTGCCGGGCGGATTCAGTTACGGCGACTATCTGCGCTGCGGCGCGATCTCCCGCTTCTCGCCGGTGATGGACACCATCATCGAGCAGGCGAAGCTGGGAATGCCCGTTCTCGGTATCTGCAACGGCTTCCAGGTGCTCTGCGAATCGCACCTGCTGCCCGGTGCCCTCACCCGCAACGACTCGCTGCACTTCGTCTGCCGCGACCAGAAGCTGCGGATCGAGAACAACGGCACTGCCTGGACCCGGGATTACGCGGTCGGCCAGGAAATCGTCGTGCCGCTGAAGAACGGTGAGGGCCGCTTCGTCGCCGACGGGCACGTCCTGGACGAACTGGAGGCCGAGGGCCGGGTGGTGGCCCGTTACCTGGACCTCAACCCCAACGGTTCGTACCGCGACATCGCGGGCATCAGCAACGCCGCCGGCAATGTCGTCGGCCTGATGCCGCACCCCGAGCACGCCGTGGAGCCGCTCACCGGTCCCACCACCGAGGGCCTGGGCTTCTTCACTTCCGTCCTGAAGCAGCTGGTGAACGCCTGATGAGCCTCGACACCGTCAAGAACGCCGAGCAGACCCCGGACGCCGGTCAGCCCTGGGCCGAACTCGGCCTCAAGGAGGACGAGTACGCGCGGATCCGGGAGATCCTCGGCCGCCGCCCGACCGGCGCGGAACTCGCCATGTACTCGGTCATGTGGTCCGAGCACTGTTCGTACAAGAGCTCCAAGGTCCACCTGAAGCAGTTCAGCGAGAAGAAGCCGCAGACCGACGCGATGCTCGTCGGCATCGGCGAGAACGCCGGTGTGGTCGACGTCGGCCAGGGCTACGCGGTCACCTTCAAGGTCGAGTCGCACAACCACCCGTCGTACATCGAGCCCTACCAGGGCGCGGCCACCGGCATCGGCGGCATCGTCCGCGACATCCTGGCGATGGGCGCCCGCCCGGTCGCCGTGATGGACCCGCTGCGGTTCGGTGCGGCCGACCACCCGGACACCCGGCGCGTGCTGCCCGGGATCGTCGCGGGCATCGGCGGCTACGGCAACTGCCTGGGCCTGCCGAACATCGGCGGCGAGGTCGTCTTCGACTCCTGCTACCAGGGCAACCCGCTGGTCAACGCCCTGTGCGTGGGCGTCATGAAGCACGAGGACATCCACCTCGCGCAGGCCTCCGGCGCCGGCAACAAGGTCATCCTGTACGGCGCCCGGACCGGCGGCGACGGCATCGGCGGTGTCTCGGTGCTCGCCTCCGAGACCTTCGACGCCACCGGCCCGGCCAAGCGCCCGGCCGTCCAGGTCGGCGACCCGTTCCAGGAGAAGCTCCTCATCGAGTGCACCCTGGAGATCTTCCGGGAGAAGCTGGTCAAGGGCATCCAGGACCTCGGTGGCGCCGGCCTGTCCTGCGCCACCAGCGAGCTGGCCTCGGCCGGCTCCGGCGGCATGCGGATCGAGCTCGACACCGTCCCGCTGCGCGACCACACGCTCTCGCCCGAGGAGATCCTCATGAGCGAGTCGCAGGAGCGCATGTGCGCCATCGTCGAGCCCGAGAAGGTCGACCGCTTCCTGGAGATCTGCGAGAAGTGGGACGTCATCGCCACCGTCATCGGTGAGGTGACCGACGGCGAGCGCCTGGAGATCTTCTGGCACGGCGAGCTCGTCGTCGACGTGCCGCCGCGCACCGTCGCCCACGAGGGCCCGACCTACCACCGCCCGTACGCCCGTCCGAGCTGGCAGGACGCGCTGCAGGCCGACGCCCCGACCGGCGAGCGGCTGGCCCGCCCGACCACCGGCGAGGGCCTCAAGGCCGACCTGCTGAAGGTCGCCTCGCACCCGAACCAGGCCTCCAAGTCCTGGATCACCGACCAGTACGACCGCTACGTGCTCGGCAACACCGTGCTCTCGGTCGGCGAGGACTCGGGCATGATCCGGATCGACGAGGAGACCAACCTCGGCGTCTCGGTCGCCACCGACGGCAACGGCCGGTTCGCCAAGCTGGACCCGTACACCGGTGCCCAGCTGGCCCTCGCCGAGGCGTACCGGAACGTCGCGGCCGGCGGAGCCAAGCCGCTCGCCGTCTCCGACTGCCTCAACTTCGGCTCCCCCGAGGACCCGGACGTGATGTGGCAGTTCGCCGAGGCCACCCGCGGCCTGGCCGACGCCTGCCTGGCGCTCGGCACCCCGGTGACCGGCGGCAACGTCTCGCTCTACAACCAGACCGGCGACGTCGCCGTCCACCCGACCCCGGTGGTCGCGGTGCTCGGCGTCATCGACGACGTCACCCGCCGCACCCCGGTGGCCTTCGCCGAGGAAGGGCAGCTGCTCTACCTGCTCGGCGACACCGAGGACGAGCTGGGCGGCTCGGCCTGGTCCGAGGCGGTCCACGCGCACCTGGGCGGCCTGCCGCCCAAGGTCGACCTGGACCGCGAGCGCCTGCTCGGCGAGATCCTGATCGCCGCCTCGCGCGACGGCATGATCGACGCCGCGCACGACCTCTCCGACGGCGGCCTGGGCCAGGCGCTGGTGGAGAGCTGCCTCAAGGGCGGCCACGGTGCCCGGATCATCGTGCCCGAGGGCCAGGACCCGTTCGTGTTCCTGTTCTCCGAGTCGGCCGGCCGCGCTGTCGTCGCGGTGCCGCGCAGCGAGGAGCTCCGGTTCAACGACATGTGCACCGCACGCGGCCTGCCGGCCACCCGGATCGGCGTGGTCGACGGCGATGTGCTGGACGTCCAGGGGCAGTTCACCGTCTCGCTGGCCGAGCTGAAGGACGCCCACACCGGCGTCATCGAGGCCCTGCTCGCCTGATGCGGCTGCCCCGAGGGGCGGACGGTTCCGCGGAACCGTCCGCCCCTCGGCGTATGTTGGGGCGCATGCCTGCCAAGTCCCGTACGTACCAGCACCCCAAGGTCAGCGCGGCGCTCGCGGAGCAGACCGCCGCGCTGCGAGCCGCCGTCCGGGACCTCTGCGCCCGCCCGGACGCGGCGGAGCTGCTCGCCCGGCCGACCCGGCTGGGGGAGTGGACGGTGCGCGAGCTGGTCGCGCACCTCGCCGTGCAGATCGACTGGGTGCCCGCGCACCTCGGCGACCCGCTGGAGGGCCGGCCCCCGCTGGACCTGCTGCAGTGGGTCGCCCGGGTCGGCACGGTCGCGCCGCTGCTCGACGCCCAGGCCCGGGAGAAGGCGGCCGGCGACTTCGGCGGGGACCCGGCCTCGGTGGCGGAGGCCTTCGACCGGGCCGCGGACGGTCTGGTCGCCGCGCTGGCCGGGGAGGACGCCCGCACCCCGGGCCGGCGGTTCGAGATCCGGCTGGGCTCGATGACGCTCACCGACATGCTGGTGACCCGGCTGGTCGAGACGGTCGTGCACGCCGACGACCTGGCCGACGCGCTCGGCCGGCCCGACTTCCCGCACGCCCGGCAGGCGGTGGCCGCCGTCACCCGGCTGCTGGCCGACGCCTTCGCCGACCGTGCACCCGGCGGCGCGGTGGAGCTGCGGGTGCCGCCGTTCGCGGTGGTGCAGGCCGTGGAGGGCCCGCGGCACACCCGCGGCACCCCGCCGAACGTGGTCGAGACCGACCCGCTGACCTGGATCCGGCTGGCCACCGGCCGCACCGGCTGGGCGGACGCGGTGGACGCCGCGGCGGTGTCGGCCAGCGGCGAGCGCAGCGACCTGCGGGGCCACCTGCCGGTGCTGGGCTGATCCTGCCGCCCGCCCGCTGTTCGTCGCCTGCCGCCTGCTGCCTGCCACTCGCTGCCTGCCGCCTGCTGCCTGCCACTCGCTGCCTGCCACCTGCCGCCTGCCACTCGCCGCCTGCCGCCCGCCCGCCGGCCGATCGCTCAGGGGCGCAGCTGTGCGGCGAGCCGCTCGGTGGCCTTGCGCAGCGGTTCGCCGGTCAGGGCGGACTCGGTCGGGGCGTCGTGGGTGTCCTGGGTGAGGGTGAGCGCGAGGTCGCCCCTGCCCTGGACGGCCGGGCGGGCGACACCGACCAGGCCCGCCCCCGGGGTGACCTTGGTCTGCCCGGTGGTGGGCTGCGCGTCGGCGAAGCCCTGGAGCTGGTCCACGCCGAGGTTCCCGAAGCGCTGGATGTGCGGGAGCATCATGGCGATCGCGGGGCCGTGGTCCGCGACGGCGATCAGGTCGATCCGGACCGGGGTGGCGCCGACCGTGTAGTGGCAGGTCACCCGGGCCTGTGCGGGTGTGGCCGGCATCGTGGGCATCGACGGCGGCGGGGTGGCCCTGGAGGGCCAGGGCTGCCCCGGGACCTCCTCGGCGAGGTCGGCCTCGGCCGTCGGCCGGTCCTTGGCCCCGGCGCTGACCGGGCGGTCGATGCCGGCCCCCTTGAGGGCCGCCGCGAGGTCCAGGCCGAACGGGCAGGGGCCGGAGTCGTGGAGGTCGCGGGCGGTGGCCCGGGCCTGGTCGTAGGAGAGTCGGCCCGCCCCGGCCGTACCGGTGCCGCCGTCGGAGCCGCCGTCGGAGCCGCAGGCGGACGCGCCGAGCAGGATCCCGGCGGCGCCCGCGAGGGCGAGCATCCGGTGGCGGCCGGACACGGGGCGTCCCGGGGCGGGGCTCCCCGTCGCGGCGCGGTCGGACGCGGTGCTGGTGGTCGCGGGTCGGTCGGCGGTCGGGTCGGTCGCGCTGGTCATGCCGGTCAGCCTAGGAGAGGTGCCGTCCCGGTCGTACGCTGACCGGGTATCAACTCCGTACCGAATCGAGGGGGTTCAGGGGACCGCCGGTCCGCCCAGGTAGCTGCCCTCGGCGCTGTACGGCCAGGCGTTGGGCACGCAGCCCTTGAGGCCGTAGATCTGCTGCATCATGGCCGGCGCGGGCTTGCCCTGGCCCGGGCAGGTCTCGTGCCCGTGGCCGATCCGGTGCCCGACCTCGTGATTGACGATCAGCGCCCGGTACTCGTCGATCGGGCCGCTGAACTGGGGGGAACCGATCGTCCAGCGCTTGACGTTGACCAGCACCTGGTTGCCGACGTTGCAGTTCACCTCGCCGTGGGTGTCCAGCCCGGCGGCGCCGCAGATCCTGTCCACGGTGGCGGGCGAGGCGATCTTCACGGTGAAGTCGTAGGCGCCGCCGGCGACCAGCTGGAAGCCGTTCTTGCGGTCGCTGGTCCAGCCGCGCTTGTCGGCGAGGATCGCCTGGACCTGTGCGGCGGCGGCGGGCGGGTCGATCCCGATGCCGTCCTCGACCTCGACCCGGTAGCGGCGGACGGTGCCCTTGCCGACCGGGGCGGCGGAGCCCTGGGCGATGGTGAAGGTGCCCGCGCCCTTGGTGGGGCCCGGGTCCGGGGCGGTCTGCTCCGGGGTGGGTGTGACGGTCGGTGTCGGGGTGGGCGTGGGGGTGGGCGTCGGAGTGGGTGTCGGGGTGGGGGTGACGGGGGCCGCGGTCGGGGCCGGGGCGGTGCCGTCGGCCGGGGCGACCCGGCCCTGGGCGGTCCGGTCGGCGCCGGGCAGGGCGTCGGGGCGGTTCAGCACGAACAGCGTGCCGCCGAGTATCGCCAGCGCGGCGACCAGCGCGGCGATCATGCCGGGTCCGAGCCGGCGGCGCGGTCTGCGGCGGCGGCGCGAGGACGACCGGGAGCGGGAACCTGCCCTGCCGGCCCGTGCGGCGCCGGGCCCGGCGGTACGGGAGGTGCGGGCACCCGGTCGGGCGCCGTTCGCACCGGAGCCGCGCGGACGGTTGCCGCGGGGGGCAGGGCTGGCTGCTGGCACGCTGGGGCTTCCTGTCGACCGGTGGGGCCGCAGTGGCTCGAACTGATGTGTGCCCCCTCGCGGGCCCACCCTGGCACGGCGGACCGGCGGGTGTCCACATACCGGGTATGCAGGGCGGGACAAAAGCCGCCCCCGCTGCCGTTCCGGGCAGCGGGGGCGGGGGTCCCGGGCACGAGCCCGGCGCGGGCCTGCGCGCGACCGGCGACGGACGGCGACGGGCAGCGACGGGTGGTGTCGGACGGTGTCGGGCGTCCGTGGACAGGAGCCGGGGCCGGGACCGGGACCGGGGCTGGGACCGGGGTCGGACGTCAGCCGAGCGTGGCGGCGGCGGTCGGCGAGCTGTCCCGGAGGAACTGCGAGCAGCGCTCCGCCTCCTCCTTCTCCTCGATCGCGGCGGCGGCCCGGCCGAGCGCGTGCAGCGCCCGCAGGAAGCCCCGGTTCGGCTCGTGCTCCCACGGCACCGGGCCGTGGCCCTTCCAGCCCGCCCGGCGCAGCGAGTCCAGCCCGCGGTGGTACCCGGTGCGGGCGTACGCGTAGGACTCGACGGTGCGGCCGGCGGCGAAGGCGTCGTCGGCGAGCTGGGCCCAGGCCAGCGAGGAGGTCGGGTACTTCGCCGCGACCTCGGCCGGGGAGGCGCCGCCGGCCAGCAGCTCCAGCGGAGCGGGCTCGGCGGGCAGGTGCGTCGGGGGCGGACCCCCGAGGAGGTTCTGGTGAATGGTCATGCCCCCCAGTGAACCACTGGGGGGCATGACCGCAGACCCTGCCGTGGGGCGGGGACCTTACTTCAGGCGGTTGCCGGCCGAGCGCAGCTGCTGCGCGGCCTCCAGCACGCGGGCGGCCATGCCGGCCTCGGCGAGCTTGCCCCAGGTGCGCGGGTCGTAGGTGTTCTTCTTGCCGACCTCGCCGTCGACCTTCAGGACGCCGTCGTAGTTGCGGAACATGTGGTCCACGACCGGGCGGGTGAAGGCGTACTGGGTGTCGGTGTCGAGGTTCATCTTCACGACGCCGTTCTCCAGCGCGGTGGCGATCTCCTCGGCGGTGGAGCCCGAGCCGCCGTGGAAGACGAAGTCGAACGGGTCCGACTTGCCGTACTGCTTGCCGATCGCGTCCTGCAGCTCGCGCAGCAGCTCCGGCTTCAGCACGACGTTGCCCGGCTTGTAGACGCCGTGCACGTTGCCGAACGAGGCGGCCAGCAGGTAGCGGCCCTTGTCGCCCAGGCCCAGCGCCTCGGCGGTGCGGACGGCGTCGTTGACGGTGGTGTACAGCTCGTCGTTGATCTCGTGGGTGACGCCGTCCTCCTCGCCGCCGGTCGGGGTGATCTCGACCTCAAGGATGATCTTGGCGGCGACGGCCTGGGCCAGCAGCTCCTCGGCGATGGCCAGGTTGTCGTTCAGGGTCTCGGCCGAGCCGTCCCACATGTGCGACTGGAAGAGCGGGTTCCGGCCCTGGGCGACGCGCTCGGCGGACAGCGCCAGCAGCGGGCGGACGTAGCCGTCCAGCTTGTCCTTCGGGCAGTGGTCGGTGTGCAGCGCGACGGTGATGTCGTACTTGGCGGCGACGATGTGCGCGAACTCGGCGAGCGCGACGGCGCCGGTCACCATGTCCTTGTTGTGCTGGCCGCCCAGGAACTCCGCACCACCGGTCGAGATCTGGATGATGCCGTCACTCTCGGCCTCGGCGAAGCCGCGCAGCGCGGCGTGCAGGGTCTGCGAGGAGGTCACGTTGATCGCCGGGTAGGCGAACTTGCCCGCCTTGGCCCGGTCCAGCATCTCGTTGTAGACCTCGGGAGTTGCGATGGGCATGCGAATCCGCTCCTGTCGGGTTTTTCGGCGTACGGACGGTGCTGTCCGACGCTGTGTACGCCTGGTGACGACTCCGGGGTACCGGGGCAGCTGCGCGGCTCTGCGGTGCGGCCTGCCGGTACCAAGGTTCGAGGCAACCGCCGCGGGTCGGCCATGAGGGTGGTGCCACCGCGGACCGGGCGCCCGTGCCATCTTCCCAGAACGCCCACCGGCTCCACCATGTGGCCCGCCAGTCGGGACGGCGGGCTTCCCCGGACGCCCCCCGGTGGGCGCCGCAGGCCGTACGGGAGCCGTCCTGAAGCCGTCCGGAGGCCGTCCGGCGGCGCCCCGGCGGCGCCGGACGGCGGGTGCGGCGCGGTGTACGACGAAGGGATGAGGGCCCGCTCGACCCCGGGGGCGAAGCTTTGGTAAAGACAAGCCCGCTATTCTGCGCCCGTGGACTACAACCAGCTGGCCGTCAATCTGCTCGACGCCAAATCACTGATCTCGTCCCTCGGTGCCATCGGGCTGATCGCGATCATCTTCGCGGAGACCGGCCTCCTGGTCGGGTTCTTCTTCCCGGGTGACTCGCTGCTCATCATCGCCGGTGTCGCCGCTTCGGACGCCGCCTCGTCGGTCCTCGGCGACGGTGCGAAGCTGCCGATCGCGACCCTGCTGATCGGGGCCCCGATCGCCGCCATCGTCGGCGCCCAGCTCGGGCACCAGATCGGTGTGAAGGTCGGGCCGAAGATGTTCGACAAGCCCGAGTCGAAGATCTTCCGCCGCGAGTACGTGCTCAAGGCCGAGGAGTACTTCAACAAGTTCGGGCCGGGCAAGGCCGTCGTGCTGGCCCGCTTCATGCCGATCGTCCGCACCTTCCTGAACCCCGTCGCGGGCACCCTGGAGATGCCGGCGAAGACCTTCTTCCTGTGGAACGTGATCGGCGGTGTGCTCTGGACCGAGTCGATGCTGCTGATCGGCTACTTCTTCGGTGACGCACTCGCCCCGGTGATCGACAAGTACCTGATCCCGGCGGTGCTGCTGATCGTGCTGCTCTCGGTCTCGCCGATCCTGGTCGAGATCGTCCGCGAGCGCCGGAAGAAGAAGGCCGGCGGCGACGTGGCCGAGGACGACGAGGCCGTCCAGGCGGGCGGCGGGCGGCACCGGCGCGGCTGAGGACGCGGCCGGACGACGAACGGACGGAGAACGGCCGGGGCCGGTCCTGTTTCACGTGAAACAGGACCGGCCCCGGCCGTTCCGTTGCGGTGGGGGCGACGCCGGGCCGCGGGAGGCGGCGGCCGGGGGCTCAGAGGCCCAGGTCGTCCAGGGTGTACGCGGTGACGTACGGCAGGCCGGCGGCCTCGATCGCGGGGGCGGCACCGCGCTCGACGATCACCGCGACGCCGACCACCTCGGCGCCCGCCTCGCGCAGCGCCTCGACGGCGGTCAGCACCGAGCCGCCGGTGGTGGAGGTGTCCTCGACCGCCAGCACCCGGCGGCCCTTGACCTCCGGGCCCTCGATACGGCGCTGCAGACCGTGCGCCTTGCCGGCCTTGCGGACCACGAAGGCGTCCAGCTCACGCCCGCGCGCGGCGGCGGCGTGCAGCATCGAGGCGGCCACCGGGTCGGCGCCGAGGGTCAGCCCGCCGACGGCGTCGTACTCCAGGTGGGAGGTGGCGTCCAGCATCACCCGGCCGACCAGCGGGGCGGCCTGGCCGTCCAGCGTGATCCGGCGCAGGTCGACGTAGTAGTCGGCCTCCTTGCCGGAGGAAAGGGTGACCTTGCCGTGGACGACGGCCTTGTCCTTGATCTGTGCCAGCAGGGCGTCGCGGTCGTTGCTCATGAGCGTCCAGTCTAGGGCCTGCCTCCCGGGGCCGCTCCCGGCTAGCGGCGGCGCAGGGCCCTGACCAGCACCACGGCGCCGCCCAGCAGGGCCACACCGCCGCCGATCACCCACGGCACCGCGCTGCGGCCGCCGACACCCGGCACCACGATCCCGCCGGCGTCGCCGCCCCAGCGGGAGGCCGCCCGGGCCCTGGCGCTGCGGGCCGGCAGGGCGGGTGCGTACGGGCCGCGCGGCGGGGCGTGGTCGACCTCCTCGGCGGAGCGGCCGACGATGCTGCGGCGGACCGGGCCGCCGAGCACGGGGTCCTGCTCGTACTCGAAGGGCAGCTCGGTGGGCAGGTCGGCGGAGACGGCCTCCTCGGCGGCGGCCGCGGCGGCGTCGGTGTCCTCGGGCTCGTCGACGTCGCCGATGGGGAGGCCGAAGCGCTCGGCGTCGGCGTCCGAGAAGGCGATCAGGTCGGAGAGGTCGTCGTCGAGGTCGTCACCGGGCTCGTCCTGGCGGTCCTCCTGGTGGTCCTCCAGGAAGACCACGGTCGCGGTGCCCGACTGCTCCTCGGCGGGCTCGTCGGCGGCCTCGTCGGCGGGCTCCTCGCCGGCCTCGTCCTCGGTGGCCTCGGCGGCGGTCCCGTCTTCGGCGGCCTCGTCCGCAGGCTCCTCGCCGGCCTCGTCCGCAGGCTCCTCGCCGGCCTCGTCGCCGGGCTCCCGGGCCGCGTCCGCGCCCGTGTCCTCGGCGGCGTCGGCTTCCTCGGCGGAGTCCGCCGCTGCCTCCGGAGCCTCGTCCGCGTCCGTGTCCGTGTCCGCGCCCGTGTCCTCGTCCGGGCCGGTCTCCGCCGCGCCGTCGGGGGAGGCGAGGGCGGCGGCGAAGCGGTCCAGCAGCCGGCGGCCGGCCGCGGCGAGCGTCTCGCCGTCGAACTCGGTGAGCCGCCCGGTGGCGGTCAGGTCGCCGGTGAAGCGGACCACCGCGGTGCCGTCCTCGGCGCCGTCGGCGACGCTGACCCGGACGGTGGCGGTGGCCTCGCCGCTGCCGCGCGCCTCCTGGCCCTCGGCGAAGGCGGTCAGCACGCCCTCGCGGCCCTCGATCAGCGACAGCACGCCCTTGTAGGTGATGGTGGAGGTGCCGATCCGCAGCTTCAGACGCCCGCCGATCTCGTCGGCCGGGCCGCTGCCGACGGCGGCCGGTTCGGTGCTCAGCCCAGGCACGGAACGCGCCAGCAGCGCCGGATCCTGCAGGGCCTGCCGGACCAGCCCGGCCGGCATCGGGACGACAACCTCATGCTCCATGCCACGGAGCCTACCGACCGAACCCGTTCCCGGCCCCGCCCCGTCCCCTACCTGTCGCACGAGCCCCGCGCCGGCCCCGGCCGGGCCGTGTCCGGTCACCCCGCGGACGCCCCCCGCGCGCGCCCGGAAGGAACCCGGCCCGACGGCGCCGCCGCAGGGGCCCGCCGGCGCCGGAACGGGGCCGGTGCCCGGGCTCAGCGGGGGCCGAGCAGGGTGAGGGCGGCCGGCGGGCGGGCCGGCCGGGCGGCGGTGAGACGGGCGGCGGAGGCGCGGAGGGCGTCGGGGGTGAGGGCGCGCGGCGGCGGCGCGTCGGGGCCGAGGGAGAGCGGCGGCTGGGCGGCCGCGGCGAGCAGGAAGGTCTGGCCGCCCTCCGGTCCGGGCCGGCAGCTGGCGGTGGCGCTGCCCGCGACCGCGTACGGGACGGTCCGCAGCCCGGCGGCGCGCAGGCCCGACTCGACCTGCCAGAGGCCCTGCCGGCCGTTCTGCTCGTCGCCGCCCCGGACGGCGAGCCGCCCGCCGGGGGCGAGCAGCCGGGTGGCGAGGCCGTAGAACTCCTGGGAGTGGAACTTCGCCGGGCCGCCGTCGGCGGGGGCGGGCAGGTCGGCGAGGACCACGTCGAAGGCCGGGCCGGGAGCGGGGCGGACGCTGCGCAGCCACTCCAGCGGGTCGGCCTCGGCGGTGCGGACCCGGGGGTCGTCCAGCGAGCGTCCGGAGAGCGCGGCGAGGCCCGGGTCGGTCCGGGCCAGCCGGGGGAGCGCCGGGTCGGGGTCGACGACCAGCACCGAGCGGACCCCGCTGTGCCGCAGCACCTCCCGCAGGGCCAGCCCGTCGCCGCCGCCGAGCAGCAGTACCCGGCCGTCCGGGCCGGCTCCCATCGCCGGGTGGACGAGCGCCTCGCTGCCCCGGTACTCGTCCGGTCCGCAGACCGCCAGCCGGCCGTCCAGGTAGAGCCGGAGCGGGCCCTCGGCCGGGCCGGTGAGCACGATCTCCTGGTACCGGCCGTGGGCGTACCGCACCTGGCCGCCGTACAGCGCCTGCCGGGCGGCGCGTTCGACCGCGCCGGACCAGGCGGCGGCCGCGGCGAGCACCGCCAGCACCAGGGCGCAGCCGCCCCAGAGCAGCAGCCGGACCCGGGGGGCCGGCTCCTCGCGGAACAGCCAGAGCACGACGGCGGAGCCGGCGACGGCGTTGACGGCGCCGGTGACCAGGGCGCCGCTGCCGGGGCCGAGGGCGGGCAGGATCAGGAACGGGAAGGCGAGCCCGCCGATCAGCGCGCCCACGTAGTCGGCGGCGAAGAGGTCGGCGGCGGCCCGTCCGGCGTCCTCCCGCCGGATCCGTTGGATGAGCGTCATCAGCAGGGGGATCTCGGCGCCGATCAGCACTCCGATCAGGCAGGTCATCCCGACCATGGCGGCCTGGTAGCGGCCGATCCAGGCCCAGCAGGAGTAGAGCGCCAGGACGGAGAGGCCGCCGGTGAGCGCGAGCGCGCACTCGACCAGGGCGAAGGCGGTGGCCGGGCGGCGGGTGAACCGCTTGGCGAGCAGGGAGCCGAGGCCCATCGCGAACACCATGACGGAGAGCACGACGGAGGTTTGGGTGACCGAGTCGCCGAGCAGGTAGTCGCCGAGTGCCACGAGTTCCAGCTCGTAGACGAGTCCGCAGGCCGCGCAGACGAACGCGGCCAGCAGGACGGCCAGCCGGGCGAGCTTGGGGCGGGCACGCAGCCGGGACCGACGGCGGGCGGGCAGGGGGGTCAGGCTCCGCCCGAGCCGTGGTGGGCTGCCGTCGTCGAGGTCGAGGCCCGGCTGTGCGGGGGGCGGACCGGCCGGATGGTTGATCACGAACAAACGCTAGGCGACGTTCGGGACGGACGGCTGCGCCCATTCGACGGACAGCTGAACACGACAGGTTGACGAATCGTTCCTGCGTACGAATGAAGGATCTCGACCGGGGCTATGGAGGGTTCGGCCGTCTCGGTCACCGGGACACCACCAGCGAGGACCGGGTGCAGACCAGCTGCCCCTCCTGCGGGTAGGCGTGCCAGGTGCGCCAGAGCAGCCGGTCCGCGCCGCCCTGGGTGACCAGCGCGGTGAAGGCGCTCGGGTCGCCGGGGAAGACGCCGGCCAGGCCGCGCGGGTGCCCCTCGACCAGTGCCAGCAACTCCTGGGCGCGGGCGGCGAAGTCGTGCGGCGGCAACGCCTCGATCCGGGCCGCGAACTCGTACTCCCACCCGTCCACCTGTTTGGCGACCCGGGCCGGCAGTGGTGTTCTGCGGCCGGGCAGGCAGGCGACGGTCTCCAGGCAGTGGCCCGGGCCCGCGGTGATCACCACCTGGTGCGAGGCGCCCAGCAGTCGCAGCTGGAGGGTGCCGGGCGGTCCGGGGTGGCCGGGGCCGTCGAGTCTCAGGTCGCGGACCGCGAGAGCGGGCAGCGGGTCGCCGCCCAGGCACCAGGCCAGGTCACCCGCGCGGGTGTCCGTGTAGGAGGTCTGCAAAGTGGTGAGCATGCTCGGCTCCGCGTTTCAGCTCCGTGCGCGCCCGCCGAGCAGCAGCGAGTTGGCCTAGGCAAGGGCGAGGCTGTTCGTGGCTGTACGGTCCAGGGCGCGGCCGACCGTGGAAGGAAGGATTCCGGCTGGAGATTCAGCAGCAGAGAAGCACGAATACGCCGGGTCCGTCGGTGATTTACCCAACTTTGTCAAGCATTCACCGTTTCGAGCACATCTGCTTCCCTGCTCTGATCGACCCGGTGTGCGACTATGCACCGCGCGCGCCCCTCGCCCCGGATCGCACGCCGTGTGCGCTGGTCATGCGCTGTCCGCACGACCTGTACGCCCCTGACCCGGACGCGCCCGGCGCACGGTACCCGGACCGGGCCGCGGATTGCCGCCAGGGCACGCCGGATTGCCTGGTGAGCATCGAACGGCCGTGTCCACCAGGTGAGTTGACGAATCGTCGGAGCGTGCGAGAGATCCCGCAGATCGGTCAGAGCCGGGCCAGCCGGGTGACCGCCTCCTCCAGTACCTCGACCTTCTTGCAGAAGGTGAAGCGGACGAGCGGCCGGCCCGCGTCGGCGTCGTCGTAGAACACCGCGTTGGGGATCGCCACCACCCCGCACCGCTCGGGCAGGGTGCGGCAGAACTCGATGCCGTCCTTCTCGCCCAGCGGAGTGATGTCGGTGGTGATGAAGTAGGTGCCCTCGGGGACGAAGACGCGGAAGCCGGCGGCGGCCAGCCCGTCCGCCAGCAGGTCGCGCTTGCGCAGCAGGTCGGCGCGGAAGCCGGCGAAGTAGTCGTCGGGCAGGCGCAGGGCCTCGGCGACGGCGTACTGGAACGGTCCGGCGCTGACGTAGGTGAGGTACTGCTTGGCGGTGCGCACGGCCGCCACCAGGGGCGCCGGGGCGGTCACCCAGCCGACCTTCCAGCCGGTGAACGAGAAGGTCTTGCCGGCCGAGGAGATGGAGACGGTGCGCTCGCGCATGCCGGGGAGGGCGGCGATCGGGTGGTGGGCGCCGCCGAACACCAGGTGCTCGTAGACCTCGTCGGTGACCACCAGGAGGTCGCGCTCGACGGCGAGTTCGGCGATCGCGCGCAGTTCCCCGGGGGTGAGCACCAGGCCGGTGGGGTTGTGCGGCGAGTTGAGCAGCAGCAGCCGGGTACGCGGGGTGACCAGGCCGCGTAGCCGGTCCAGGTCGGGGCGGAAGTCGGGGGCACGCAGCGTGAGCGGGACGCGGACGGCGCCCGCCATCGCGATGCAGGCGGCGTACGAGTCGTAGAACGGCTCCAGGGCGATCACCTCGTCGCCCGGCTCCAGCAGCGCCAGCAGCGTGGCGGCGATCGCCTCGGTGGCACCCGCGGTGACCAGCACCTCGCCGTCGGGGTCGTACGCGAGGCCGTAGAAGCGCTGCTGGTGCCCGGCGATCGCGGCGCGCAGTTCGGGGACGCCGGGGCCGGGCGGGTACTGGTTGCCGAGCCCCTCGCGCAGTGCGCGGACGGCGGCCTCCCGCACCTCCTCCGGTCCGTCGGTGTCGGGGAACCCCTGGCCGAGGTTGATCGAGCCGGTGGCCACGGCCAGCGCGGACATCTCCGCGAAGATCGTCGTGCCGAGTCCCTCCAGCCGACGGTTCAGCAGCGGCCTCTCACCCATCACGGCTCCTCACGCCTCGGTGGTCGGCCCCCATCCTCGGTCCAGGGGAGGGCCCGGGACAAGGACCGCCCGCCGGGAACCGCGGCGGCCCGCCACCGGAGTGCCGGTGGCGGGCCGAGGGGTGGCCGGGAGGGCGCGGGCTCAGGCCTCGTCGGTGCCCTCGGAGGGCTTCTCCTCGCCGTCCTCGCCCTCGATCTCCTTCTGCAGGCCGAGGCGCTCGACGATCCACTGCTCGAAGCCCACCGCGGCCTGGGTCCAGTTGGCGGTGGTGGTGACGAAGTAGTCCAGGTTGACGCCGGTGCCGACGATCATCTGGGCCTCGCCGATCAGGCGGACCACGCCGTCCTCGTGGGTGTGGGTGTACACCTTCGGCCAGAGGGTCTCGCGGTTCCACTCGTCGATCAGGTCGAGGATCTCGGCCTTGTCCTCGAGCGGGTAGGCGCGGTCGTAGAACGCGCGGACGGCGAAGAGCTCCTTCTGCTCACCGCGGAACATGTAGTAGACGCGGAAGCCCTCCCAGGGAGCGGTGAGGTCGCCCTCCTCGTCGACGACGTGCTTGAGCTGCATCTGGTCGAGGAGCTGGCCCACCAGGGCCTGGTCCGGGACGATGATCGGCGGCGGGCCGGCCGGGCGGCCGCCCTGGCCGCCGGGCTGTCCGCCCTGGGGCACACCGAACGACGGGATGGACGACGGGTCGATGCTCATGGGGTCCTCTTCCTCAGTGCACGTGGTGGTCGGCAATGAGAGGCCGCCCTTCCACCTCCCATCCTGCCTCATCGGGGCCCTGCCTCACAGGGGCGACCGCGGTCCGGCCGGGCATGGCCGGATCAAGGTGGCGCCCGGTGACCGGGCCCGGTCACCGGGGGTGCACAAGGGCCGGTCACGGGGGGTGTCCGGGGGTCGGCAACCGGGAGCGCCGGAGGTCGGCCGCCCTGGTCGGGGGGCCTCCTCCGGCGCTGTTTCCGGTGCCGTTCCCGGCGCTACTTCTCCAGCGGGCCGCGGGCCCGGACGGTGAGGCGGTCGGCGTCCTCGTCCCGCTCGACCAGGACGGTGTCGCCGTCGTGCACCTGGCCGGCCAGGATCGCCTTGGCCAGCTGGTCGCCGATCGCCGACTGCACCAGCCGGCGCAGCGGCCGCGCGCCGTACGCCGGGTCGTAGCCGGTGAGTGCCAGCCAGTCGCGGGCGGCCGCCGAGACCTCCAGGGTGAGCCTCCGCTCGCGCAGCCGGTCGCCGAGCCGGGCCACCTGGAGATCGACGATCCTGGTCAGTTCGGCGGTGCCGAGCGGGTCGAAGACCACGATGTCGTCGAGCCGGTTGAGGAACTCCGGCTTGAAGGCGGCCCGCACCGACTCCAGGACCAGGTCCTTCTTCCGCGCCTCCGGGGTGGCCGGGTCGACCAGGAACTGGCTGCCCAGGTTGGAGGTGAGGATCAGGATCGCGTTGCGGAAGTCCACCGTGCGGCCCTGGCCGTCGGTGAGCCGGCCGTCGTCCAGCACCTGGAGCAGGACGTCGAAGACCTCGGGGTGGGCCTTCTCCACCTCGTCCAGCAGCACCACGCTGTACGGGCGGCGGCGGACCGCCTCGGTGAGCTGGCCGCCCTCCTCGTAGCCGATGTACCCGGGCGGGGCGCCGACCAGGCGGGAGACGGAGTGCTTCTCGCCGTACTCGCTCATGTCGATGCGGACCATGGCCCGCTGGTCGTCGAAGAGGAAGTCGGCCAGGGCCTTGGCGAGTTCGGTCTTGCCGACGCCGGTGGGGCCGAGGAAGAGGAAGGAGCCGGTCGGCCGGTCCGGGTCGGCGATGCCCGAGCGGGTGCGCCGGACGGCGTCCGAGACGGCCTGGACGGCCTCCGCCTGGCCGATCAGGCGGCGGCCCAACTCCTCCTCCATGCGCAGGAGTTTGGCGCTCTCGCCCTCCAGCAGGCGGCCGGCCGGGATGCCCGTCCAGGAGGCGACCACGTCGGCCACGTCGTCCGGGCCGACCTCCTCCTTGACCATCGAGGCGGAGGCGTCCTGGCCGGCGGCACGCTCCTGGGCGTCGCTGAGCTCCTTCTCGGCGGCCGGGATCTCGGCGTACATCAGCTTGGAGGCACGCTCGAAGTCGCCGTCCCGCTGGGCGCGTTCGAGCGCACCGTGCAGGTCGTCCAGCCGTTCCTTGAGCTCGCCGACCCGGTTCAGGCTCTTCTTCTCCTGCTCCCACCGGGCGGTGAGGACGCTCAACTGCTCGTTCTTGTCGGCGAGATCACGGCGCAGCTTGGCCAGCCGGTCGACCGAGGCGGCGTCCGACTCCTTCTCCAGTGCCAGCTCCTCCATCCGCAACCGGTCGACGGAGCGCTGGAGTTCGTCGATCTCGACGGGGGAGGAGTCGATCTCCATCCGGAGCCGGGAGGCCGCCTCGTCGACCAGGTCGATCGCCTTGTCGGGGAGGAAGCGGGAGGTGATGTACCGGTTGGAGAGCGTCGCCGCGGCGACCAGCGCGGCGTCCGCGATCTGCACCTTGTGGTGCGCCTCGTACCGGCCCTTGAGGCCGCGCAGGATGGCGATCGAGTCCTCGACGCTGGGCTCGCCGACCAGCACCTGCTGGAACCGTCGCTCCAGGGCCGGGTCCTTCTCGATCCGCTCGCGGTACTCGTCCAGCGTGGTGGCGCCGACCATCCGCAGCTCGCCGCGGGCCAGCATCGGCTTGAGCATGTTGCCGGCGTCCATCGCGGAGTCGCCGCCGGCGCCCGCGCCGACCATGGTGTGCAGCTCGTCGATGAAGGTGACGACCTGGCCGTCGCTCTGCTTGATGTCGTTCAGGACGGCCTTCAGCCGCTCCTCGAACTCGCCGCGGTACTTGGCGCCGGCCACCATCGCGCCGAGGTCCAGGGCGACCAGGCGCTTGCCGCGCAGCGACTCCGGCACGTCGCCGGCCACGATCCGCTGCGCCAGGCCCTCGACGACGGCGGTCTTGCCGACGCCGGGCTCGCCGATCAGCACCGGGTTGTTCTTGGTCCGGCGGGAGAGCACCTGGACCACCCGGCGGATCTCCTGGTCCCGGCCGATCACCGGGTCGAGCTTGCCGTCCCGGGCCGCCTGGGTGAGGTCGGTGCCGTACTTCTCCAGCGCCTTGTAGGTGCCCTCCGGGTCCGGCGAGGTGACCTTCCCGCTGCCCCGGACGTCCTTGAACGCGGCCAGCAGCGCCTTGGGGGAGGCGCCCTGCCGGACCAGCAGCTCGGCGACCGGCCCGCCCTCGGCGGCCAGGCCGACCAGCAGGTGCTCGGTGGAGACGTACTGGTCGTCGAGGTCGTCGGCGCGCTTGCCGGCCTCGGTCAGCACCGCCAGGGTGTCGCGGGCCAGCTGCGGCGCCGCGACGGTCGAGCCCATCGCGCTGGGGAGCCCGGCCAGCAGGCGGCGGGCCTCGGCCTCGACCCGCGGCACGTCCGCGCCGACCGCCTCCAGGAGCGGCCTGGCGATGCCCTCGGGCTGTTCCAGCAGGGCGATCAGGATGTGCACCGGCTTGACGTCCGGGTTGCCCGCGCCCCCGGCCTGCCGGATCGCGGCGGACAGGGCGTCCTGCGTCTTGGTGGTGAACTTGCTGGCGTCCACTGCTGGGGTGTCCTCCCTTGTCGTGCGTCGAATCTGCTGTCTACAGCATGCACTAAGTTGAGTCTATTCCGCTCAACTTTCAGATGAACGGTCGGGGCGGGCGCTCGGAGCGGGCTTCCGGGCCCCCGTCGCAGGGGCCCCGGCGGCCGGCGGCACCGCCGAGCGCGCACCGGCCTCCGGCTGCGCACCGGCCTCCGAGCGCGCACCGGCCGCCTGTCGGGCGGCGGCAGTCTGCCGCGACCCCGTGGCCAGGCGCGGGCCCGTCGCCAGCCGCGCCCCCGCCGACCGCCTCGGGCCGGCCGTCCGCCGGGTCAGCGTCAGCAGCTCCCGGGCCGGTCCGCTCGGCCGGCGGCCGGCCGGCCAGACCGCCCGCAGCGGACGCCGCAGGTCCAGCCCGTCCGCCAGCGGCACCTCCACCAGCCGCCGGGTCGCCAGCTCCTCCACCACCGCCAGCTCGCTCAGGCAGACCGGCCCCGCGCCGGTCATCGCCGCCGCCTTCAGCGCCGTCGACGAGGCCAGCTCCAGCCGGGGCCGCGCCGCGCCCCCGTACGGCGCCAGCGCCATCTCCAGCACCTCCCTGGTCCCCGACCCGGGCTCCCGCAGCACCAGCGGCGTCTGCGCCAGCTCCGCCGCGGTCAGCGGGGAGCGGCGGCGCGCCCAGGGGTGGTCCGGCGCGACCACGACCACCAGCCGGTCCGCCGCCACCACCGCGCCGGCCAGCCCGGGCGGGGCGGACGGCCCCTCGACGAACCCGAGGTCCGCGTCCCCGGCCAGCACGTGCCCGGCCACGTCCGCCGAGTTGGCGGTGCGCAGCGTCACGGCCGTCCCCGGACTCGCCTCGTGCAGGGCCAGCAGCCAGCCGGGCATCAGGTACTCGGCGACGGTCAGGCTGGCCACCACGGTCAGCCGGGCGTCCCGGCGCTCCCGGAGCGCGTCGATCCCGGCGTCCAGCGCCTGCGCGGCCTCCACGACCTGCCGCGCCCACTCGACCACCAGCCGGCCCGCCTCGGTCGGCCGGGAGCCGCGCGGGGAGCGGTCCAGCAGCGGGACGCCGATCTGCCGCTCCATGCCCTTGATCCGGGCGCTGGCGGTCGGCTGGCTCACCCCCAGTTCGGCCGCGGCCCGGCCGACGCTGCCGAGCCGGGCCACTGCGAGCAGCAGCTCCAGTGCACCGAGTTCGGGGACGCGCGGGGAGAGGGCCATAGATTCAGGCTATGTCCTCATAGAGCGTGCGGCGCTACCGGCCGGGGGCGCCCCGGGAGACGGTTGGTGCCATGGCCACCCTGATCAGCCCCCGTCCCAGTCCCAGCCCCCGCCCGCGACCCCGTCCCCGGCTCCGCCCGTCGGACCGCGCCCGCCGCCTCGACCTCGCGCAGCTCGGGCCCAACTGGTACGCGGTGGTCATGGGGACGGCGATCATCGGCAACGGCGCGGCCGCCCTCCCGGTCCGGCTGCCCGGCCTGATCGGCTTCGGCGAGCTGATGTGGGCGCTCGGACTGGCCGGCCTGCTGCTGCTCGGATCCGCCCGGCTGGTCCACCTGACCCGCCACCGGGAGGCCGCCCGCGCCCAGCTGCTGGACAACCCGGCCACCGCCGTCTTCTACGGCTGTCCGCCGATGGCGCTGCTCTCGGTCGGGCTCGGCACCCTGACCATCGGCTCGCGCGTCATCGGCACCGGCCCGGCCGTCGCCCTCGACGCCGTGCTCTGGACGGCGGGCACCGGGTACGCGCTGCTGGTCGCGGTCGGCATCCCGTACCTGATGATCACCCGGCACGCCGTCTCCCCGCTGGAGGCCAACCCGACCTGGCTGCTGCCGGTGGTCGCCCCGCTGGTCGCCTCCGCGAGCGGTCCCGCGCTGATCCCGCACCTGCCCGCCGGCACCGCCCAGCAGGCTCTGCTGTACGGCTGCTGCGCGCTGTTCGGGGTCGGGCTGCTCGCGACGCTGGCGCTGCTGCCGGTGGTGCTCACCGGCCTGGTGCACACCAAGCTGCCCACCCTGGTGCTCACCCCCTCGCTGTTCCTGGTGCTCGGCCCGCTCGGCCAGTCCACCACCGCCGTCCACCAACTCGCCGACGCCGCCCGCCCGGTGACCCCCGCGGTCGCGCCCGTCGCGCTGGCCCTCGCCGAGCTGTACGGGGTGGCGGTGCTCGGCGTCGCGATGCTCTGGCTGGCCCTCGCCGTGGCCGCCAACCTGCGGGCCCGGCGGGCCGGCATGCCGTTCGCGATGACCTGGTGGGCGTACACCTTCCCGGTGGGCACCTGCGTCACCGGGGCCGCCGCGCTCGCCCGGCACACCGGCTTCCCCGGGTTCACCGGGCTCGCCACCGGCCTGTTCGTGCTGCTGCTCGCCCTCTGGGCCCTCGCCGCCGCCGGGACGGCGGCCGGACTGGCCGGCGGCCGGCTGCTGGCCCGCTGAGCCGGGGGCCCGCCGAGCCGGAGCCCGCTGAGTCGGAGCTCGCTGAGTCGGAGCTCGCTGAGCCGGAGCTCGCCGAGCCAGGGGACCGGCGGCGGGCTCCGGCTCGTCCCCACGCGGCTCCGGCTCCTCCCCACTCGGCTTCGCAGCGTTCCCGTCCGGCTCCGGCCGGTTACCGAGCGAACACGGCCGGACCGGACGACGGTCGTCCGTCACCGACCGGCCGACCGGTTGAGTTTCCGCCGTCGCACCGCGCTGACCTGCGCATTCGCAGAAACCGGAAGCGGTCGCCCGCACATCCGGCCGCACCGGCGGTGCAGGTTTCTGCAATTGCGAGAACATGCAGTCGGGCGGCACTTGTTCACCGGCCGTCACGCTGTGAGGGTGGAGTCACGCCAGGTCGCCCGGGCATCCGCAGCCCGATGACGGCGACTTGCTCTTCATTACTGGATGCGACCGGTACGTCCGCACGTGCCTGCATATCGGGGGGAAGAGCGCCGGCCGGGACGCCATGTGTGGTGATGGCACCCGGGACCGGAGCCGGCGAGGCGTTGCTGCTCCGCCTCGCAGGAAGCGCTGTGACCGTGGCGTACGACCGGCGGCCCCCCGGGCCCGCGTGCGACGGCACCCGGAGTCCGGGGGCCCGCCGGTCCCCAGTACCGTGATCACGCCCGGCGGACGCGCGCGGCGAACGCGCGCGGCGTGCGAGGAGCACACACATCCGCGAGACATCCGGCAGGGAGCGTTCGACGTGACGTTCGAGGGGACGGCGGATCCGGCGACCGCTCCGGAGACCGGCACCGAGGCGGACCCCGCCCCCGGCCCGGCCGCGTCCGGCGGCGAGCCCGACGAGGCCGCCCGCCGGCTCTACCTCGCCATCCTGGCCGACGGCGGCCGCGTCCCCGTCGCCGACGTCCCCGAACCGGACCGGCCCGCCATGCGCCAGCTCGTCGCCATCGGCCTGCTGATGCCCAACCCGATCGACGCCTGCTACACCGCCGTCAGCCCGCGCTCGGTCAGCGACCGCCTCGGCGCCGAACTCCGCAGCGAGGCCACCCGCCTGCTGGTCCGCGCCGAGAACCTGCCCGGCGCCCTCGACGCCCTCACCCGCGCGTACGACGCGATGCCCCGCCCGCCCCAGCGCTCCGGCGGCGCCGTCTACATCGAGGGCCACACCCACATCCGGCACCGCATCTCCCAGCTGGTGTCGGACTGCCGCACCGAGGTCCTCACCGCCCAGCCCGGCCACCGGCCCGCCGACGCGCTCCAGGGCGCACTCGTCCAGGACGTCCAGCTCCTGCAGCGCGGCTGCACCCTGCGGACCATCTACCAGCCCGTCGCGCTCTCCGAAACCGCCGCTCTCGCCTACGCCGAGGAGGTCACCCGGCACGGCTCGCTGATCCGGACCCTGGACGAGCCCTTCCAGCGCCTGATGATCTTCGACCGCTCGGTCGCGGTGATCTCCGCGAGCGACGACCACAGCACCGCGGCCTTCATCACCGACCGCGCCGCGATCGCCTTCATCGTCAACGCCTTCGAACGCGACTGGGCCCGCGCCGACGCCACCGACTGGACCGCCGCGCTCACCCACGGCCCCGCCCACAACACCCACAACGCCCCCGACCGGGTCGGCCGGCTGCTCGCCCGCGGTCTCACCCAGCGAGCCGTCGCCACCCGTCTCGGCCTCAGCGAGCGGACCGTCGCCGCCCACATCTCCCGTCTGCGCGACCGGTACGGGGCGCAGACCCTGTTCCAGCTCGGCTGGCTGATGCGGGGCGGCCGTGGCGACGGATGAGCCCACCGCGGCCGAACGCTCCCTCTACCTGACCGCCGTCGCCAACGGCGGCCGCCTCGCCCCCGGCGACCTGGTCCACGCGGACCCGGCCGTCCTGGACCGGCTGCTCCTCCTCGGCCTGCTCTCCCGCACGGCCACCGGGTACACGGCCGTCAGCCCGCGCTCGGTCGGCGACCGCCTCGGCGCCGAACTGCGCACCGAGGCCACCCGCCTGCTCGTCCGCGCCGAACGGCTCCCCGCCGCCCTCGCGGCCCTCACCGACGCCTTCGACGCCGTGCACGACCCCGCCCCGGCCGCCACCGAGGCCACCCGCGTCGAGGGCCGGGACGCCATCCGGCACCGCATCTCCCTCCTCCTCGCCGACTGCCGGCAGGAACTCCTCACCGCCCAGCCGGGCCTGCGCCTGGCCTCCACCCTGCAACTGGCCCTGCGCCAGGAGCTGCCCCTCCTGAAGACCGGCCGCAGCATCCGGACCGTCTACCAGCCCGCGGCCTGCCACCAGCCGGCCGCGATCGAGTACGCGGAGGCGGTCACCCGCCACGGCTCGCAGATCCGTGTCCTGGACGAACCGTTCGACCGCATGATCATCGTCGACCGGGAGGCGGCGGTCGTCTCCGTCGATCCGGATCACGGCGTCGCCGCGTTCATCACCGACCCGGCCACCGTCGCGTCCCTGGTGGCCGTCTTCGAACGCGACTGGGTCCGCGCCACCGCCGTGGAATGGTCCGGTCCCGGCCCCCACCCCACCACGACCCGCGTCGGCCGCCTGCTCGTCCAGGGGCTGACCCAGCGCGCCGTCGCCACCCGGCTCGGCCTCAGCGAGCGGACGGTGGCCGCTCACATCTCCCGCCTCCGGAACCGCCACGGCGCCCGGAACCTCTTCCAACTCGGTTGGCAGATGCGAGGGGAGCGCCATGGCTGAAGACGACATCCGACTGCCGGGCGAGGCCGCCCGCGAGCTGTACCGGACGATCCTGCGCGAGGGCGGCCGCGTGCGGATCGCCGACGTGGGGGAGGAGGACGCCGACGGTGTGCGGCAGTTGGTCGACACCGGCCTGCTCCACCTGCGCGTCGCGGACGGCATCTACAGCGCGGTGAACCCCCGCGCCGTCGGCGAACGGATCGGCGCCGAACTGCGCCACGAGAGCACCCGGCTGCTCGCCCGGGCCGCGGCCGTCCCGGACCTGCTCGACGACCTGACCCAGGCCTACGACGCCGCTCCCCGCCGCTACGACCTCGTGGGCGGGGTCCGGCGGATCGCCGGGATGGAACAGATCCGGCACCTCGTCTCACAGCTCATCGAGGACCATCCGCACGAGAGTTGGGCCGCCCAGCCCGGCGGAGCGCGGCCCCGCGAGCACCTGAAGGACTCCCTGGAGCACACCCGCCGCTTCGCCGCGCGCGGAGGCGTCATCCGCACCATCTACGAACCGGCCGCGCGCCAGGACCAGGCGACCGCCGAGTACGCGGCGCGGTCGACGGAACTGGGCTGCCTGGTC
Source organism: Kitasatospora sp. NPDC042419 (assembly GCF_056437345.1). Classification (NCBI taxonomy): domain Bacteria; kingdom Bacillati; phylum Actinomycetota; class Actinomycetes; order Kitasatosporales; family Streptomycetaceae; genus Kitasatospora; species Kitasatospora sp. NPDC042419. Next base: position 103,161 of record NZ_JBWKAW010000014.1, read on the forward strand.
CGGGTCCTGGCCGTCCCCTTCGACCGCGTCCTGATCTTCGACCGCACGGTGGCCCTCATCCCGGCGGTACCGGACAACACCGTCGCGGCGCTCGTGGAGGACCCGGCCATGGTGGCCTTCCTGGTGAACGTCTTCGAACAGCACTGGCAGCAGGCCGAGGGCGTCAACTGGGCCGCCCTGGTGGCGGGTACGGGCGACCCGGCCGCGGTGCAGGAGCACGTGGGCCGGCTGCTCGCGCAGGGGTTGACCCAGCGGACCATCGCCTCCCGCCTGGGCCTGAGCGAGCGCACCGTCGCCGGCCACATCGCCCGGCTGCGGGAGGTCCACGACGCGGAGACGCTGTTCCAGCTCGGCTGGCAGATGAGGGGAGCCCGCGATGCCTGATCCGGAGACGCCGTCCGACGTGCTGACCTCGGCGCTGCCGGACGCCGCTGCCCGCGAGTTCTACCTCGCGGTCCTGCGCGAGGGCGGCCGGATCCGGGCCGCCGAGGTGGACCCGGGGGACCAGGGCGCGCTGGAGGAACTTCTCCACCTGGGCCTGCTGGTGTCGCACGCACTGGACTCGTCGTACGTGGCCGTGAGCCCGCGGGCGCTCGCCGACCACGTGGCGGCGGACCTGCGGGCGGAGGGGGTCAGGCTGCTGCAGCAGTCCGAGCGGTTGCCGGACCGTCTGGACGAACTCATCCAGGCCTACGAACGCACCTCGCGCCACCTCGACGTGACGGGAGGGGTGGAGCACGTCGAGGGGGTGCCGGAGATCCGCTCACTGCTGACCTGCCTCGCCAAGGAGTACCCGCACGAGTCCATGACCATGCAGCCGGGAGGCGCCCGTCCGGCCGACGTCATCGCGGACATGCTCCACCACACCAGTGCCTACCTGCGCGGGGGCGGCAGCATCCGGACGATCTACCAGCCGCCGGCCAGGCTCGACCCGGCCACGGTCGGCTATGCCGCGGCGGTCACGCGACTCGGTTGCGCGATCCGGACGCTGGCCGCCGACTTCACCCGTCTGGTGATCTTCGACCGTTCGGTGGCGGTGCTGCCGGAGGGCGCCGACGGGACGAAGGCCGTGCTGGTGACCGATCCGGCCGTGGTGGCGTTCCTGGTGGACACCTTCGAGCAGCACTGGCGGCACGCCGAAGGTGTCAACTGGGCCGCGCTGGCCGCCGGTTCGGCCGAGTCCGCGGTGCACGAGCAAGTCGGCAGACTGCTCGCCCAGGGGCTGACCCAGCGGGTGATCGCCTCACGGCTGGGACTGAGCGAGCGGACGGTGGCCGCGCACATCTCCCGGCTCCGGGAGCTGTACGACGCGGAGACGCTGTTCCAACTGGGCTGGCAGATGCGCGGAGCCCGGGCGGGGGAGCCCGGTGAGTGAGCCGCGGTCAGCCGGTGGCCGCGCCGGTGGGCCAGTAGCCGGTCGGGCCGACGGCGGGGGGCTGCTGACGGGGGACGGTGAACTGCTCGCCGGGGGCGGTCCAGAAGCCCTCGCGCAGGGAGAGCGCCATGCCGGCCCAGTCGAGGGCGGTCTCCACGGTGTGGTGGAGGGCCTCCTGGGACCAGGTGTCGTCGAAGACCAGCGGCAGGACGGGGGCGACCTGCTCGATGGTGGCGATCAGCGGGTTGTGGGTGATGGCCTCGTCGACGAGCAGGACGATCGGCTTCCGCAGCGCCGACGCCCAGCCCAGCTCCAGGCTGACTCCGGCCGACAGGGGCGCGCCGACGTAGGCGAAGACCAGGTCGGCGGACTGCAGGGCGCGGAAGTCCGACGGCACGCGCGGCTCGGGGGCGCGGCCGGCCACGGTCCACGCGTCGCTGTGGTGAGCGCTGTACACGGCGGCGCCACTGCGGAGGAGGGTGGTGCGGAGGGTCGTCAGCCGCGTCCGGCTGGCGAGCGTCACCACACTGTCCGCCGGGCCGGTCAGCCGCATGAGCGGCGCGGCCAGGAAGACTCGTGCACGCCGGCCCTCGGGGGCCTGGCTGTCGTGGTGACGCAGGTAGGGCTCGGTCATGTCGACTCCGGGGGGAGTAGTCGGCGAGAGGAGGGCGTATCCGACTGGCCTGTGGGTGTGGTGAGGTGATCAGCAAGGTCGGGTCGAGCAGTCGCTGACCGCAATTTGAATGTACATAGGCAACGAATCGACCTGACCCGTCGACAGCGAACTGATCGTCCATCTGTTGCGCTGCCGTGGTCCAGCGGCGCCAGATGTCATCTCGCTGCATGGCAGCGAGATGACACACTCCCCGGCCTATCCATACTGTTGTGCGGTAGGACAGGATCTATCCTGTACTGGCCGTCTGGTGAAGGTTTGCCGTATCTCGCTGAAGGGAGTGCTGTCGTGCGCTACGCGCGTCGCCTCATTGTCTCTGCGCTCCTTATAGGCCTTGCGCTGTTTTTCGGATCCTCGCTCGACGACTCGGACAGTGGTTGGCAGGGCCCGAACCCCACGACGGTGGCACTGTCCATGTCGGACAGTGGCTGGCAGTAGACCGCAGTGGGGCTTGTCCGCCGCGTAGGCCTGCTCAGGTGATCGAGCCGGCCTCGCTTTCCTGCTGGGCGAGTTTCCAGCCCAGCTGGAACAGCGTGTCGACTCCGTGATCCTCTCGCATCTCGGCTATGTGCCGGGCCAGAGTTCTTTCGCTGAGCCCGAGGTTTCTCGCGATGACGCGATGGCCGATGCCTTGGAGCATGAGCCTGACGACTTGGCGCCTCAGGCTGGAGAGCACCTGCGGAGGCACCTCGCGACTGCCGGGAAACGGGATCGCCCGTTCCCACAGGGCGTCGAATGTCTGGACGAGATACGTCACGACCGCTGTGTCCCTGATGAATGCGGCCATGGTCATGTCCTCGCTGGCCGGAATGATGGCGACCTTGCGGTCGATCACGATCATGACGCTGAATGGCTCGTCCAGTGTGCGGACATGACTGCCTTCATGGGTCATGGTCTCGACGTACTCGAGCGTAGGGCTGGAATATCGCGCACTCGGTTGGTAAATGGTCCGGATCGTGCCGCCGCGCTGCAGTACGCCCAAGTCCCGCTCCATGGCGGTGCGGACGGTCTCCGGCCTGCGTCCGCCGCCGGGCTGGGCGGTCAGCAGCTCCGTGGAGCAGCGCTCGACCAGGGCGCCGAGACGCTGATTGATCAGCACTTTGCCGCTGATGTATTCGATCGGGCCGCCCGTCTCGGGTTTCTTGGTGTGCTCGTTGTAGGCGTCGCCCAGGTCTTGTAGTTCGCTGACCAGATGGGCGGAACGGGAGAGCAGTTGTAGTGCTTTCCGCTGCCAGGTGGCGCTGAGTGCCGTTGACAGTCGATTGGGGTCTGCCACCACGAGGGATTGGTGATCGTCCAAGTCCTGCACAAGCAGACCGAGTTCCAGTAGTTCCCGAACCTCCGACTTCGCGTCTTCTTGTGCGTCGGCGGTCAAACGCCCGCCGGAATGCACTGCGGCCAGGTAGAGCTTTCGCGCGTTGTCGGAGAGGACCTGCTCCCCGGGGTGGAAGTCGTCCCCGTTGGCGACTGGGCTCACTTGTAGCTCCTCTCCACGTCAGGTCCCGAGCAGCGCCTGGTAGCCACTGAGCTTTACGGATGATATGCAATCGGCGTGCTCTGCTGTGGCGGTTGCTCCGGGCGAACCCACTTGCGCACTCTCTCACCAAACGCCGCGCCGCCGGCACCCCCCGACCAGAGGGAAACCGGCGGCGGGAGGCCGTCGTGCGGGGGGTCAGCGCCGGGGGCGCCAGACCACCAGGGCGCTGGAGTGCGGGGTGGGCGGCTGGTAGGGGACCAGGTCGCGGCGGTAGGAGGCGTGGATGGTGGCTTCGCGCTGCTGGAGGGCGGTGGCCGCGCCTTCGAGGGAGTCGGCCAGCTCGGCGACCCGGGACTGCAGGGCGGCGACCTGGTTCTCCAGTTCGATGATCCGCTTGATGCCGGCCAGGTTGATGCCCTCGTCCTGGGACAGCCGCTGGACCTCGCGCAGCTGCTGGATGTCGCGGGCCGAGTAGCGCCGGCCTCGGCCGGCGGTCCGGTCGGGACAGACCAGGCCGAGGCGGTCGTACTGGCGGAGGGTCTGCGGGTGCAGGCCGGAGAGCTCGGCGGCCACCGAGATCACGTAGACCGGGGTGTCCTCGGTCAGGACGTACTGGGGCTGCGGGGCGGCCCGGCGGGCACGCGGGGTGCCGCCGCCGGGGAGTCCCTCGCCGATGCCGGGGCCGATCGGGCCGTGGCCCGCGCCGGTGTTGTCGGGGATCATCTGGTCGTCACGCTCCCTTCGCCGCTCGGAACAGGGCGGCTCGTGGGTCGTCGGAGGCGGTGGCCTCGCGGTACTGCTCCAGGGCGGCCAGCGCGTCACCGGTGACGTGCTGGGGCACCACGACCTCCACGGTGACCAGGAGGTCGCCGCGGGTGCCGTCCTTGCGGGTGGCGCCCTTGCCGCGGGCCCGCAGGGTCAGGCCGTTGGCGCTGCCCGGCGGGAGCTTGAGCTTCACCGAGGGCCCGTTGAGGGTCGGCACCTCGATGGTGCCCCCCAGCGCGGCCTCGGGGAAGGTGACGGGGACGGTCACCGTCAGGTTGTCGCCCTTGCGTCCGAAGACGGGGTGCGGATCGACGTGCACGGTGACGTAGAGGTCGCCGGGCTGGCCGCCGCGTTCGCCCTGCGCGCCCTTGCCCTTGAGGCGGATGCGCTGGGCGTCCTGGACGCCGGCCGGGATCCGGACCTGCATGGTGCGGGCGGAGCTGGCCCGGCCGCTGCCGTGGCAGTCGGTGCACGGGTCGTCGACGATCATGCCGCGGCCGCGGCAGTCCCGGCAGGGCTCGGAGAGGGCGAAGGCGCCCTGGCCGCGGCTGACGGTGCCGGAGCCGACGCAGGTGGGGCAGACCCGGGGGGTCGTGCCGGCCTTGGCGCCGGTGCCGTTGCAGAGGCGGCAGGGGGCCTGGCTGGTCATCCGGAGCGGGACGGTGGCGCCGTCGACGGCCTCCTCGAAGGAGAGCGTCACCTCGGTCTCGACGTCGGCGCCGCGCCGGGGCTGGGCCTGCCGGGTGCCGCCGCGGTTGAACAGGCCGCCGAAGACGTCACCGAGGCCGCCGCTGCCGCTGCCGGTCTGGTTGCCGCTGAACAGGTCGCCGAAGTCGAAGCTGTAGTTGCCGTTGCCGGCGTTGCCGGCGCGGAAGCCGCCGTTGGCGAAGAGGCTGCGGGCCTCGTCGTACTCCTTGCGGCGCTTCTCGTCCGAGAGGACGTCGTACGCCTCGGAGATGTCCTTGAACCGCTCCTCGGCCGCCGCGTCGCCCTTGTTGGCGTCGGGGTGGAACTCGCGCGCCAGCTTGCGGTAGGTCTTCTTGATCTCGGTGGCGGTGGCGTCCTTGGGCACGCCGAGGACCTTGTAGTAGTCCTTCTCCACGTAGTCCTTGCCGCTCATGGCTGCCGCCACCTCCCGAGGTCCATCGTCACAGAGCTGTCAACGGGCCGGCCGTGGCCCGTCGACAGCGCGCTGCGGAGCCGGCCGCCGTACTGGCCGGCGTACGACTCCGCAGCGCACAGGTTGTCAGCCGTCACCGGTGGTCAGCTGTCCGAGCCACCGTCGGCCTGGTCCTTCTTGTCGCCGCCCTTGGCGGTGTCGGCGTCCGGGCCGGACGTGGTCTGGGTGCCCGGCTGGGGCTCCGCGACCGCGACCATCGCCGGGCGGATGATCCGCTCGCCGATCCGGTAGCCGGGCTGGAGGATCTGGACGCAGGTGTCCTCGGTGACCTCCGAGGAGTAGCTGTGCATCAGCGCCTCGTGCATGGTCGGGTCGAAGGGCTCGCCCTCCTTGCCGAACTGCTGCAGGCCCAGCTTGGCGACGACGGTCTCCAGCGACTCGGCGACGGACTTGAAGCCGCCGGTCACCTCGCCGTGGTCGCGGGCGCGGCCGATGTCGTCCAGGACCGGGATCAGCGACTCCAGGATGTTGGAGACGGCGATCTCGCGGACCGTCAGCCGGTCGCGCTCGACCCGCTTGCGGTAGTTCTGGTACTCGGCCTGGAGGCGCTGGAGGTCACCCGTCCGCTCGGCCAGCTCGCGCTTGGCCGTGGCGAGGTCGTCCGACCCGCCGGCCGCGGCCGAATCGGCACCGGCCGCGGCGGCCTCCTCGGCAGCCTTGATCACGGCCTCCTCGGCGGCGGAGTCGTCGCCGGGCTCAGCACCCTGCGGCTTCTCCGTCATGCCGCACCGCCCTTGGGCTTCTCGTCGTCCACGATCTCGGCGTCGACGACGTCGTCGTCCTTGGCACCGGCGGCGTCACCGGCCGGGGCGGCGCCGGCGGCGTCGGCGTTGGCGTAGAGCGCCTGGCCGAGCTTCTGCGCGGTGGTGGACACCTTCTCGGAGGCCTCGCGGATCTTCGCGATGTCCTCGCCCTTCAGGGCCTCCTTGAGCTCGCCGATGGCGGTCTCGACCTCGGTCTTGACGTCGGCCGGCAGCTTGTCCGCGTTGTCGGCGATGAACTTCTCGGTGGAGTACACGAGCTGCTCGGCCTGGTTGCGGGTCTCCACGGCCTCGCGGCGCTTGTGGTCCTCCTCCGCGTACTGCTCGGCCTCGCGCATCATGCGCTCGATGTCGTCCTTCGGCAGCGCGGAGCCGCCGGTGACGGTCATCTTCTGCTCCTTGCCGGTGCCCAGGTCCTTGGCACCGACGTGCATGATGCCGTTGGCGTCGATGTCGAAGGTGACCTCGATCTGGGGCAGGCCGCGGGGGGCCGGCGGCAGGCCGGTCAGCTCGAACATGCCGAGCTTCTTGTTGTACGCGGCGATCTCGCGCTCGCCCTGGTAGACCTGGATCTGCACGGACGGCTGGTTGTCCTCGGCCGTGGTGAAGATCTCGGAGCGCTTGGTCGGGATCGTGGTGTTGCGCTCGATCAGCTTGGTCATGATGCCGCCCTTGGTCTCGATGCCGAGGGACAGCGGGGTGACGTCGAGCAGCAGGACGTCCTTGACCTCGCCCTTGAGGACACCGGCCTGGAGCGCGGCGCCGATGGCGACGACCTCGTCCGGGTTGACGCCCTTGTTGGCGTCCTTGCCGCCGGTCAGCTCGCGGACGAGCTCGGCGACGGCCGGCATGCGGGTCGAGCCGCCGACGAGGACGACGTGGTCGATCTCGGAGAGCGCGATGCCCGCGTCCTTGATCACGTTGTGGAACGGGACCTTGCAGCGCTCCAGCAGGTCGGAGGTGAGCTGCTGGAACTGCGCGCGGGTGAGCTTCTCGTCCAGGTGCAGCGGGCCCTCGGCCGAGGCCGTGATGTAGGGCAGGTTGATCGAGGTCTCGGAGGACGAGGACAGCTCGATCTTGGCTTTCTCGGCGGCCTCGCGCAGACGCTGCAGGGCCATCTTGTCCTTGGACAGGTCGACGCCGTGGCCGGCCTGGAAGACCTTCACCAGGTGGTCGACGACCTTCTGGTCCCAGTCGTCGCCGCCGAGATGGTTGTCACCGTTGGTGGCCTTCACCTCGACGACCCCGTCGCCGATCTCCAGCAGGGAGACGTCGAAGGTGCCGCCGCCGAGGTCGAAGACCAGGATGGTCTGGTCGTCCTTGTCCAGGCCGTAGGCCAGGGCGGCCGCGGTCGGCTCGTTGACGATGCGCAGGACGTTGAGGCCCGCGATCTCACCGGCCTCCTTGGTGGCCTGGCGCTCGGAGTCCGAGAAGTACGCCGGGACGGTGATGACGGCGTCGGTGACGGTCTCGCCCAGGTACGCCTCGGCGTCCCGCTTCAGCTTCTGCAGCACGAAGGCGCTGATCTGCTGGGGGTTGAAGTCCTTGCCGTCCAGGCCGATCTTCCAGCTGGTGCCCATGTGGCGCTTGACCGAGCGAATGGTGCGGTCAACGTTGGTGACCGCCTGGCGCTTGGCCACCTCGCCGACGAGCACCTCGCCGTTCTTGGCGAAGGCGACGACGGACGGCGTGGTCCGAGCGCCCTCGGCGTTCGTGATGACGGTGGGCTCGCCACCCTCCAGAACGCTGACGACCGAGTTCGTCGTGCCGAGGTCGATGCCGACCGCGCGTGCCATCGTAGATACCTCCACGGAAGAGTTGAGCTTTACGGGCTCAAGGATGCACGACGGGGCGGGGAGCGTCAACAGCCATGAGTCCGGCTCGCTCAACTTTGCTGAGCCGGATGCCCGAGGGAGGCCCCCGGCGGACCGTCCGGCCGGGGCTCCCGTGACGCGGGGCGGTGGTCGGCGGCGCACTTGCCGGGTGGCAGGGTGCACTTACGTGACTGCCGCCATACCTTGAGCATCTTCAGGAGAAGTGTTAACGAGCGGTAATGTCCGGCCCGTCGGCCCTGGAAGTTACCGACGAGTACAATCACCCCGAGAGTCTGCAAACCCAGCAAGCCGCAGGAGACGGAGAGCCGATGCAGCTAGCAGCGATCGTCATCTCGCTGGTCACGTTCGTGGTCGGCACCGCGCTCGCCGCCCGTGCGGCGCTGTACATCTACAAGGTGGTGCGGACCGGCCAGCCGGACGCGTCCCGGTTCGGGCAGCCCGCCCAGCGCGCGAAGACCGTGGCGGTCGAGTTCGTCGGCCACACCCGGATGAACCGCTGGGGCGTCGTCGGCGTCGCCCACTGGTTCGTCGCGGTCGGCTTCTTCACCCTGGGCCTGACCCTGCTGACCGCCTTCTTCCAGCTGTTCGACGCCGAGTTCGTGCTGCCGGTGCTCGGCGGCTGGCTGCCGTACGAGCTGTTCACCGAACTGGTCGGCACCCTCACCACCCTCGGCATCGCGACCCTCATCGTGATCCGCCTGCTCAGCCTCCCCGGCCGGGCGGGCCGCAAGTCCCGCTTCGCCGGCTCGATCGCCTGGCAGGCGTTCTACGTCGAGTACACGATCCTCGGCATCGGCCTCTGCATCATGATCCTGCGCGGCCTGGAGGGCGCGCTGGAGCACGTGGGCTCGTACGAGGTGAAGTACCTGGTCTCCTACCCGCTGGTGCTGGCCTTCAAGGGCCTGTCGCACGGCACCCTGGAGAACCTGGTCTACCTCTTCGCGATGCTGAAGATCTGCACCTCCTTCGCCTGGGCCATCACCATCGGCATCAACCCGTCGATGGGTGTCGCCTGGCACCGCTTCCTCGCGTTCTTCAACATCTACTTCAAGCGCGAGGAGGACGGCGACGTCGCCCTCGGCGAGCTCCGTCCGATGACCAGCGGCGGACAGCCGATCGACTTCGAGGACCCGGCCGACGACGCCGTCTTCGGCGTCTCCCAGGTCGAGCACTTCTCCTGGAAGGGCATCCTCGACTTCTCCACCTGCACCGAGTGCGGCCGCTGCCAGTCGCAGTGCCCGGCCTGGAACACCGGCAAGCCGCTCTCGCCCAAGCTGCTGATCATGAGCCTGCGCGAGCACGCCTTCGCCAAGGCGCCCTACCTGCTCGCCGGCGGCGGCAAGGACATGGAGGGCGAGGAGCGGGCCACCGCCGAGCAGCTCGCCGACGTCCCCGCGGCCGCCCTCGCCGAGGCCGAGCGCCCGCTGATCGGCACCGCCGAGGAGAACGGCGTCATCGACCCGGACGTGCTGTGGTCCTGCACCACCTGCGGCGCCTGCGTCGAGCAGTGCCCGGTGGACATCGAGCACATCGACCACATCGTCGACATGCGCCGCTACCAGGTGATGATCGAGTCCTCGTTCCCGACCGAGGCCGGGGCGATGCTCAAGAACCTGGAGAACAAGGGCAACCCGTGGGGCATGGCCACCAAGGCCCGCCTGGACTGGGTCAAGGAGCTCAAGAAGGAGACCGGCATCGAGGTGCCGGTCATCGGTGAGGACATCGACCCCGCCGAGGTCGAGTACCTCTACTGGGTCGGCTGCGCCGGCGCCCTGGAGGACCGCGCCAAGAAGACCACCAAGGCCTTCGCGGAGCTGCTGCACACCGCCGGCGTGCGGTTCGCCATCCTCGGCAAGGAGGAGTCCTGCACCGGTGACTCCGCCCGCCGCCTCGGCAACGAGTTCCTCTTCCAGATGCTCGGCGCGCAGAACGTCGAGACGCTGAACGCCGCGCTGGAGGACGCCCCGGTCAAGCGGATCGTGGCCACCTGCCCGCACTGCTTCAACACCATCGCCAACGAGTACCCGCAGCTGGGCGGCCACTTCGAGGTCATCCACCACACCCAGCTGCTGCAGCACCTGATCGACGAGGGCAAGCTCGTCCCGGTCAACCCGGTCGAGGGCCTCATCACCTACCACGACCCCTGCTACCTGGGCCGCCACAACAAGGTCTACAGCCCGCCGCGCGAGATCATGGACAAGGTCCCGGGTCTGCGCCAGCAGGAGATGCACCGCCACAAGGAGCGCGGCTTCTGCTGCGGCGCCGGCGGCGCGCGGATGTGGATGGAGGAGCGCATCGGCAAGCGGATCAACACCGAGCGCGTGGACGAGGCGCTGTCCCTCGACCCGGACATCGTCTCCACCGCCTGCCCGTTCTGCCTGGTGATGCTCTCCGACTCGGTCAACGGGAAGAAGAACGAGGGCGCGGCCAAGGAGCACCTGAAGGTCGTGGACGTGGCCCAGCTGCTGCTCGACTCGGTCAAGGCGGCACCGCCGGCCGAGGCCGAAGCCGAGACCGTCGACGCCTGAACGGGTCGGCGACGGCCCTAACTGGACTCTCCTGACGCCCAGTTGTTCGACAGTTCTGCAACAACCGCCCGGCCCGGCGGGTGCCACGAGCGCCCGCCGGGCCGGGCTTTTCGGGTGCGAATCCGTCGGACGGCGTGCCAACCGCCGGACCGACGGGCGGCGTCCCTGTCAGAAGGAAATACAGTAGGCGCCGGACCGGCCCTCGTGCCGGTCGATCCGTTCCGGCTCCCGGAACGGCTTTTCTGACCACCGACGGAGGTATCGGCCCGCCGGGCCGGGCCGTAGAGACCACAAGGGGAACAGCGCAGACCATGACCGAGGCGATCATGCTGGTCGGTGGTAAGGGCACGCGACTGCGTCCGCTGACCACCCACACCCCCAAGCCCATGCTGCCCGTGGCAGGCGTCCCGTTCATCGCGCACCAGCTGGCCCGCGCGGCAGCGGCCGGGGTCACCCGCGTGGTGCTCGCGACCTCCTACCTGGCCGAGGTCTTCGAGGACCACTTCCAGGACGGCACCCCGTACGGCATCGAGCTGGTCTACCTGACCGAGCGCGAGCCGCTCGGCACCGGTGGCGCCATCCGCAACGCCGCCACCGGCCTGACCTGCGGCCCCGACGAGCCGGTCCTGGTCTTCAACGGCGACATCCTCTCCGGCGTCGACATCGCCGCCCTGCGCGACGGCCACGTGGCCGCCGGGGCCGACGTCACCCTGCACCTCACCCGGGTGGAGGACCCGCGCGCCTTCGGACTCGTCCCGACCGACGAGCACGGCCGGGTGCTGGAGTTCCTGGAGAAGCCGGAGACGCCGGAGCAGATCGTCACGGACCAGATCAACGCCGGCTGCTACGTCTTCACCCGCTCGGTCATCGACCGCATCCCGGCCGGCCGCGAGGTCTCCGTCGAGCGCGAGACCTTCCCCGAGCTGCTGGCCACCGGCGCGCTGCTGCGCGGCGTCGTGGACACCTCCTACTGGCTGGACCTCGGCACCCCGGCCGCCTTCGTCCGCGGCTCGGCCGACCTCGTGCTCGGCAAGGTCGACTCGCCGGCGGTCCCCGGCCCGACCGGCGACGCCCTGCTGCTGCCCGGCTCCACCGTCCACCGCGGCGCGGTGCTGAGCGGCGGCACCGTGGTCTCCGAGGGCGCGGTCGTCGAGGCCGGCGCGATCGTCGAGGGCAGCGTGATCCTGCCCGGCGCGGTCATCGGGTCGGACACCCTGGTCAAGGACTCGATCGTGGGCGCCTACGCCACGGTCGGCGAGCGGACCGCGCTGGACGGTGCGGTGATCGGCGACGGGGCGGTCGTCGAGCCCGACAACGAGCTGCCGAACGGCATCCGGATCGCCTGCGGCACCCTGCTGCCGGCCGGCGCCGTCCGCACCTCGGCGGGCCCCGGCGGCTGCCCGGCGGGCACCAGTGCCGCAGCGGCGGTGCACGGCCCGAAGGTCGGCGTCCAGCGCTAGTTCCGGGTGGCCCGGTGGCCCCGCGGGCCCCTGGTGGCCCGGCGGCCCCGTGCCGTCCGCAGGCCCCGCCGGCCGCACCCGTTCCGGCGGGCGTCACAGGCTCGCTGCAAACCGGACCCGGTCCGGTGCCCGGCCGCCACGGAACCGGCCGGGCGGGTACCTTCAGAGCGTGGCTGGCAATCGATACGACAGCGGTCAGGGCGCCGATCCCCGTGGCGGGTGGTCGGCGCCTCCGCAGCAGCAGGCAGCGCCCGGGGGGTACGGGCCGACGGACGGGCCGGAGTACTTCACCGGCCCGCAGAGCGCTCCGCAGCAGGGCGGCCCGTACGCCTCCCAGGGCCCGTACGCCCCTCAGGGCCCGTACGCGTCGCAAGGCCCGTACGCCTCCCAGGGCCCCGGCCCCGGCACCCCGCAGGCTCCGCACGACCCGTACGCCGCCGACCAGCCGGGCCACACCCGGGCGTTCCCGGTCGGCAGCGACCCGTACGCGGGCGAGCCGTACTACTACGACGAGCACGGGCAGCCCTACCGGGCGCCGTACGGGCAGGAACCGTACGGGCAGGAGCAGGCCCACCCCGACGAGCAGGCCTACGGCGGGGACAACGTCGCCGTCTACCGCGCCGGCGGCCAGTCCGCGCCGCACGCCGCCGGGCCGCGGCCGACCTGGCGCGAGCTGCTGGCCGGCCTCTTCCGCACCCCCACCGCGATCTTCGACCGCACCCGCGACCACCAGGTCTGGCTGCCCGCCGTCACCGTCTCGCTGCTGTACGGCGCCCTCGCCGTGCTCGGCATCGGCATGACCCGCGACGACGTGGTCAACTCGACCTTCACCGTGGCGCTCACCTCGCTGCTCGCGGCGGCGATCGGCTTCACCCTGGCCGGCGGCATGCTGGGCGCGGTGACGTACGCGCTCGCCCGGCAGTTCGGCGGGGACGGCCCGTGGAAGTCGACGGTCGGCCTCGCCGTGCTGATCGGCTGGACCACCGACGCGCCTCGGCTGCTGCTGGCGCTCGCGCTGCCCGCCGACAACATCGTCGTCCAGGTCGTCGGCTGGGCCACCTGGCTGTTCTGCGCCGTCCTGCTGACCACCATGGTCCGCCGGGTGCACGACCTGCCGTGGGGCAAGGCGGCCGGCGCGGCGGCGCTGCAACTGCTGGCGCTGCTGGTGCTGATCAAGCTGCCGACCCTGGGCTGAGCCCGTCCGGCCCCCGTTCCCCGCAGTTCTCCGCAGCTCTCCGCAGCTCTCCGCAGCTCTTCCCACCTCTCCCCAGCTCCCCCTGCCGCTCCGGGCCGGGGGAGAATGGTCGACGGGCCCCGCCTACGGGGCCCGTCCGCTTTTTCCGCATCGCAGTGTCCACCCTCACCCGCACGGAGCCAGGCATGACCCTCCCCACCACCCACGTCAGCTTCCCGGCCGGGGCGGTGACCGGCGAGTCGACGGTGCTCGCGGTGCACCCGCTGGACGGCGGCCGCCACGCCGTCGTCACCGGGGCGACCCCGTTCCACCCGCTCGACCACACCTGGCCCGACCAGCCGGCCGACCTCGGCACCCTCACCGTCGACGGCGCCGTGCTGGCCGTCGTCGACTGCCTCACCGGCGCCGTCGGCCCCGAGGGCGGCGACCCGCTGGTCGGTGCCGACATCCCGGTCCGGCGCGGCGACGAGGAGTGGTCCTGGCTGGTGCTGCACGTGGTGGCGGCCGACCCGGGCGACATCGTCGGCCGGACCGCCGTCCTCACCGTCGACGCCGAGCGCCGGGCCGCGCTCTGCGCCTCGCACAGCGGCTGCCACCTGCTGGCCCTGGCCCTGAACGAGGCCCTCGCCCCGCGCTGGCGCAAGGACCCGGGCCGCTCCGACGCCTTCGGCCACCCGGACTTCGACAGCCTCGCCATGGCGAGCTCCGTGATGGACACCGAGGCGAGCACCGACACCTACCGGCTCGGGAAGTCGCTCCGCAAGAAGGGCTTCACCGCCGAGGCCACCGAGGAGTACCCGGCGCTCGCCGAGGCCCTCCCCGCCCTCACCGAGGCCGTCAACCGGCGGCTGGCCGCCTGGGTCGCCGCCGACGCCCCGGTCCGCATCGACGTCCCCGGCCCGGAGCTCACCGCCCGCCGCCAGTGGCACTGCGAGCTGCCCGAGGGCCCGGCGCAGATCTTCTGCGGCGGTACCCACCTGCACCACCTGGGCGAGCTGAGCGAGCTCCGCACCGAGCTGCGGCTCTCCGAGGACGGCAGCGAGCTGGTCGCCGTCACCCGCCCGAAGCGCGCCTGACCACCGGCGCCGCACCCGCGGAACGCCCGTGGGCGGTCACCCCGGTCGCCCGGAGTGACCGCCCACGTCGGCGTCTGCTCTGCTGTCGCGCGCCGGCTGCGGCGCGCGCCTCAGGTGGTGGTGCGGTGGAAGTTCAGGTAGGAGCGGGACGGCGTCGGGCCGCGCTGCCCCTGGTAGCGCGAGCCGTAGCGCTCCGAGCCGTACGGGTGCTCGGACGGCGAGGAGAGCCGGAACAGGCAGAGCTGCCCGATCTTCATCCCCGGGTAGAGCTTGATCGGCAGCGTCGCGACGTTCGACAGCTCCAGCGTGACGTGCCCGCTGAAGCCCGGGTCGATGAAGCCGGCCGTGGAGTGCGTCAGCAGCCCGAGGCGGCCGAGGCTGGACTTGCCCTCCAGGCGCGAGGCGACGTCGTCCGGCAGCGTGATGACCTCGTAGGTCGACGCCAGGACGAACTCGCCGGGGTGCAGGATGAACGCGTCGTCGCCCTCCGGCTCGACCAGCCGGGTCAGGTCCGGCTGCTCCTCGGAGGGGTCGATGTGCGGGTAGCGGTGGTTCTCGAAGACCCGGAAGAAGCGGTCCAGTCGCACATCGATACTGGAGGGCTGGATCATCGCGGGGTCGTACGGGTCGATCACGACCCGGCCCTTGTCGATCTCGGTCCGGATGTCCTTGTCAGAGAGCAGCACGCTTCGAGGTTACGTGCACGACGCGGCCCCGGACGAATCGCCCGGGGCCGCACCTGTCACTCCCGTCCCGCGGTCGCCCCTGTCAGGCCAGGAACTCCGCGGCCTCCAGCCGCAGGGCCCGGGCCAGTTGCGGCCCGGACAGCTCCCGCACGTCGGCCAGCACCGAACTCCTCATCCGCCCGCACTGCGGGCAGCGGATCAGCCGCCCGGGCCCGAGCCGGCCCGGCCCGAGATTCTGCATCGGGAACGTGGTGGTGCTGAACAGGTGCCCCTCGGCACAACGAACGACGGCGCGCTGCTCCATCGATCCCCTTCCCATCCTTACCCCGGTACTCACCCGTACTCGTCGCGCCCCGAACGGGCGAAAGCCCCCGGGACCAGCGTCACATTAGGGGATGTTCCGGACATTCCACACCAAGGCTCGCCGCCCCGCGCCCCACCCGCCGCGGCACTCTCACGCGGCCCAAACAGTACGCCTCCGCCCCCGCCTCCGGCGGCTCCGCCACGACCCCGGACCACTTGTGCAACGGGTGTCACCCATGGGGTACAGTGAATCCAGATCGAGCGGTCTCTGACAGCTCGTCAGGCGGGCGTAGTTTAATGGTAGAACATGAGCTTCCCAAGCTTAGAGCGCGAGTTCGATTCTCGTCGCCCGCTCCAGAGGTAAAGCCCCAGGTCGACGACCTGGGGCTTTTCCGTTGTCCGAGGTGGGTCGGGGCGGTGCGGGGCGGCTCCGGCCGGGGGTCACGGGGTGCGGGTGAAGGAGCGGCGGTAGGAGCGCGGTGGTACTCCGCGGCGGCGCACGAACTGGGCGCGGAGGACGGCCGCGCTCCCGTAGCCGACCAGGCGGGCGACCTCCTCGACCGGCAGGTCCGTGGTCTCCAGGAGTTCCTCGGCGCGGCTGAGCCGCAGGCCGAGCAGCCAGGCGTGCGGGGTGGTCCCGGTCGCGGCGCTGAAGCGGCGGGCGAAGGAGCGCCTGCTCATCAGTGCCCGCCGGGCCAACTCCGCTACGGGGAGCGGCTCGTGGAGGTGCTCGCGGGCCCAGGAGAGCACCTCGGCGAGCCGCTCGTCCTGGCAGTCCTCGGGGATCGGGGTGGCCAGGTACTGGGCCTGGCCGCCGTCGCGGTGGGAGGGCAGGACGAGGTCGCGGGCGATGGTGTTGGCCGTCACGGCTCCGTGCTCCCGGCGCAGCAGGTGCAGGCAGAGGTCGAAGCCGGCGGCGGCGCCCGCGCCCGTGATGATCCGGCCCTCGTCGATGTACAGGGCTTCGGGTTCGACGGTGACGGCCGGGTAGCGGTCGGCCAGCAGGGCGGCGAAGCGCCAGTGGGTGGTGGCGCGCCGGCCGTCGAGCAGCCCGGCCGCCGCGAGCGCGAAGGTGCCGACGCAGTGCCCCGCGACCAGTGCGCCGCGTTCGTGCGCGGTGGTCAGGGCTTCGAGCACGGCGGGTGCCGGGGGCGTGCGGAAGTCCGCCCAGGGGAGGGCGATCACCAGGTCGGCGGCGGCCAGCCGGTCCAGGCCGTGCCCGACCAGGAGCGGGAGGCCGACGTCGGTGCGGACCTGTCCCGGCCGGTCGGTGCACAGGGCGAAGTCGAAGCCGGGCAGGCCCTGGCCCCGGGCGTCGAACACCTCGGAGGCGATCCCGGCCCCGAGCATGCCCACGCCGGGCGGGGCGTAGGCGGCGACAGTCACGAATGGCGGCACGTGGGGAGTCTGGCACGGTTCCGCTGGCACGATTCCTGCGATCGGTGGCAGCAGGGCCACTCGTGGCTGGGCGGCCCGCCCGGAAGACTCTGAGTCATGACAGACGCCCCGCTCGGCCGCAGCGCCGTGTACACGATCCTGACCACCGGCTACACCCTCTCCACCGGTCCCGGTGTCGCCGCCACCGTCTCCTACGTCACCGACGGGGAGCACCACGTGATCGTCGACCCCGGCATGGTGGCCGGCCGGGACCGGATCCTCGGCCCGCTCGCCGAGTTGGGGCTCGGCCCCGACGACATCACCGACGTGGTGCTGAGCCACCACCACCCGGACAACACCATGAACGTCGGCCTGTTCGGCCGGGCCCGGGTGCACGACCACAAGGCGATCTACCGGGACGACCAGTGGACCGACCGCGACGCCGAGGGCTACGAGCTCACCCCCTCCCTGCGGCTGATCCGCACCCCGGGGCACAGCGTCGAGGACATCACGCTGCTGGCGGGCACCGACACCGGCGTCGTCGCCTTCGTGGGCGACCTGTGGTGGCGGCCCAACGGTCCGGTGGACGACCCGGTGGCGCCGGACCACGACGTGCTCCTGACCTCCCGGCTCCGGGTGCTGGCCTCGGCGGACGTGATCGTGCCCGGCCACGGTCCGGCCTTCCCGGCCGACGACACCGCACCGCGCTGAGCCGCGCCCTCCCGGCCGCGTCGCGGACCGGGACGACGGCGGCGAGGGGGTTCCGGGCACCGGCGGCCGCACGGGGGTCGGCCGCCGGAGCGCAGGGGCCGGCCGGGGGCGGCCGCACCGGGGCGGAGTCGATCTTCCCCGGCGTACCATGCCCGGGTGGAGGGGGTCTCGGGCGGCGATGTCGCGTCGCGGTTGTCACGTGCGCTGGTGGTCGGGGTGGCCGCCGCCGTGGCCTCGGTGCACTTCCTGAAGGGGCTGGCGCGGGTGCCCGCGGAGCCGGGTGCCGGGCTGGTGGTCGTCGTGGCGTGCGTGGCGCTGGTGGCGGTGCAGCTGCGGCACGTCTCACCGGGGGTGCGGCGGATCGTCCCCGGGGCGGCGCCGGTGGTCTGGACGGTCGCGGAGGCGGCCGTCGGCTGGCTGGCGGTCGTTCCGCTCGGCGTCTCGATCGGGCTGCTGTGCCTGCCGGCCGCCTCGCTGCTGGTGGAGCGCCGACGGGTGCCGCTGCTCCTGCTCGTGGGCGCGGCGGCGCTGACCGAGGGCGTGCGGTCGGGCAGCGCGCGCGACACCCTCGACCTGACGCTCATCCTGGTGATCGGCGGCATCATGCTCTACGCCGTCACCACGCTCGCGCTGCTAGCGACGCGGGTCCACGCCGCGCGGCTCACCCTGGCGGCCTCCGCGGTGACCGCCGAACGCCTGCGCATCGCTTCCAGCCTGCGGACCGGCCTCTCCGAGGGCCTGCGGGAGGTCCACGGCCTGGCGCTCCGGGACGACCCGGCGCTGCTGGACACCCTCATCGCCACGGCGCGCAGGACCCTGGCGGCGACCCGCGCCACGGCGGCCGAGCTGCGCAGCCTCTCGCTGGCGCCCGAGGCGGCCAGCGCCCGGGCCCTGCTCGCCTCCGCCGGCATCGCCGCCGACCTCCGCATCGGGCACTCGGAGCCGCTCGGCCCGGCCGGGACGGTGCTGGCGACGGTGCTGCGCGAAGCGGTCACCGCGGTCGTGCGGGTCGGTGACGCGCGGCGGTGCGAGATCGTCACCGGAGAGCGGGCCGGCCAGGTGGTGCTGCGGGTGGTCAGCGACGGGGTGCCGACGGCCGCGCTCGGGGCCGAGGTCCTCGACGGCCTCGCCGACCGGGTCCGCGGCGTGGGCGGCTCGCTGACGGCGGGGCTGGAACCGGACGGGCGCTTCGCCGTCGAGGCGGCGGTCGCGGCCACCCCCGCGCCGGCGGACTCCGCCGATCCGCCGGAGCTGCGGACGGTGCTCGGCCTGTACGTCGTCGTCCTGGGCACCTTCTGCGTCAAGGCCCTGCTGTTCATCCCCGTGCCGCTGCTCGGCCTCGGCGTTCCGTGCCTGCTGCTCCTCTGCGGACTCCAGATCCGCTTCTCGACCCTGGACACGGCGCGCCCCGCCCGTCTGCTGCTGCTCGCCTCGGCGGCCCTCGCCTTCCTGCCGCTGCCGTGGTTCGGGCGGAACTGGATCGGTGCGGTCGGCATCCTCGCCGGCGCGCTCCTGACCGCCCTGCCGCTGCGGGCCGGACTGGCGCTCGCGGCCGCCGCGGCGGCGGCCGGCGGCCTGATCACGGGCGCCGCGATCACCGGCGGCACGCTCGCCGGTGACGCGGTCGCCGCCGGCGGTGGTGCGGTGCGGGGGCTGTTCGCCGCCGTCGACGTCCTGATCAGCTGCGTCGTGGTCCACGGGATGCTGCGCCTGGTCCGCCTGGTGCGGGAGCTCCAGCGGGTGGGCGCGGGGCTGGCCCGGGCCGCCGTGGTGACCGAGCGCCTGCGCGCCGCCCGCGACCTGCACGACCTGCTCGGCCACGGGCTGACCGCGATCCTGCTCAAGGCCGAGCTCGCCCGGCGGCTGGCGGTCGCGGACACCGGTCGCAGCCGGGCCGAGCTGCGGGACATCGTGCGGCTGGCCGAGCGCGGGGACACCGAGCTGCGGACGGTGGCCGGTGACGGCCTCCGGCTGTCGTTCGCCGCGGAACTGGTGTCGGCGACGGCGGTCCTGGAGGCGGCCGCCATCAAGGTGGAGGTCGACGACGAGCCGGTGCCGGCGGCGGCGGGGGCCGTCCTGAGCGTGGTGCTCCGTGAGGCCGTCACCAACGTCCTGCGGCACAGCTCCGCGCGCCACGTGCGGATCGCCACCTCGTCGGACGGGGCGCGGGTGCGCCTGGAGGTGGAGAACGACGGGGTGCCGGACGGCGTCAGCGCACCCGGTTCCGGGGTCGGCGGGCTGACGGTCCGTCTCACCGCGATCGGCGGCACCCTGGCGGCCGGTCCGGACGACGGCTGGTACGTGCTGCGCGCCGAGGTGCCGCAGGGCTGACGCCCACCGCGACCCCGGCGGACACCCCCCGCCCGGCCACGCGCACAGCCGTCCGGCCGCGCGGCGCCCGGCGCCGCGTCACAGCCAGCCGGCCTCGCGGTCCGCCCGGCCCCGCGTCACAGCCAGCCGGCCTCGCGCGCGATGCGCACCGCGTCCGTCCGGTTCCGGGCGTCCAGCTTGCCGACGACCGCGGTCAGCACGTTGCGGACGGTCCCGGTCGACAGGTGCAGCCGTGCCGCGATCTCCGGCGGTTCGGCGCCCTCGGCCAGCTCCCGCAGCACGTCGTTCTCGCGCGGCGTCAGCGGGTTGTCGGCGAGGTCCCACGCCGCGACGGCGAGCCCCGGGTCCAGCACCCGGCCGCCGCCGGCCACCTGCCGGATCGCCGCCACGAGCTCCTCCGGCGGCGCGGTCTTCAGCAGGAAGCCGTCGACCTTCGCGTCCAGGGCCCGGCGGAGCAGGCCGGGCCGGCCGTTCGAGGTGAGCATCAGCGTCCGGCAGCCGGGGAGCTTCTCCTTCAGCGCGGCGGCCGCGTGCAGACCGTCCAGCCGCCCCGGCATCTCGATGTCGAGCACCGCGACGTCCGGGGTGAACACCATCGCCCGCGGCACCACGTCGTCGGCGGAACCGGCCTGCGCGACGACCTCCAGGTCGGGCTCCAGCTCCAGCAGCGCCACCAGCGCGCTGCGCACCACGTGCTGGTCCTCCGCCAGCAGGAGTCTGATCATGCGACGACCCTACCCGTGACGATGTCACGGGTGGCTCGTGACGCCGTCCCTGCCGGTGGGGGCCGCGGGCCGGAAGGCTTGGGGCCATGAGCGAAGCGATCAGTCTGGAAGCCGTGAGCAAGGTCTACGGCAAGGGTCGGGGCGCGGTCGCCGCGCTGCGGGAGGTGACGGTGCGGCTGCCCAAGGGCGGGTTCACCGCCGTGATGGGGCCGTCCGGGTCGGGCAAGAGCACGTTCCTGCACTGCGCGGCCGGCCTCGACCGCCCGACGTCCGGGACCGTCCGGCTGGGGGACACCGACCTGTCCCGGCTCAGCGAGACCAAGCTGACCGAACTGCGCCGGGAGCGCGCGGGGTTCGTGTTCCAGGCCTTCAATCTCATCCCCTCGCTGACGGTCGAGCAGAACATCACGCTGCCGCTGCGCCTGGCGGGCCGGCGCGCCGACGCCGCCCGGCTGACCGAACTCGTCGGCCGGGTGGGCCTGCAGGAGCGGACCGGACACCGCCCGGGCCAGCTGTCCGGCGGCCAGCAGCAGCGCGTCGCCATCGCCCGGGCGCTGATCTCGGCCCCGGAGGTCCTCTTCGCCGACGAACCCACCGGCGCGCTGGACACCATGACCGCCCGTGAGGTCCTGACCCTGCTCCGGCAGACCGTCGACGAGCTCGGCCAGACCATCGTCATGGTCACCCACGACCCCGTCGCCGCGTCCTACGCCGACGACGTCCTGTTCCTGGCCGACGGCCGGGTCGCCGACACGATGTCCGGGCCGACCGCGGCCAAGGTCGCCGACCGCATGATCCGCCTGGGAGCGTGGAACCGATGATGCTCAGCTTCGCCCTCGCCACCCTCCGGCACCGCAGGGCCGGATTCGCGGGCGCCTTCGTCGCCCTGTTCTGCGCCGCGGCCCTGGTCTGCGGCTGCGGAACGCTGCTGACCACGGGGCTCCTCGGCAGCGTCGAGCCCGAGCGGTACGCGGCCGCGCCGATCGTGGTCACCGGGGACCAGGACGTCCACCACGTCGAGGACCGCGGCGAGGGGAAGACCAAGGAGAAGGCCAAGCCGATCACCGACCGGGCCTGGGTGTCCGCCGCCCTCGCCGGGCGCATCGCGGCCCTGCCCTCGGTCGGGACCGTCACGACCGAGGTGATGTTCCCGGTGCTGCTGCCCGGCGGCCGCACGCGCAACTCGTGGGGCCACGGATGGGAGTCCGCGCCGCTGGCCGGCCTGACGCTGGCCTCGGGAAGCGCGCCGTCGGCGGCCGACGAGGTCGTGCTGGACGCGGCCACGGCCGCCCGGGCCCACCTGTCCGCCGGCTCCACCGTGCGGGCCCGCACCGCCACGGGGACGCTGGACCTCCGCGTCGTCGGCGTCACCGCACAGGGGTTCGCCAGCCAGGCCGCGGTGTTCTTCGCCCCGGAGCAGGCCCGCCGGCTCGCCGGCCACGACGGCGCGGTCAGCGCGATCGGCGTGTTCCCGGCCTCGCCCTCGGCCGCCGCCGACGTCAGGGCCCTGCTCCGGGGCGGGGCGGTCCCGGCTGCCGGGGGAGGCCCGGCCGCCGTGGTCCGCACCGGCGACGACCGCGGCCGGGTGGAGTTCCCCGACGCCGCCAACGCCCAGGTCCGCCTGGTCAGCATGGGCGCCGTCCTGGCCGGCACCTCCCTGATCGTCGCCCTGCTGGTCGTCGTCGGCACCTTCGGCCTGTCGATCCAGCAGCGCCAGCGCGAGATCGCGGTGCTGCGCGCCGTCGCCGCGACCGGGCGGCAGATCCGGAAGATGATCGGCGGCGAGGCGCTCGTCGTGGGCTTGGCCGCCGGAACCCTCGGCGCCGTCGCGGGCCTGCCGCTGGGCGGCTGGCTGCACGACCGGTTCGTCACCCTGGACGTGATCCCCGCGAACTTCCCGGTGGTCCTCTCCCCGTTCCCCGCGGTCGCCGCGGCCGCCGCCACCCTGCTCGCCGGCTGGGGCGCGGCCCGGATCTCGGCCCGGCGGGCCACCGCCATCAAGCCGGTCGAGGCCCTCGGCGAGGCCGAGCTCAAGCCGCCGCGGATCGGCTGGGCCAGGATCGTCTTCGGCGTCCTCGCCACCGCCGGCGCCGTCGTGCTCACCGTCCTGCTCACCGCGCTGCACTCGGACCAGGCCTCCACCCCGGTCTGCTTCAACGCCGTCCTGCTGTGGTGCACGGCGCTCGCCCTGCTCGGCCCGCCGGTCGCCCGGGCCGCTGCCGCCGTGCTGGGCCTGCCGCTGCGGGCCTCCCGGGTGGGCGGCTACCTCGCCGCGCACAACCTGCGCGCCGCGGCGCACCGGCTGGCCTCGGTCGTCACCCCGCTGACCCTGCTGATCGCGATGGCCTGCACCATCCTCTTCACCGAGACCACCGTGGACGGGGCCACGGGTGCGCAGCGCGACCGCGGGAACGTCGCCGACTACGTCGTCGGGCCCCGCGTCCCCGCCTCCGCCGCCGCCTCGGTGGCCGCCGTCCCCGGCGTCCGGACGGTGACCCGGGTGCTGCACACCCAGGTGCGGGACGGTCTGACCAAGCGCAGCGTGCAGGCGGTCACGCCCGGGCGGCTGTCCGACACCCTCGACCTCGGCGTGACCGCGGGCGACCTCGGCGGGCTGGCGGAGGGGACGGCCGCGGCCGCGGACGGGCTGGGCTACCGGGTCGGCCAGCGGGTCCGGCTCACCCTCGCCGACGGCGTCCCGGCCGAGGTCACCGTCGTCGCCCTGTACGCCCGGGGCATGGGCTTCGGGGACCTGACCCTGGCGCACGGCCTGGTCGCCGCGCACGTCGACGTGCCCCTCGACGACAGCCTGCTCGTCCGGGGCGAGGGCGTCACCCGGGAGGGCCTGGCCGCGGCGCTGCGGGCCGAGCCCGGCATCGGGGTCCTGGACCGGGTCACCGCCCAGTCCGCGGGCAACCGGACGAGCGCCCAGATCGGCTACGTCACCCTCGGCCTGATCGTCGCCTTCGTCGCCATCGCCGTCCTCAACACGCTGGCCATGAGCATCACGGACCGCCGCCACGAGTTCGCCGCCCTGCGGCTGACCGGTGCGACCCGCCGCCAGGTCCGCCGGATGCTCGGCTGGGAGACCGCGGCCTCCGTCGCGATCGCCACGGTGCTGGGCCTCGGCATCGCGTTCGGGGTGCTCACCACCTACGCCCAGGGCATCACCCGCGGGACGGCCCCGGTCGCCGTACCGCTCGGACAGCTCGGGGTCGTCGTCGCCGGCGGTGCGGTGCTCGCGGCCCTGGGGACCTGGCTTCCCGCGCGTGCCGCGCTGAGGAACCGGGAGCGGTCGGCCTGAGGGCTCGACCTGAGGGGTCGGTCTGAGGGGCCGGCCGCCCGCTCCGGCCGCCCGCTCCACGTCGCAGAGCCGCAGGTCCTCGGACCCGCGGCTCTCTTCGTCGCGGGCACCCGGTGGGGCGGCCCGGACGGCGGACCGGGACGGCGGGGCGGTCGGGACGGCGGGGTCAGGGGGCGGGGTCAGGCGTCGGCGGGGCGGGGGGTGGCGCGGCGGTAGAGGCGGAGGAAGGCCTGGACGCCGGTGCCGACGGTGGTGTGGAGGGCGGCGTCGGAGATCGGGACGGCGCCGTAGAAGGACTGGTCGGCCGCGCCGCTGAAGGTGAGCAGGGTGAAGTGGGTGGCGGCGAGGTCGGGGTCGTCGACCGTCAGCAGGTCCTGGCCGGCCAGGCGGGCGAGGTGGGCGGCGAGGTCGCGCTGGGAGGCGAGCGGGCCGGCGGCGAGCCAGGCGTTCAGGACGTCGGGCGGGATGTTGCCGGCCTCGGCGCGGATGGTCCGGCCGAGTGCGTAGTGCTCGCCGGCCGCGAGAACGGCCTTGGCGCGGTCGACGGCGAAGGCGACCAGGTCGGCCTCCAGGTCGACGATCTTGTGCAGGTGGCGGTCGGCGAGGACGGCGACGATCTCGGTGAGTTCGCCGGCGGTCTCCAGGGCGACGGAGAGGAAGAGCTTCTCCTTGTCCCCGAAGTGGTTGTAGATGGTGCGCTTGGACACCCCGGCCTCGGTGGCGATCGCGTCGACGCTCGCCCGGGTGTAGCCCTCGCGCCCGAACACCGTGCTCGCCGCGCGGGCGATGGCCTGCCGTTTCTCCGGCATCCGGCGTGAGCCGGCGGTGGATGCCGGGTTCGCTGCGCTCATCGGGCGGTCCCCTCCTCGGGCTTGTGTTGCACTACTCGGTGCAGTTTACCCGGATGGGCGCGGCGGGGCGCAGCGGAAGTACGGGGGAGGCGCAGGGGAGGCGCAGGGTGAGCGGTGGCGGCGGGGATGCCCGGCGGTGGGGAAGAGCGGCGGTGGGGAAAAGCGGCGGTGGGGAAAAGCGGCGGTGGGGAAAAGCAGGGAGGCGCGGGGCAAGTCCCCCCGGACTCGCCCCGCGCCGCGTTCGCGCGACTCGATACGTCGCTCCCCCCGACTCCCCTGGACTCCTGCCGTCCCCCCTGGCGCACTCTCCGGCGAGAGCTCTCCGCACAGGCCCGGCAGGTCCCCTGTCTGCGGGGCGTCGTTGATCGTTACGGTAACAAACCGCATGGTTGGTTTGTCAATAGCCGAATCCACGAAACATCCACATTCTGCGGGCTGGAGCCCGCCCTGGGAAGTCGTTTGCGGGAAAGGGCCGTTCGCACGAGGAGCGGAACACGGGTCGGGAGGGGTCGGGAACGGGCCGTCCGGACCGCTTCGGAATCCGACATTCCGATCGGCTGCCGATACGGAGCGGGTCCGTTCGGACGCTCAGCGCAGCAGGCGGCGCTCCTTGGCGACGGCCACCGCGCCCGCCCGGGTGTCGACGCCCAACTTGTCGTAGATCCGGCCCAGATGGGTCTTCACGGTCGCCTCGCTGATGAACAGCGCGCGGGCGATCTCCCGGTTCCCGAGCCCCTGGGCCAGCTGGGCGAGGATCTCCAGTTCGCGCTCGGTGAGCTGCGGCGCCGGGGCCCGCATCTGCGCCATCACCCGGGAGGCGACCGGCGGGGAGAGCACCGTCCGGCCCTGCGCGGCCGAGTGCACCGCGGCGAACAGCTCCTCCGGCCGCTCGGCCTTCAGCAGGTAGCCGGTGGCGCCCGCACCGATCGCCCGGGTGATGTCGGCGTCCGTGTCGTACGTGGTGAGGACCAGCACGTGCGGTGCACCCGGGGCGGCGGTGATCCGCCGGGTCGCCTCCACCCCGTCGATGCCGTCGCCGAGCTGGAGGTCCATCAGCACCACCTGGGGCGAGAGCCGGGCGGCCAGTTCGACGGCCTCCTCGCCGTTGCTCGCCTCGCCGACCACCTCGATGTCACCGGCGCTGGCCAGCAGGGCGAGCAGCCCGGCCCGGACGACGGCGTGGTCGTCGCAGACCAGCAGCCGGACCGGGGACGCTGCGGGGGCGGTGTTCATCGGGGCTCCGGGGCTTGTCGGCGCTGCTCGGCGGGGGCCGGGTGCGGACGGGGGGCGAGCGGGATCGCGGCGGAGACCACGGTCCCCTCACCGGGGGCGCTCTCCACGGTCAGGGTGCCGCCGAGCTGGCGCAGCCGGGCGCGCATCGCCGGCAGGCCGTGGCCGCGGTTGCCGGCGGGCGCGGCCGTGCCCGGCACGGCGGGGGTGCCGGTGCCGGGGGCGTCCGGGTCGAAGCCGCGGCCGTCGTCGGCGACGTCCAGCACGGCCTGGTCGCCGAGAAAGGAGAGGGTGAGCGCGGCGGTCGACGCCCCGGCGTGCTCCCGGACGTTGGCCAGCGCGCCCTGGGCGATCCGCAGCAGCGCGGACTGCGCGGCGGCCGGCAGCGGGGCGGGGGTGCCGTCCAGGTGGAACCGGACCGGCAGCCCGCTCTCGGCGGACTCCCGTTCGGCGAGCGAGCGGAGCGCCTGGTCGAGCGTGCGGCCGTCGGCGAGCTCGGCCGGCGCGAGGTCGTGGACGAAGCGGCGGGCCTCCGCGAGGTTCCGGGCGGCCACCTCGGCGGCGGTGCGGACGTGGGCGCGCGCGGTCGCCGGATCGCCGTCCCAGGTGCGGTCGGCGGCCTGGAGCAGCATCTGCTGGCTGGAGAGGCCCTGGGCGAGGGTGTCGTGGATCTCCATCGCCAGCCGTTCGCGCTCGGCCAGGGTGCCCTCCCGGCGCTCGGTGGCGGCGAGCTCGCGCCGGGTGTGGACCAGGTCGGAGATCAGCGCCCGCTGCCGCTCGGCCTGCCGCTCCATGTAGAGGAAGACCGAGGTGGCCAGGGCCGCGACGGCGGGCGGCAGCAGCAGCAGGTTGGCGTCGACCCCGCCCGGCAGCCGCACCTCGCCGACCACCACCAGCAGGGTCAGTGTCGCGACCAGCGGGATCGCCGCCCGGGCCGGCAGGGTCCGCAGCGCCGTGTAGACGAGCGGGACGGCGCACCACGCGAAGCTCGGCGCCAGCAGCACCAGGACCACCCAGAGCACGATCACCACCGTCAGCGGCCAGAGCCGGCGGCGGCGCCCCGGGGCGGGCGGGCGGTGGTGGGCCAGCCAGGAGCCGACCGGCTGGACGACGGCGAGCGCGATGCCCAGGCCGAGCACCCAGGGGAGGCGCGGGTTGCCCGGGTGGTGGGTGAGGAAGCGGCTGAGCGAGGTGGCGAGCAGGAGCAGGAAGGCGGAGTCGAGGAGGACGGCCAGCCGGCCCGCGTCCCGGTCGGGGAGGCGGGGGTCCTGCTCGGCGGCGTCGTGCTCGGCGGCGTGCTCGGCGGCGTGCTGCTCGGCGCCGTGCGGGGCGGCGCCGTGCGGCCCGTGCGCCCGGGCGCCGGGGGCGCGGCGGGGGCGGCCGTGGTGGTCCATGGGGCCGCTCCTCACTCCGCCGGCTGCTGTTCCGTCCGTCCGTCCGCCCGGTCCCGGCCGCCGCGCGCGGGTACGGCGCCGAGCTGCGCCGATCCCTCGATGGTGACCCGTTCGGCCCGGGCGCGCATCAACCGATCGGCTGACGGGTCCGTCGTCCATGATGCCTGCGGGCGGTGTCCGGAACGCCGATGTGGCGGAGGGGGCCGGGACCGGAGGATCGATCCCGTCCCCACCACCGATCCCACGAGGAGCCGGACCATGAAGAAGACCTCCGTTCGCACCAAGGTGCTGACCGGCACCGTCGTCGCCGCCGCGCTGGCCGCCGCCACCGTGGGCGCCGTCTCGGCCAGCGCCGAGTCCACCGAGACCCCGGCCGTCGCGGCCGCCGTCAAGGCCGACACCCAGAACCGGAACCTCACCCAGACGACCGGTCTGACCGTCGAGGCCGCCACCAAGGCCGCCCAGGCCACCCTGGACGCGGCCACCAAGGCGGGCCAGCACGTCTCGGTCGCGGTGGTGGACCGCGACGGCATCACCCGGGTCCTGCTCAAGGGCGACGGCGCCGGCCCGCAGTCCCCGGAGTCGGCCGAGCGGAAGGCGTTCACGGCGGTCTCCTGGAACGCGCCCACCTCCGAGCTGGCCAAGCGGCTGGCCCAGGCGCCGAACCTCAAGGACATCCCGGGCACGCTGTTCCTCGCCGGCGGTGCCCCGGTGCAGGCCAAGGGCGCGCCGGTCGCGGGGATCGGTGTCGCGGGCGCGCCCAGCGGCGACCTGGACGAGCAGTTCGCGCAGGCCGGCGTCGCGGCGCTCGCCAAGTAGCGGGGGCGCCCGGCACGGACGTGCGTGCCGGGGCGGGCCCCCGACCGCCCCGGCGCGCACCGGACGTACAGGCCGGGCCCGGCGGCACGGGAACCCGTACGGGCCCGCGCACTCCGGCGCACTCCGGCGCGTACGAGCTTGCCGGACATCCGCGCGCCGCACCGCCCGACCGGTCAGGATGGGTGCATGGCAGACATGAACGAAGCCGAGTGGCGCGCCTTCCTCGCCGCCGGCACCCGCACCGCCAAGATCGCCACCACCCGGGCCGACGGCCGCCCGCACGTGGCGCCGGTCTGGTTCCTGCTGGACGGTGACGAGATCGTCTTCAACACCGGCGCCGCCACCGTCAAGGGCCGCACGCTGGCCCGCGACGGCCGGGTGATGCTCTGCGTGGACGACGAGCGGCCGCCGTTCTCCTACGTCCTGGTCCAGGGCACCGCGCGACTCGTCGACGACCTCCCCGAGGTACGGGAGTGGGCCACCAGGATCGCCGCCCGGTACATGGGCGAGGACCTCGCCGAGCAGTACGGCGCCCGCAACGGCGTCCCCGGCGAGCTCCTCGTACGGGTGAAGATCGAGAAGGTCGGCGCAGAACACGGAGTTGCCCACTGAAAAGCCTGTGCCGCTGTCAGTGGCGCGTGGCAGGCTTCCCGCTATGACGGCGTGGACCCTCAACGACATCGAACGTGCGATCCGCTCCTCCTGGGGTGTCGACACCTGCGCGCCCGAGGACCTGGCCCACTGGCGTCCCGACAACCCCGCCCGCGGCCAGTGCGGGGCGACGGCCCTGGTGGTGCACGACCTGCTCGGCGGCGAACTGATGATGGGCGAGGTGTACGTCGGCGGCGTCCGGACGGACCTGCACTGGTGGAACCGGTCCGCCGCCGGCGTCGAGGTCGACCTCACCCGTTCGCGGTTCGGCCCGGACGAACGGGTCGGCCCCGGCCGTCCGGTCGCCCGCCCGCAGCGCCCGGGCCGGCTCCAGGCCCAGTACCAGCTGCTGCGCGGCCGGGTCGTCGCGCACCTGGAGGCCGGCCGGGCGGTCACCGCCACCCGGCTGCCGGAGCGCGCCTGCGCCTGAGCGGCGCCCGCGGCCCGGGCGGGCAGCGGCCTGCCGCAGGTCCCGTCACGGGCGGCAGCGGGCCCGCAGCGGCACGTCCTGCCCCCGGGCCGGTGCGGCCGGCTGACGTACAGTCGGGTGCATCGTGGGCGGACGACCGTCCACCGGGCGACGGCGGGAGCGTGTGATGGGCGGGACGACGGTCGGCTTCGTGGGACTCGGCGCGATGGGCCGGGGCATGGCCGCGAACCTGCTGGAGGCCGGGCACGCCGTCCGGGTCTGGAACCGTTCGCCCGGACCGGTGGCCGAACTGGTCGCCCGGGGCGCGCAGGCGGCCGACGGTCCGGCCGAGGCGTTCGCCGCCGAGGTGGTGGTCTCGATGCTCGCCGACGACACGGCCTTCGAACGGCTGCTGCTCGACCCGGAGCTGCTGGCCGGCGCCGCCGCCACCGTGCACGTCAACATGGCCACGGTCTCGGTGGCGCTCGCGGAGCGCGCCGGAGCCCTGCACGCCGAGCACGGCATCGGGTACGTCGCCGCGCCCGTCCTCGGCCGGCCCCCGGCCGCCGCCGCCGGAGCGCTCGACATCCTGGCCGCGGGGGACGCCGGGGCGCTGGCGGCGGTCGAGCCGCTGCTGGCCGCGATGGGCCGGCGCACCTGGCACTTCGGCGAGCGCCCGGCCCAGGCCAACGCCGCCAAGATCAGCACCAACTTCCTGCTGGCCTGCGCGATCGAGTCGCTGGCCGAGGCGTGCAGCCTGGCCGAGGCCAACGGGGTCCGGCCGACCGACCTGGTCGAGATGCTCACCGGCACCCTCTTCCCCGGGCCGGTCTACACCGGCTACGGCTCGATGGTGGCCGAACGGCGCTACGAGCCGGCCGGGTTCAGGCTGCCGCTGGGACTCAAGGACGTCGGCCTCGCCCTCGACGCGGGGGCCGCGGCGCACGTCCCGCTGCCGTTCGGCAGCGTGCTGCGGGACGCCTTCCTGGACGCGCTGGCGCACGGGGACGGCGAGAAGGACTGGGCCGCCGTCGCGGCGGTCGCCCGCCGCCGGGCCGGTCTTCCGGCGTAGGGGCGGTCCCGGCGCCGTCGGGGAGGGGCCCGGCCCGGTCCGGTCGGGCCCTGGGCCGAACCGGTCCGGCCGCGCCGCCGGAACAGATCGACGGCGCCCGGGGTTGGTGTGGGGCGTCAGAACCGGTGGGGCGGGTGTGACGGAACGGACCCGGCCCTCCGGTCGTCCGGCTGTCCCACGGGGGTCCCGAATGTCCGAGCACCGCACCGACGCCGCCGCGCCGCGCTCCTTCCTCTTCCTCGACGCCGGTGCGCGGGTCGGGGGCAACTCGGAGCAACTCGCCCGGCTGGCCGCCGAGGCGAGCCTGCCCGCGGGGGCCGAGCAGCGGTGGCTGCGGCTCGCCGACCACCCGCTGCCGCCGTTCGAGGACCGCCGGCACACCGGCGACGGCCGGTACGAGCAGCCGACCGGCCACGAACGAACCCTGCTGGACGCCACATCGGCCGCGACCGACCTGGTCTTCGTCGCCCCGCTGTACTGGTACGCCCTGCCGACCAGCGCCAAGCTCTACCTCGACCACTGGTCGGCGTGGCTGCGCGTCCCCGGCGCGGAGTTCCGGGCCCGGATGGCCGGCGGCACGATCTGGGCCGTCACCGCCTACGCCACCGAGCCGGACAAGGCGGACCCGCTGATCGGCACGCTGCGGCTCACCGCCGACTACATGGGCATGCGCTGGGGCGGCGCGCTGCTCGGCAACGGCACCCGGCCGGGGGACGTCCTCGGGGACGAACAGGCGCTGATCGAGGCCAAGTCGTTCTTCGCGGACGCCGGCTGACGGGGGCGGGGCGAACGGGGGTGTGACCGGACGGGCGGAACCGTCCGGGCCCCGCAGGCGTTGGAGGCATCGGATTCAAGCCACCGGGGCCATGCGATACGGTCACCCCGGGCGTGTACCGGTCACTTCGTGGGCACCTGACGGAAGGTCGTAAAAGCCCTGCCAGGCGGCGGAGTTGGAACAATTCGGCAGATTTCGGACGGGCTGCGGAACAACACGGCACCCGCCTTTCCGAGTGGCTGGTTCCTTCGGTAGTCTCCGTCGGACTTTCAGCTTCGCGGGGGGAAGGCAGCTCGGACAGCAGCGTCCGCCCGCGCTCCCGGGTCCTGCCCGGACACTCTCGTGAGGTCTCCCTTGTCCATCGCCATACCTCGCAGTCTCGCCCTCGCCGGCGCCACCGCACTGGCCGCCTCGATGGCCCTGACCGGCGCCCAGGGTGCCGTCGCCGCCGCCACGAGCTCGCCCTCGGCCGCCGCGCCGCAGGCCGCCAAGGCCGCCCACCGCCAGCTCGACCTGTCGTTGGACGGGGTACCGGGCACCTTCACCGCGGGTGGCGAGTCCAAGCAGTTCAGCTTCACGGTCGACAACGACACCAAGACGGACTTCGTCTTCTACCCGCTGCTCAAGTTCAAGAACGCCAAGGGCAGCCTGCGCGCTGAGCACCTCAAGGTCGAGTACCAACTGCCCAAGGGCTTGGACAAGACGGAGGCATGGCAGCCCGGTGTGGTCGCACCCGGTGGCGAGAGCGAGGACAACAGCGTCCTGTTCCTGCTCGGCAAGGTCGTCGACGGGGTCACCCCCGACTTCGAGAACTCGCTGCTCGCCGTCAAGAAGGGCAAGAGCGTCACCCTGACGGTCCGCGTCTCCCTCACCAAGGACGCTCCGCTCGGTGTGGCCGCCCTGGCCTCGGTCGTGTTCGCGGCGAAGGCCGAAGGCACGGAGCCCGTCGAGCCCGGCGACTTCAGCTGCGAGGACGTCACGAGCTTCACCATCGTGCCCGGTGGGGGCAAGCCCAGCCCGACCGCGACGCCGTCGACGACGAAGCCGACCACGCCCAGCGCCACGCCGACCGTGAAGCCGACCGGCAGCCCGTCGACGACCGGTTCGCCGTCGGCCACCGCGACTCCGAGCACGACGCCGACCGCCACCGGTTCGCCGTCCGCCACCGCGACGCCGACCACGACTCCGAGCACGACGCCGACCGCCACCGGTTCGCCGTCCGCCACCGCGACGCCGACCACGACTCCGACCGCGACGCCGACCACGACCGGTTCGCCGTCCGCCACCGCGACGCCGACCACGACCGCCACGGCCTCGCCGTCCGCCACCGCCACGGCCTCTCCCTCGGCCACCGCCACCCCGAGTGCGAGCGCCACCGCGACGGCCTCTCCGTCGGCCTCCGCGCCGACCGCCTCCGTGTCGCAGAGCCAGTCCCCGGCTGCCGGCGGCAGCGGTGACCGGCCGGCCGTCGACTTCCCGGTGAACGTGCCGGCGATCGCGCCGCTGCCGATCACACCGGCGGCCGTCGCGAAGGCCAAGGCGAACGCGGAGAACGCCGACAAGGCGCTCGCCACCACCGGTGGCGGTGACAACACCACCGCCATCGCGATCGCGGGTGGCGCCGTCCTCGCCGCCGGTGTCGGCACCCTGGTGGTGCTCCGCCGCCGCCGTTCCGCGCAGCAGGGCTGAGCCCCGCACCGGTGAGGAACCCGGCCGACGCCGACGGCCGGGGCCCGACCTCCGACGTACACCGCCCGTGCCCCGCACCCCGGGGCACGGGCGGTGTACGTCGTTTCGCCTAGGATGACGGGCCGAGGGGGCGGAACGGCGGACGAGGTACGGGGTGCGGGGACAGGGCGCGGGGCGCCGGGAGCGGTCGGGGCGTCCGGAGCGGTCGGGACGGGCCGGAACGGACTACGGGGCGGCCACCGGCCGGATCGCGGGCCTGCCGGTCCGCAGACACCACGTGCTGCTGCTCGCCTGGACGGTGCTCTGGTTCCTCCTGGTCGAACCGAGCGGCGGCTTCTCCTGGCACTACTTCCGCCAGGGCGAGGAACTGCTCTTCAGCGACCGCCCCGACGGCGGCCTCTCGCTCTACGCGCACCACCCCGAGCTGCAGATCGGCCCGGTCAGCCTGGCCGTCGCGCGGCTCTTCAGCCCGTTCCCCGCGCACACCGGCGAGGTGCTGGCCGAGGCGGTGATGTCCGGGCTGGGCCTGGCGATGCTGGTCCTGGTCGGCCGCACCGCGGCCCGGCACTACCTGGGCACCGGCACCAACCACCGCCGGCTCCAGCAGCGGCTGCTGATCGCCGGACTGGCGTTCATCCCGATGTGGGTCGAGGTGTCCGTCCGCTTCGCGCACCTGGACGACGTGCTGGCGCTGTTCTTCACCACCCTCGCCGTGCACGAGCTGAGCCGGGGCCGGGCCTGGCTGGTCGGCGTCTGGCTGGCGATGGCGGTGGACTCCAAGCCGTGGGCGCTGGCGTTCGCGCCGCTGATCCTCGCGCTGCCCCGACCGGCCTGGCTGCGGACGGCGCTCTGGTTCGCCGGGCTGGTGGCCGTCGCCTGGCTGCCGTTCTACCTGGGCGACCTGGACACCATGGCCGCCGCCAAGTTCACCATCCCCAACCAGCCCGCGTCCGCGCTGCGCTGGTTCGGGGTGACCGACCCGGCCACCCCGTGGTGGGACCGCCCGGCCCAGTTCGCGCTCGGCCTCGCGCTGGGCGGTCTGGCGGTCCGGCGCGGCCGCTGGCCGGCCGTCGTCCTGCTGGGGGCGGACGCCCGGATCCTGCTCGACCCGAGCGTCTACACGTACTACTCCGCGTCGATCCTGCTCGGCACCCTGCTCTGGGACGCGGTGGGCCAGCAGCGGCTGGTGCCGTGGTGGAGCTGGATCGCGCTGGTCTCGCTGTACGGGGGCACGCTGCTGCTCCCGTCCGATCCGGCGCGCGGGCTGGTCCGGCTGGCCTTCGTGGTGGTGTCGGCCGGGTACGTGCTGCTCTGGCCCACCCAGCGGCGGCGCGGGCCCCGGGGGCCGGGGCGGAGGGGGCCGGGGCGGCGGGGAACGCGCTCCGTCCGGCAGCCGCAGCAGGT
Organism: Kitasatospora sp. NPDC042419; assembly: GCF_056437345.1. Taxonomy (NCBI): domain Bacteria; kingdom Bacillati; phylum Actinomycetota; class Actinomycetes; order Kitasatosporales; family Streptomycetaceae; genus Kitasatospora; species Kitasatospora sp. NPDC042419. The sequence goes on from NZ_JBWKAW010000014.1 coordinate 137,217, forward strand.
GCGGGAGCCCGCGGCGGTCTGACCGCCCGCTGCCGGGCGCCGGTCCGAGCGGCCGTCTGCCGCCGGTCTAACCGGCCGCCTCCCGCCGTCCGCTGCCGAACAGCGGGCCCGCCTCCGCGACCAGCCGACGGTGCAGGGGCCGAGCGGGGGGCGTGGTCATGCGCCACATGCTGGCGGCCGGCGGTGCGGCCCGGCAATTGGCGGGACCCTCCAATTCGGACCGGCGAGCGGCCCGTCCGCTCGGAGACTCGTCCACCGGCCGGTGCGGCGAGACTGGACTTGACCCTCACGCAACGGGAGGAAGGAGGGTCGTGGTCAGCACGAAGGGAGAACCCGGATGAACGGCGGCGAAGGAGCCGACGGCGCGGGGTACGCGGTCGGCGCGGTGGCGAGGCTCGCCAAGGTGACCGTCCGCACCCTGCACCACTACGACGAGATCGGGCTGCTGTCCCCCCGGGGCCGCACCCGGGCCGGCTACCGCCGGTACGACGGGGGCGACCTCAACCGGCTGCAGCGGATCCTGTTCTACCGCGAACTCGGGTTCCCCCTTGAGGAGATCGCGGCCGTCCTGGACGACGACTCGGTGAGTCCGAGCGAGCACCTGCGTCGGCAGCACCGGCTGCTGACCGACCGCATCGCCCACCTCCAGGAACTGGCCGCGGCCGTCGAACACGCCATGGAGGCAGAGAAGATGGGCATTCAGCTGACCCCGGAGGAGAAGTTCGAGGTCTTCGGCGACTCCTACCGGGAGGAGTGGGAGACGGAGGCCGAGCAGCGCTGGGGCTCCTCCGAGGCCTGGGCGGAGTCGCAGCGCCGCACCGGCGGCTACGGCAAGGCCGACTGGGAGCGGATCAAGGCGGAGGGCGACGCGCTGAACGCCCGTCTGGCCGAGGCCTTCACCGCCGGTGAACCGGCCGACGGCGGCCCGGCGACCGACCTCGCCGAGGAGCACCGGCAGCAGATCACCGGCAACTTCTACGAGTGCGGCCACGAGATGCACTGCTGCCTCGCCGAGATGTACGTCGCCGACCCGCGCTTCACCGCCGTCTACGAGCGGCTCGCCCCGGGCCTCGCCCAGTGGCTGCACGACGCCATCCTCGCCAACGCGGCCCGCCGCACCAGCGGGCAGGCCTGACCAGGTGACGGAGTGACGGTAGCCCCCTGACCACCTGACCACCTGGCACCCTGACCGCCGGACCCCGCCGCTGCCCCGCCGCCCCGGGGACGGGCTGGGTCAGGCGGCGCCGCGGCCGAAGGAGCGGCGGTAGGCGGTCGGGGAGGTGCGCATCACCCGGCCGAAGTGGTGGCGGTAGGTGGCGGCGCTCTCGAAGCCGACGGCGGCGGCGACCTCCTCGACGGTGCCGTCCGGCGATTCGAGGAGGGGCAGGCTGGCGGCGACGCGCTGGCTGATCACCCAGCGCATCGGGCTGGTGCCGTTGCGGGCGGTGAAGTGCCGCAGGTAGGAGCGGTCGGACATCCGGGCGGCCCGGGCCAGGAGCGAGACGGTCAGCGGCGAGGCGAGGTGGTCCAGCGCCCACTGCATGGAGCGGGCGATCCCGTCGTCCTCCTCCTCGACCGGCCGGACGGCGGCCTCGATGAACTGGGCCTGGCCGCCGTCCCGGTGCGGCGGGACGACGAAGCGGCGGGCCACGCTGTTGGCCACCCGGGCGCCGTGGTCGCGGCGGACCAGGTGCAGGCAGAGGTCGATCCCGGCGGCGCTGCCGGCGCTGGTCAGTACGGAGCCGCTGTCCACGTAGAGCACGTCGGGGTTGACCCGGACCGCCGGGTGGCGCCGCTGGAGCAGTTCGGCGTACCGCCAGTGGGTGGTGGCCTCGCGGCCGTCCAGCAGGCCGGCGGCGGCGAGCGCGAAGGCGCCGGAGCAGATCGAGACGATCCGGGCGCCGCGTTCGTGCGCGGTGCGCAGCGCGGCGACCAGGCCGGGGGAGACCTCGCCGCTGAAGGCGTTGGGCACGCCGGGCACCACCACGGTGTCGGCGGCGGAGAGTTCGTCCAGTCCGTGTTCGGCCGTGAGGGAGAAGCCACCGACGGAGCGGAGCGGTGTGCCGGGCCGGTCGGCGCAGACCCTCAGCCCGTACCAGGGGGCGGCGAGCAGTCCGCTCAGCTCCGGCCGGGCGAGCCCGAACACCTCCACCACCACGCCGAGTTCGAAGGGCGTCATGCCGTCGAAGGCGTACACGGCGACGTCGTGCACCGGGTCCGGCCGCCGTCCGATGGTGACGGCCACCGGCCCGGTGGTCTGCTGGTCGGCCATGGGGTCCCCTCGGGGCTGGGCTGGGCTGGGCTGGGCTGCGGTTGGCGGGATGCGGGGGAGTGTAGCCGTTCCGGCCAGATCGAATTTCCTTCGTCCGCACTGCAACCCCGGCGATCGCCGGACGTCTATCGGACGGGGGCGGACGGATCCGGAAAAGCCGGTACGACAGTATTCCCGCAGATCACAACCTTGATCACTGTCCTGACGGGCCGGCACGCGCCGGAAGCCGTCCCGGGGGAAAGCAGAACGTACATGTCCATGGCCATCGGGCCGATCGCGGGACCGGGTAGGGGACGGGGACTCTCCCTCGCCGGGTTGGCGGGGCTGCTTTTCGGCGCGCAGGAGGTCGACGAGGCACCCGTCGGTGCGGCCCCGGAGCAGGAAGTGACGCAGCGCCGGATGGGCTTCCGGCTGCTGCGGGGCGGCCGGTCGGCCGCCGGGGAGGAACGCCCGACCCTGACCGACCTCTACCACGCGCACCGGCTGGGGCTGGTGCGGATGGCGGTACTGCTGGTCGACCATCAGGACCTGGCCGAGGACGTGGTCCAGGAGGCGTTCGCCCAGCTCTACCAGCGGCACGGGGAGAAGCTGGAGGATCTGGACAACGCTCTCGGGTACCTGCGCACCTCGGTCGTCAACGGCGCCCGGTCGATGCTGCGCCGCCGCAGGACCGCCCGCGAGTACGTCCCCCCGCACGAGGCCGACGCGCCGTCGGCGGAGGACCACGCGGTGCTCAACGACGAGCACCGCCGGGTTCTGGTCGCCCTGCAGGAGCTGACCACCCGCCAGCGCGAGGTGCTGGTGCTGCGCTACTGGTCCGACCTTTCGGAGGCACAGATAGCCGAGACCCTGGGGCTCTCCCGGGGTGCCGTGAAGTCCACTGCCAGTCGGGCACTGGACGCCCTGGAAAAGCATCTGGAGAAGGTTCGATGACCGACAGGCTTCCCCGCCGGTCCGGCGGCGACGGCGACGAGCCGGACGAGACCCCGGTGGAACGGCTGCTCCGCGAGGCGATGGGCGCCCGCGCGGCGCAGATCACCCCGCACGGCCTCCGTCCGGCCGCACCGCCGAGCCGGCGGGTGCGCCGGCTGCGGCCGGTGTACGTCGCCGCCGTGCCGCTCTTCGGTCTGGCCGCCGCGCTGGCGTTCGGTGTGCTCGGCTTCCGGGGCGACACGGTCGCCAGGCAGCAGGACCCCGGCCCGGCCGCCACCCTGTCCGCCACGGCGGACCCGACCCCGGTCCCGACGCCGACCGGTGAACCGAGCCCCGCGCCGAGCCCGGCGGACACTCCGCTCGCGGAGCCCTCGCCGTCGGCCGACGCGCCGGAGGAGGGCGAGGGCGGGGACGGCGCGTCGAAGGGCGACGAGTCGAAGGACGACAGGACGAAGGGCTCGACGGGCGCGCCGCTCGGCAGCCCCGTGCCGCAGAACTCTCCGAGCGGCACCCCGTCGGGCACCGGTACGGCGAGCAGCAGCGCCCCGCCCCAGTCGGCGGCGACGCCGTACACCTTCCGGGGCGTCAAGTTCAAGGTCCCGGCGGGCTGGCGGGTCGTGCCGCCGGTCGAGAACTCGATGCGGCTCTGCGTCCTGAGCCCGGGCGCGCCGGCGGCGGCGACCGCCGCGGACTGCGCCCCGTACGGAGTGCAGCTGGCGGTGTTCGACGAGGAGGCGCAGACCTGGCCGGCGATGTCCTTCCTCGGGGTGCGGGGCGGCTGGGGCGCGCAGCCGTACTGCCCGGTCTGGGGGAACCCGCACGTCCCGACGGCGGCCGACTCGATGTCGGAGGGCGCGCCTGTCACGACCAGGGACATCGTGGCCGGGCGGGCCGCCCAGAAGTCGCAGTGGCAGGTCAGCTGCAACGCCAAGGAGTCGTTCACGGCCCAGCTGTGGGGCCTGCCCGAGGACCAGGTGTTCATCTCGGCCATCGGGCTCAAGGCGGAGTACCAGACGGCCCTGGTGTCGATCCTGGACACCCTGAACGTCAGCGGGCACCCGGCACCGCTGCTGTCGCCGCACCAGAACGACGTCAGCGTGAGCGTCGAGGGGGTCGGCGTGGGCCAGCAGGTGCCGAACGACGGCAGTACGGTGCCGGTCACGGTCACCTACCGGAACACCAGCCAGACCGACTACGCGGCGATGGTGCCGCTCGTGTTCGCCGAGCCGTACGCGGGGGCCGCCACCGGCGTCCGGGGCACCGTGGAGCGGCAGGACGGCGCCGGCGCCTGGCAGGCGTCCGACATCGGGGTCGACAAACCCGCCGGGGACGGGGCCAACGGGGCCGTCGCCCTCGCGCCCGGGCAGAGCGTGACGCTGAAGTACCGGCTGAAGCTGACGGCCCAGGACGGCGCGGGGGTGATGCCGGTGACCTTCCGGGCGATGGTGGTGCCCAAGCAGGGGACGGTGAGCGTCGTGGGCGGCCGCACCATCCCGGTGCGGGTGGTCGTCAAGTAGGGCCGGAACGCACGGGGCCCGGCCTCCCCCTCGGAGAGGGAGGCCGGGCCCCGCGGCGTTCACCGCGTTCACGGCGTCCGAAGGGCCGGTGGCGCCCGGCGGACGGCGGACGGTTGGCGGACGGCCGGCGGCGGGCTCAGGCGAGCGAGGCCATCCACGCCTCGACGTCCTCGGCCCGGCGCGGCAGGCCGGCCGAGAGGTTCTCGTTGCCGTCGGCGGTGACCAGGATGTCGTCCTCGATCCGGACGCCGATGCCGCGGTACTCCTCGGGGACGGTCAGGTCGTCCAGCTGGAAGTACAGGCCGGGCTCGACGGTGAGCACCATGCCCGGCACGAGCAGCGCGTCGACGTGCTCCTCGGTGCGGGAGTGGGCGCAGTCGTGGACGTCCAGGCCGAGCATGTGGCCGGTGCCGTGCAGGGTCCAGCGGCGCTGCAGGCCCAGCTCCAGGACCTTCTCGACGTCGTACACCGAGGCGTCCAGCAGGCCCCAGGCGAGCAGGCGCTCGGCGAGCACGCGCTGCGAGGCGTCGTGGAAGTCGCGGAAGCGGGCGCCGGGCTTCACGGCCGCGATGCCGGCCTCCTGCGCGTCGTAGACCGCGTCGTAGATCTTCCGCTGCAGCGCGTCGAAGCGGCCGTCGATCGGCAGCGTGCGGGTGACGTCGGCGGTGTAGAGGGTGGTCGTCTCGACGCCGGCGTCGAGCAGCAGCAGCTCGCCGGGGCGGACCTCGCCGTCGTTGCGGACCCAGTGCAGGGTGGTGGCGTGCGGGCCGGCCGCGCAGATCGAGCCGTAGCCGACGTCGTTGCCCTCGACACGGGCCCGGCGCCAGAAGGTGCCCTCGATCCAGCGCTCGGAGGTGGCGACGGCCTGGCCGAGCTCGCGGACGCAGTCGGTGAAGCCGTTGACGGTGGCGGCGCAGGCGGCACGCAGCTCGCCGATCTCCCACTCGTCCTTGACCAGCCGCAGGCCGCTCAGGAACTCCTTGAACTCGGCGTCCCGGTCGGCGTCCAGCACCTCGGCGAGCGCGGCCTCCAGGCCGGCGTCGTAGCCGCGGACGATCCGGGTCGGGACGCCGCCGGCCTTGGCGCGCTCGGCCAGCTCGTCGGCGGCCTTGCGGACGTCGCGGGCCGGGAGGCCGAGCAGCTGCTCCTGCTCGGTGAGGCTGTGCCGGCGGCCGACCCACAGCTCGCCGTAGCCGTCCAGCCAGAACTCGCCGTTCTCGCGGTCGGAGCGGGGCAGCAGGTAGAGGCCGAACTCGTGCCCGGTGTCGCCGGTGGGCTCGGCGACCAGCACGGCGTCCTCGGTCTGGTCGCCGGTGAGGTGCACGTACTCGCTGGCGGCGCGGAAGCCGTAGTCGGTGTCGTTGGCGCGGACCTTGAGGGTGCCGGCGGGGACCACCAGGCGCTCGCCGGGGTAGGCGGCGGAGAGCCGGGCGCGGCGCTCGGCGGCGTAGGGGGCCTGGGCGACCGGGGTCAGGCCGTGCAGCTCGGTGTCGGCCCAGCCGGACTTCATCGAGGCGGCCAGCTCGTCGGAGACCTCGGAGTAGAGGCCGTTCTTGCGGCCCTTGGACTGCTGGGGCTCCTCGTCGCCGCCGGCGGCCTCGGGGTTCTCGGCCACCGCGGGGGTGCGGTCCTCGGTCACGTACGTCGCCTCCTTGCGGGTGGTGCCGCCTCGGTCGTGTCGGATCGCGACACACGTGGGCGGCCGTGCGTCCATGGTACGGACGCCCGGCCGCTCGACTGTTCGGGGCCGTTCGGGGCCGTTCGGGCCGGCCGCCGGGTGGCTCCGCGGGGTCGGCTCTGCAGCTCGGCAGCGCAGCTCGGCTCTGCGGGGTCGGCCGGATCCGCCGGTCCTGAGCCGCCGGTCCGGAGCCGCCGGTCCTGAGCTGCCCGTCCGGGCGGCCGGACGGACGGCGTCACTCGAAGCGGGCGGCCAGCAGCATCAGGTCGTCGGTGGCCGGACCGGGGGCGGGCGAGTCCGGGCCGGCCGGGGCCTTCGCCTCCCGTCCTGCGCAGACCGCCAGCAGGTGCGCGCAGAGCCGGTCGGGGTCGATCCGCACGTCGCGCGGTGCGTCGGCGGCGGCCCGGCGCAGGTTGGCCTGCCCGGCGTGCAGGGTCGGGCCGAACCGGCGGGCCAGGCCCTCGGTGTAGAGCACCAGCGAGTCGCCCCGCTCGGCGGTCAGCTCGACGCCGGGCGCCTCCCAGCAGGACAGCATGCCGAGCGGCGCGGAGAGCGAGGTCTCGACGAACTCGGCGCCGTGCCGGGTGACCAGCACCGGCGGGCAGTGGCCGGCCCCGGCGAGGGTGATCCGGCGTTCCTCCGGCTCCACCCAGGCGTAGACGGCGGTGGCGCTGCGGGCCGGCTCGGTCGTCTTGAGCAGCAGTTCGAGGTCGCCGAGGACGGACACCGGGTCCTCGCCCTCCAGCACCGCGTACGCCCGCAGCGCGGACCGGACCCGGCCCATCGCGGCGGCCGCACCGGGGGCGGAGCCCGGGCCGGCGCCCGGCCCGTCGCCGGACACCGAGCCGACGGTGAGGCCGACCGTGCCGTCCGGCAGCGGGATGGCGTCGTACCAGTCGCTGCCGGACGAGCGGTCCAGCCCGGCCGGGACCAGCCGGGCGGCCAGCCGGAGGCCGGCGGGCTGGGGGAGGCGGTCGGGCAGCAGGCCGCGGCGCAGGGCCTCGGTGGTGCGCCGGACCTTCTCCGCGTCCAGCTGCTTGGCCAGCAGGGGGGAGGCCACATCGCAGTACCGGCGGGCCAGCTCGCGCTGGCGCTCGGTGGGTTCGGCGGGCTCGTCGTAGAACCAGAGGACGGCGGCGAGCGGGCCGTCCTCCTCGGTGACGAGCGGCAGGCCGTAGCAGCCGCCCAGGCCGAGGCCGGCGGCGAGCTCGCGGAGCCGGGCGCCGACGGCGGGGTCGCGGGCGAGGTCGTGCGACTGCAGGTGGGAGGGCCGGTCGTGCTCGCGCAGCAGCCGGGCCACCAGGCTCTGGTCGGGCGGGACGGTCTCCAGCGAGCCGAGGCTGGCGCGGTCCAGGCCGAGGCCGAGCGGCTGGCTGGGACCGCCGCCGGGCAGCGCGGTGACCAGCAGGGCGCGGCGGGCACCGAGCAGTGCGGTGCCGGAGGCCAGTACGGCGGCGAGGGTGGCGTCGAGGCCGCGGGCGCGGGCGAGCAGCTCGGTGTGCTCGTGCAGGCTGGTGAAATCGGACAGCCGTCCGGCCAAACGGTCCTGCACCGCGGACGGGGGTGCGGTCGGGCCGTCGGCCGAGCCCGGCCCGTCCGGTGCGCCGGGCTCGCCGGACGCGCCGGGCTCACCGGGCGTGCCCTGCTCGCCGGCCGCGGTCCGGTCGCCGGTCGCGGCCTGGTCGTCGGACGTGCCGTCGGTGCCGTCGGACGTGCCGCCGGTGCCGTCGGGCGTCGCGGTGCCGCCGGGTGTCCCGGTGCCGGGCACCGGGCCGGTGAAGCCGGGCGGGTCGAGCACGGAGAGCCCGCTCGCGCCGCCGGGCTCGGCGGGCTCGGAGGAGGTCGACGGGGGGTGGGACTCGGTCATGCCGCCACTCCTGACGCGGTGGTACGTGTCACGCGGATCATGCGGAACCCCCATGTACGGCCGTTTGGAGCGATCACGGCCGAAAGGGCGCGTTTCGCCTCGATTCGCTACTACTCGTCATTGATCGACAGCAATGCCACCACTTCTACACAGGCCATTCGGGGCATGTCCAGAGCCATGACAAGGCTGGTGGCCGGTTCGCCGTGCTCCCGGGCCCGGCCTGGGGGCGTGTTCGGTTCGTGCGCGCGCCGGTCGTTCGCCTCAGGGCGCTCGCGGGTCTCCACCCCGGTCGCGGCCCGCTCGCCGGCCGGGCGCTCCCCGGGCGCTCCCCGGTCGCGCTCCCGGTGCGCCGGCCTCCTCGCTCACGGGCGCGACGGGGTGTGACCGGCCCGTCGCCCGAGCGCGACGGCCCCGCCGTCCGGGCATGGAGCAGCCAGGGAGCGGGCAGAACCGTGAGGACGGCTCCGGCGGCCGTCCGGATCGTATGCTTTCGCCGTCCGCTGGCCGGGTCGGCCGGAAGTGACTCACTCGTACGGTGGAACCAACCGCGCCCGGGCGGCGTCCATCCGGTCGCATACGGGATTCTCGTTCCAAGGGCTGTTCTATTCCGCGGCCCTTTCACATCCTGCTCCACTGCGTGCTCCACGCCCGCACCGCCGTTCACCCTGCCGTTCGCCCTGCCCGCCGCCCGGTTCCGGGCCGGTGCGGGCGTTCCCGGACGCGCGCCGGCGGGCCGGTCCGGAGCCCGCGGTCCGGAGCCAACCGAGCGGTCACGGAAAGGAACGGGTGCCAATGCGCGACAACCCCATGCGCGACAACCCGGGGAGCCGGTCGGCGGCCCGGGCGGCCAGGCTGGCCGCGGCCCTGACGGCCGCCACCGAGCACCGCTGGCCCGTCGTCCCCGGCACGTCGGTCGTCGGCGGACAGTGCTCCTGCGGTGATCCGGACTGCCCCGTGCCCGGCGCCCACCCGCACGACCCGCCGCTGCTCGCGGCCACCACCGATGCCCGGATGGTGCGTTGGTGGTGGGAGCGGCGCTTCCCGGACGCCCCGCTGCTGGTCGCCACCGGCCGGACGGTCTCGGCGGTCAGCCTGCCGGCGGCGGCCGGGGCCCGTGCGCTCGCCTATCTCGCCGCGCTCCGGCTGCCGCTCGGACCGGTGATGGCGATGCCGGGCCGGTACGCGATGCTGGTCGTCCCCTACTCGCTCGACGCGCTCGGCGAGATGCTGGCCCAACTCCCTTGGGTTCCCGGCTCGTTGCGCTACCACGGGAGCGGGGGCTTCCTGCCGCTGCCGCCCGGCGGCGGTACGGGCGACCGGGTGCGGTGGGTGCTGCCGCCTCGTCAGGGAGCGGACGGTGGCATCTGGCTGCCCCAGGTCGGGCCGCTGCTGGGCGAGTTGGTGGAGGCTGCGGTCCAGCTGGACAGCGGTCGGTCCACGTACTGATCGGGCACGGTCCACTCGTTCCGGGGTGGGCCGGCCGGAAAAACAAAAGATCCGGCCGCTGGCGACGGGGGATGCACCAGCGACCGGACTCTTTAGACAGTAACAAGGATCTGCGCCCGCGCCAATTTCCAAGACGCCCTCGCAGCCCGGAAATTGCGGGTCACGGCGGACAATGTGACGCGTATCACGTGGATCTCCGCGTGGCCTGTCCGCCTCCTGTACACCTTTAGTTCAAAGTGACCTGACGGTTCACCAGGTTCGCCCGGGCGCGCCGCTCCTCGGCGGTCAGCGGCGCCGGGTCGGCGAGCGTCTCGGCGAGCCGCTCGGCGAACTCGGCGGCCGGCTTCTCGCAGTCGGCCGCGGTCATCGACAGCGGCAGGTCCCAGACCGGAACGGTCAGGCCGTGCGCGCGGAACGAGCCGACCAGGCGGGTGTCCTGACCGAGCGAGGACCGCTCGGCGGCGGTCAGCCGGGCCAGCGCGTCCAGCAGCTGCTCCTCCGGCACGGTCATCACCCAGCGCAGGTGGTTCTTGTCCGGGGTGCCGCACCAGTAGGCGGAGTCGACGCCGGTGAGCTTCTCGGTCGGGATGGCCGAGGCGTTGGCGCGCTCCAGCGAGGCTGCCACCTCGCCGGTGGCGGTCTCGGCGTCCTCCAGCCAGAACTCGAAGCCGGTGTGCACGGCCGGCTCGAAGGGGGCGTCCGCGTCGAGCAGGTCCTGCAGCCGTCGGCCGCCCGGGACGGTCCGGCGGGCCGGCACGGGGGTGCCCGGCTCGGCGGCGAGCGCCAGCTCCAGCGCGTCGGCCAGGTCGCGGCTCAGGTCGCCGGAGGCCGACTGGGTCTGCAGGCCCAGCAGGATCGAGCCGTCCTGGCGGCGCAGCGCCGGCCAGGCCAGCGGCAGGACGGTCGCCAGCGTCACCGACGGCACCTCGCCCACGGCGGTGGCGGCCACACCGGCGGCCAGCGTCAGCGGGACGGTCGCGGCCGGCACCAGCTCGCGCAGCGCCACCCAGTCGGCTTCGCCCGACAGGCCCTCGAACGGGCGGTGCACCAGCTCCTGCACCGCGTGCGAGGCCTCCCGGCCGTGACAGGCCTTGTACCGGCGGCCCGAACCGCAGGGGCAGTTCTCGCGGGCCCCGACCACGGGGATCTCACCCGTGACGGCGGTGGTGGACTGGCTGCGCTGCGGCGCCTTCTTGGCGGCCTTCTTGCCCATGGTGCGGCTCTCCCGGGGACGGTGGTGTTGTGCTCCGGGCAGCCTACTGACGTTCTCCGGGCGCGTGGGCGCACGCCGGGGCGCGGGGGCGCTGGTCCGGGCGGCACCGCCGCAGGCCCGGCGGGGTGCGGCGAGGTGCGGTGGGGTGCGGCGGGCTCGGGCGGACGGTGTCCGGCGGTCGGGCGGTCCGGCGACGGGTCGGCCGGGCGGCCCGGGCGCTTCGGTGCCGGGCGGCGGTGCCGGTGCCCGGTGGCCGGAACGGTGTGCGGCGCCCGGACGGCCGTGCGGTGCTCGGTCCGTGGCGCCCGGACGGCCGGACGGCCGTGCGGCGTGGCGCGTGCTGCTGCGGTGCTCAGGCGATGCGGTGCTCAGGCGCTGCGGGGTTCGCCGCCGGTCCGTCTGGCGTGGCGGGCCCGGGCGGGCAGCGCCGCCCACACCGTCACCTCGCCGGGCGCGTCGCGCACGCCCCAGTCACTGGCCAGCTGGTCCACGATGCCCAGTCCGCGACCGCCGTGCGAGGTCAGCGACGGGCTGGCCGGCGAAGGCCGGGTCTGTGCCCCGCCGTCGGTCACCTCCAGGGTGAGCACGCCGTCGGCGTGCATCTGCCAGCGGACCAGGACGCCGCCGCTCTCGTCGTCACCGCTGCCGTCCGAGCCGCTTCGGCCGGTGCCGCCGCCGTTGCCGCTGCCGCCGCCCGGAACGGCGGCACGGTCCTCGCCGGCCCCGGCCGTCCGGGACGGTACGCCGACCAGCAGCGGCTCCACGACCTCGGCCCGGGCGCCGCGCCCGAGGGCGGGCAGCGGGCCGAGCGGTCGCGCGTAACGACACGCGTTGCTCAGCAGTTCGGAAAGGATCAGAACAGCATCATCGATGACCGGTTCCGGTATCTGCCGGTCACCCAGATCTCGACGCAGTCGGCGCCGCGCGGCCCCGACGCTCGCTGGGCCGTGCGGCACTGCCATGGTCGATGAAGTCGGCACTTCACGCGCCACCATCAACGCCACCCCCGGACCTCCTTCAGCGTATGCCGAGGGATGGATGCCCCTTGGCAATACGTCGGAAACGACCGGACGGCGATCCCGCACGGACATTTCAAGCCGGTCGACAGACGGTGCTCGACAGGTGATTCGATGCTCACCCTGCGTCGTGAAAGTGCCGTAATTGCGTCAGAAATCGGCGTCGGAAGGTTTGAGTCCCTACCAAGACGATCAACGGGTCCAGGTGGTTGAACGGTTCACCGCACGGTTCCGTACCGGCGCCGCCCGGCCGGATCGGTATTCCGCAGACGGGCCGGACCGTCACCGGCCGAGCTGGGCCAGCACCTCCGCCGGGCGGTTGGTGATGATCGCGGACACCCCGAGCTCCAGGCAGAGCTCGACGTCGGCCAGCTCGTCGACGGTCCAGACGTGCACCTGGTGGCCCAACTCGCGCAGCCTGGTCACCAGCCCCGGCCGGGCCCGCACCAGCTCGATGCCGGGGCCCGCGATCCGCGCGCCGCCCGGCAGGGGCGCCCCCGGGCGCAGCCGTCCGCGCAGCGCCAGGCCGCGCTCGAACAGGAACACCCGGGGGTACTCCGGCGCGGCGGCGCCCACCCGGGCCAGGGCCAGCGAGGAGAAGCTCATGATCCGGGCCCGGGCGCGCCCGCCCTCCCCGGTGCCGCCGATCCCGAACCGGTCCAGCATCCGCAGCAGCTCGGACTCCACCCGGCCGCGGAACCGGACCGGGTGCTTGGTCTCGATCGCGAGGTCCACCGGGCGTCCGCAGTCGGTGACCAGCTCCAGCAGGCTCTCCAGCCGCAGCACCCCGCGCAGCTCCGGGTCCTCGCTGGGCCGACCGGTCTTCCAGGCGCCGAAGTCGTGCGCCTCCAGCTCGGCCAGCGTCATCGCGGAGACGGTGCCGCGGCCGTCCGACACCCGGCCGATCCGGCGGTCGTGCACGCAGACGAGCTGCCCGTCGGCGGTCACCCGGACGTCGCACTCGAGCGCGTCCGCGCCCTCGGACAGCGCCCGGCGGTAGGCGGCGAGGGTGTGCTCGGGCAGGGCGTGCGAGGAACCGCGGTGGGCGATCACCTGGACGGTCGGCGCGGTGCGCGCCGTCGCGGGCGAGAGGTCTGGGCTGGTCACACCGTCCACGATAGGCCGCGGAAGTGACACGAAAGCGAAGACGGCCCCAACCTGCGGGGCCGTCTTCGGGCATGCTCACGGTCGTGGACGCGGCGGTCGGCCGGCCCCGTACCCGGGCGGGTCGGCGCGCGGGTACGGGGCCCGGGTCGGCGCGCGGTGGCGCCCCCGGTCAGCGCGCGGCGGCGCCCCGGGTGAGCGGGGTGAGCGCCCAGGTGGCCAGGGCCGGGACCAGGAAGCCGAGCAGCGAGGCCGAGGTCCACTCCTGCGGGGTGAAGTGCAGCGCCTCCTGCGCGGAGGTCCAGAAGTCGGTCCACCAGCCGGCGACGGCGGTCGGGGCGATCAGCTGGTACGTGGCGAAGCCGAGCGCCCACGGCAGCAGCATCAGCCAGCGGGACGGCGCGTCGGCGGAGAGGTTCCAGCCGCGCCGGCCGGCGCCGAGGAAGTAGTCGACCGCCAGCACCGCGAACATCGGCACGAAGATCGAGCCGATCAGGCCCAGGAAGGCGTAGTACGAGTCGGTGAACTCGGTGATCTGCAGGGCCAGCACGGTGATCAGCAGCCCGGTGCCGCCGGTCAGCACCCGGCGGTCGACCTTCGGCAGCAGGTTGTGGACCGACATCGCGGTCGAGTACACGTTGGCGAACGACTGGTCGGTCTCGCGCAGCACCAGCACCAGCAGGAACAGCCAGCCGGCCCAGACGCCGAGGAAGGAGTCGAAGATCCGGGCGGGGTCGCCGTCCGCCTGGAGGAGCGCGACCAGGCCGAGCACGTAGCACCAGACCTGCGCCACGGTGTAGCCGGAGAAGCTGCCCCAGAACGCCGAGCGCGGGGTGCGCGAGTGCCGGGTGTAGTCGGCGGCCAGCGGCACGAAGGAGATCGACACCGCGATCATCGCGTCGGTCGCCTTCAGGAAGCCGTGCCAGTTGCCCGCCCCCGGGTCGGACACGCCGTTGCGGCCCAGCTGGACGGTGAGGTAGACCATCGCGACCGCCACCGCGGCGGCGACGAAGCGGCGCAGCACCGCGATCGCGCCGAGCGGCCAGATGGTCAGCGCGGTGGTCACCGCGCCGGCCAGCACGATGAAGATCCAGCGGTAGCCCTCGGTGCCGACGACGGTCTGCGCGCCCATCGCGATCACCAGCAGCTCGTACACGCCCCAGCCGATGCACTGGACGATGTTGAGCACCGTCGGCACGTACGAGAGCCGCGTCCCGAACAGTCCGCGCAGGTTGGCCATGGCCGGCGCGCCGGTCCGCGCGCCGATCAGGGCGGCCACCCCGAGCATCGCGGTGCCGACCACGGTGCCGGCCACGATCGCGGTCACCGCGGCGGCCAGCGACAGTTCGCTGCCCTGGGCGCCCAGCACGGTGGCGGCGGTGGTGAAGCCGATGAGCGAGACGCCGAGGTTCATCCAGAGCGCGAAGTGGTCGCGGAAGCGGAGCGTGCGCGGCGGCTCGGTGTCCAGCACCAGCGGCGCCTCGACGCGGGCGCCGTCCGCGGCCGCGGGGCGGTCCAGGACGGCGGTGCCGCCGGAGCGGGCGGCCTCCCGGGAACCGGGGACGGTGCTCCCGGCGTCCGACGACGGGGGGAGACCCTCGGAGGAGGGCGCACCCGGGGACGAGGATGGCGAAGCAGGCGGCATGGCCGATACTCCCTACGCCGGCATTACCCGGACAGGTTCCGGCGGTCAGCGCCCCCTCGACGCCCCGCCCACGGATCCCGTGGCGTACGGTCGACCGGCGCACTCTCAGCCTGGTGGGTCCAAGCTCCCGCGTGTCAGTTTGGAGCGACAGGCTAGCGGCCGCGGCGGAGAACGCCAAGGCCAGGGGACCGTGCTCCGGGGCCGGCGGGGTGCGACGGGGGAGCGGCGGAGGCGTTGCGGGGGGTGCGGCGGAGGCCGCGGTCCGGGTGCGGCGCCGAGGCGCGCGGAGCCCGTCGGGAGGGGCGTTCCACCAGGCTCTGTCTGGCCTGGCTAAGGATTCTTATGACTTCTTCAGAAGGGTCCTTACGGCAATCGAATCGAGTGTGCGAAAAACTATGGTTGTTGGTCCTGTCAGCTATGGAGGTCGTCCGTGAGCACCGAGCGCGAGGTTGGGTCCACCGGGCCGCAGGGGGAGCAGCCCTCCGGCGGCCAGGGGGTGGTGGGTCCCGCTCCAGACGGTCCGGCGCAGCAGTCTGCGGCCGGCCCCGCCCCCGTGGCGACGCCCCACGACCAGTACCCGTCCGCTCCGGGCGCCGCGCCCGCCGAGGGAGGCAACGGAGGGTTCACGCCCACGCTGGCTTTCGGCAAGGTCGGCGCGCCGGAGCCGGCGCCCGCCGCCCCGGCGGCCGACACCGGCTACCTCGACGCCCCGCCGCCGGTCCTGCCGCCCGCGCCGGCCACCCCGGCGGCTCCGGCCCCGGTCGCGCCCGCCGCGCAGGTCGGCAACCCGTACGCCACCCCCGCCCCCGGCACGCCGGTCCCGCCGGCCGCGCTCGCGGCCCACGACCCGTACGGCGCCCCGGCCGCTCCGCAGGCCCACGGCACGACCGGCCAGCACCACCCGTTCGGCGCAGGCCAGCCGCTCGGCGGCTGGGGAGGGCACGACATCACCCCCGGCGGCCCGGGTGCGCCCGGCGGCCCCGGCGGTCCGCTCGGCTACCCGGCCGAGTACCCCGGCGCCCCGTCGCCCGGCGGCCCGCGCAAGAAGCGCGGCGGCCTGATCGCCCTGGTGGCGGCCGTCGCCCTGGTCGCCGGCGTGGCCGGCGGCGCGGTCGGCGTGCTCGTCGCGGACCGTGACGACACCAGCGTCAGCGCCGCGGCCGACCGCACCAGCACCACCGTCCAGGCCAACAACTCCCAGAAGAACGAGGCCGCCCCCGGCTCGGTGGCCGGCATCGCGCAGAAGGCGCTGCCCAGCGTCGTCACCATCAAGGCGCAGGGCAACGGCGAGTCCGGCACCGGCACCGGCTTCGTCTTCGACACCGAGGGCCACATCCTCACCAACAACCACGTGGTCGCGCCCGCGTCCAGCGGCGGCAAACTGACCGTCAAGTTCGCCGACGGCTCGTCCTACAACGCGTCCGTGCTCGGCCGCGCCGAGGGCTACGACGTGGCCGTCATCAAGCTCGACAGCCCGCCCAAGGGCAAGCTGACGCCGCTTCCGCTGGCCGACTCCGACAAGGTCAACGTCGGCGACTCCACCATCGCCATCGGCGCGCCGTACGGCCTGGAGTCCACCGTCACCACCGGCATCATCAGCGCCAAGGACCGCCCGGTCGCCTCCGGCGACGAGACCGGCTCGCAGGCCTCGTACATGAACGCGCTGCAGACCGACGCCTCGATCAACCCCGGCAACTCCGGCGGCCCGCTGCTCGACTCCGCCGGCGCGGTGATCGGCATCAACTCGGCGATCCAGTCCAACTCCTCCAGCACCGGCCGGGCCGGCTCCATCGGCCTCGGCTTCGCGATCCCGATCAACCAGGCCAAGTGGGTCGCCGACACCCTGATCAAGACCGGCAAGCCGGTGTACGCCAAGCTGGACGTCCTGCGCAACGACGACTACAAGGGCGACGGCGCCCAGATCCAGACCCGCGACATCCAGGGCACCCCGGCCGTCACCCCCGGCGGCGCCGCCGACCAGGCGGGCCTCAAGCCCGGCGACGTCATCACCAAGCTCGGCGGCAGCCCGATCGAGAACGGCCCGGCCCTGGTCAGCAAGATCTGGACGCACAAGCCCGGCGAGACCGTCGACGTCGAGTACACCCGCAACGGCCAGACCCTCAGCACCAAGGTCACCCTCGGCACGCGCGTCGGCGACTGACCCCCGCCCCGACCCCGAAAACCCGGTGCACCGAACCCCGCCGGACCCGTTAGGCTGACCTCCGCCTGGAGAGCTGCCCGAGCGGCCTAAGGGAACAGTCTTGAAAACTGTCGTGCGGTGACCCCGTACCGTGGGTTCGAATCCCACGCTCTCCGCTGGTTGGAGAAAACCACCTGCTCAAGGCGGGTGCCGGCATCGAGCCGGCACCCGCCTTCGGTGTTTTCGGGGGCGGGGTGGAGGTGGGGCGGGCGGGGGCGGAGTGTCCGGTTTCACCTGAACGGGGGGTTTGGGGACGAGGTGTCCTCGTGTGGGGGTGTGGGTCTCGTTTAGCCGGGTGCAAGGGGCGGACTGCCCTGGGCCTGGCGAGGAGAGACGGATGGCCTGGTACCCCGGCGCGGAGAAGATGGAGCTCCAGCCCGAGTCGGACGAGCAGACGGCGATCACGCCGACGCAGGTGATCTTCCACAGTGTGGCGGCGCCGTGGACGCCGCGGCGGATGTACGAGTACTGGCGGGACTCGACCAACCTGGAGTCGCACTTCGGGGTGGGGTACGACGGCAGCGTCGGGCAGTTCGTCGGCACCGAGACCCGCGCCGACGCCAACATGCACGCGAACCGCCGCGCCGACGGCACCGGGGCGGTGAGCATCGAGTCGGCCAGTGACGACCGGAGCACCGACCCGTGGACGGACGCCCAGCTGGCGGCGCTGATCGCGCTCGGGGCCTGGCTGCACCAGCGGCACGGCGTCCCGCTGCGCGCCTGCCCGTCGTGGGACGCGCCGGGGTTCGGGGTGCACCGGATGTTCCCGGAGTGGTCGGACGGCGGGACGGCCTGTCCCGGGGACGTCCGGGCGCGGCAGTTCCGCGAGACCGTGCTGCCCGGCATCGCCGCGGCGGCGGGCGGCGCACCGCTGCCCCCGCCGCGCGCGGAGTCCGGCCCGGCCCGGTACCGGGTGACCGTCAACGGGCTGGAGTACGGCTACGGAGCGCACGGGCCGCACGTCCTGGAGGTGGGGCAGGCGCTGGTCCGGCAGGGCTTCGGACGGCACTACCAGTCCGGGCCGGACGAGGACTGGCGGGACGCCGACACCCTCAACTACCAGGACTTCCAGCACGGTCTGGGCTACTCGGGGCCCGACGCGGACGGGGTGCCGGGGGAGGGGTCGCTCCGCCGGCTGCTCGGCCGGCTGCCCTCGCCGCGGCGGGTCTCGGTGGCCCACGTGGCGGCGGCGGCGCGGACCGACCCGGGGGCCGAGCAGGGGCACCAGACGTACGGCGGCGAGGTCCGGATCGTCGAACAGGCGCTGGCCGACGAGGGGTTCCTGGAGCAGCGCTGGGTGGACGGGTCGCTCGGCACCCGGACGGTGCAGGCGTACGCCGCGTTCCAGCGCAGCCTCGGCTACTCGGGCACGGACGCGAACGGGATCCCCGGGCAGCGGAGCCTGCGGGTGCTGGGGGACCGGCGGGGGTTCGACGTGACGGACTGAGCGGCGGGGACGGGAGAAGGGGGAGGGGAGGGGAGGGGAGGGGAGGAAGGGGCGGAGAGGCGGCCGGCGGTGGCGGAGCTCCGGTGCTTGACCATGACACGGTGTGAGGGTCTGCACTGGAGGCATCATGTTCAACATCGGAGACTTCGCCAAACACGGCCGGGTGTCGGTCCGCATGCTGCGTCACTACGACGCGATCGGGCTGCTCCGGCCGGCCCGGGTCGATCCGGCCAGCGGCTACCGCTGCTACGAGGCCGCCCAACTCGCCCGGCTCAACCGCGTCATCGCCCTCAAGGACCTCGGCTTCACGCTGCAGCAGGTGCGGGCCGTCCTGGACGAGGAGGTGGACGCGGTGGAGCTGCGCGGGATGCTGCGGCTGCGGCGGGCCGAGCTCGCCGCGGCGATGGCGGCGGACGCGGAACGGCTGACCCGGGTCGAGGCGAGGCTCCGGACGATCGAGAGCGAGGGGACCATGTCCACGCACGATGTCGTGGTGAAGCGCGTACCGGCGGTGCGGGTGGCCGAGCTGACGGCGGTCGCGGCGAGTTACGAGCCGGAGGACGTCGGGCCGGTGGTCGGTCCGCTGTTCGAGGAGCTCTGCGGCCGGCTGGCCGCGGCCGGGGTGGCGGAGACCGGGCCGTCCTTCGCCTGCTACGAGGACGTCCCGGACGGGGACGGCGCGGTGCTGGTCCGGGTGGCCGTGCCGGTCGGGGCCGCGGTGGCCCCGGGCGGGAAGCAGGGCTTCGCGGTGGTCGACCTGCCGGCCGTCGAGGAGGCGGCGACCGTGGTGCACCGCGGGTCGATGGACGACGCGCTGGGCTCCTTCCAGGCGCTGGCGCGGTTCATCGACGAGAACGGCTACCGCTCGGCCGGGTACGCCCGGGAGCTCTACCTGGAGTGCCCGGACGACCAGGCCGGGTGGGTGACCGAACTTCAGGAGCCGGTGGCCCGCGGGTAGTCGTCCCACGGGGTGGCGCTTGCCCTCAAGCGGGTCGAGGGTCCTAGCGTCGGCCGACATGACGATCACCGGCGCCACCGCGCCCGAGGGAGCCGACCGCCCGGACCTCAGGGCCCGGGCCGACCGCCGGGGCCGGGCGGCGCTCCCCGGGCCCTACCTGCTCTGGCTGGTCGGCGCCCAGGCCGGCGCCCTGGGCGACGCGGCCCTGTTCTTCGCCCTGGGCTGGGCCGCGGCCGCGCACGGCGGCGGCGCCGCCGGCCTCGTGCTCACGGTGATCACGGTGTGCCGCACCGCCCTGGTCCTGCTGGGCGGTGCGCTGGCGGACCGGCTGGGCGCCCGCCGCGTGATGCTCGTCGGGGATGCGGTGATGCTGGCCGCGACGCTCGCCCTGGCGGCGGCCGCGGGCTGCCTGGGCACGCCGCTCTGGCTGCTGGTCGCGACGGCGGCCGTGGTCGGGGTGGTCGACGCGTTCTACCTCCCGGCGAGCGGGTCGATGCCGCGGCGGCTGGTGGACGCAGATCAGCTGCCGCGGGCCCTGGCGCTGCGTCAGGCGGGCGGGCAGACCGCCGCCCTGCTGGGGGCGCCGCTCGGCGGGGCGCTGGTCGCGGTGGGCGGGCTGCCGGGGGCGGCGCTGGCGGACGCGGCGAGCTTCGCGGTGCTCCTGCTGGTGCTGCTGCGGGTGCGCGTCCGGGCCGACGAGGTGACGGTCCCGAAGCCCTCCCCGAACGCCTCTCCGCATGCGTCCCCGGAGGGTCCGGCAGCCGCGCCCGGGCTGCTGCGCGAGGCGGCCGCCGGGGTGCGGCTGGCGGTGGGGGACCGGCTGCTGCGGGCGGCGCTGCTGCTCACCGGGGCTGCGGCGGGGGCGCTGCTGCCGGTGGTCTCCCTGCTCGTGCCGCTGCTGGCCCGGGAACGCGGGTGGGGTGCCGGGGCGACCGGGCTGGTGACGGGCGGGCAGGGGGCGGGGGTGCTCGCGGTGGCGGCCCTGCTCTCCTGGCGCGGTGACGGGGGCCGGGGCGACTCGCGGCGGCCGGCGGGGCGGCCGACGTCCGGGCACGGGACAGGAACGCGGTCGGGCGCGGGGTCGGGCGCGTGGGCCAGGGCGTGGGTCGGTGCGGCCACCGGGCTCTGTACGGCGGCGGTGGGCATCGCGGTGCTGGCCTGGGCACCGGGCCCGCTGGTGGCGGCGGCGGGCGGGGTGGTGACGGGGGCGGGCTCGGGGTTGTTCGCGTGCCGGCTCGGCCCCCTGCTGCTGGAGGGCGCGCCGGACGGACATCTCGCCCGGGTGCAGGCGTTGCTGACGCTCGTCCAGAGCGCGGCGCTGGTGCTCTCGACCGGGCTGCTCGGACTGCTCGCCGACGCGGCGGGGGCCCGGGTGCCGACCGTGCTCTGCGCGCTGGCCACCGGTGGGGCCGGGCTCGCCGCGCTGGGCTCCCGGGCGCTGCGGCGGGGCTGACCGCCGGCCGGGTGCCTCTCGGGTGCGCGGCGTCCGCGCGGCGCCGGCGCGGACCGGGTGCGGCGCGGACCGGGTGCGGAGCGGCGTACTTGCCGGGCGGCCGGGTGCCGGGCAGAGTGCGAGGGCCGGACGCGGTCACCCGGCGGGTGCGGAGCGGCGGACCTGCCCCCGCCCGGACGGCCCCGGTCGCTGCGCCGGTGGCGTCGGCGTCGGCGACGGCCGAGGCGGTACGGAAGCGAAGCAGCACGAGCAGCACGAGCAGCACGAGCAGCACGAGCAGCACGAGCGGCAACAACGGCGCCAGCGGTGCGGTGGGACCGGGTGGCGCGAGCGGAGGCGGCGATGAGTGACCTGACGGACCGGCTGGCGGAGGGCCTCCCGCCCGGCGCACTGGCGGTGGACCCGGACGTGACGGCTGCCTACAGCCGCGACATGGCGGGCTTCTGCGCGGCCGGCACCCCGGCCGTGGTGGTCTTCCCGGAGACGGTGGAGCAGGTGCAGCACGTCATGCGGACCGCCACCGCCCTGCGGGTCCCGGTGGTCCCGCAGGGGGCGCGGACGGGTCTGTCCGGCGCGGCCAACGCGGTGGACGGCTGCATCGTGCTGTCGATGGTGAGGATGAACCGGATCCTGGAGCTCGATCCGGTCAACCGGATCGCGGTGGTCGAACCCGGTGTGGTGAACGCCGAGCTCTCCCGGGCGGCGGCCGCGTCGGGGCTCGCCTACCCGCCGGATCCGTCGAGCTGGGAGTCCTGCACGATCGGCGGCAACATCGGGACCGGGGCGGGCGGGCTGTGCTGCGTCAAGTACGGCGTGACCAGCGAGTACGTGCTCGGGCTCGATGTGGTGCTGGCGGACGGGCGGCTGCTGTCGACCGGGCGCCGGACGGCCAAGGGGGTCGCCGGCTACGACCTGACCCGCCTGCTGGTCGGCTCGGAGGGCACGCTGGGCGTGGTGGTCCGGGCCGTGGTGGCGTTGCGGCCGGCGCCCGAGCCGCAGCTGGCGCTCGCGGCGGAGTTCCCGAGCGCGGCCGCGGCGGGTGAGGCGGTCTGTGCGGTGATGGCGCGCGGGTTCACGCCGTCGCTGATGGAGCTGATGGACGCGGTGAGCGTACGGGCGGTCAACGAGCTGGCGCAGATGGGTCTTCCGGAGTCCACCCAGGCGCTGCTGCTGGTGGCCTTCGACGGCCCGGACCGGGTGGACCAGCTGGCCGCGGTGGGCGATCTCTGCCGGGCCGCCGGGGCGGCCGAGGTGGTGCCGGCCGAGGACCAGGCCGAGTCGGAGATGCTGCTGGAGGCCCGCAGGCTGGCGCTGCCCGCGCTGGACCGGCTGGGCACCACGATGATCGACGACGTGGCGGTACCGCGCTCGCGGCTGGCCGAGATGCTGGCCGGCGTCGCGGCGATCGCCGAGCGGCACGGGCTGACGATCGGGGTGGTGAGCCACGCGGGCGACGGCAACACCCACCCGATCGTGATCTTCGACGGGGCGGACGCCGAGCAGTCGGCGCGGGCGCAGCGGTCCTTCGACGAGATCATGGAGCTGGGGCTGGAGCTGGGCGGCACGATCACCGGGGAGCACGGGGTGGGCCTGCTCAAGCGGGAGTGGTTGGCGCGCGAGCTCGGCCCGGTGGCGTCGGAGCTGCAGCGGCAGCTGAAGGCGGTCTTCGATCCCTTGGGCATTCTCAACCCCGGTAAAGCGATCTGACCGTATTCTCGGCGGACCGCAGATTCGGCGAATCACCGGATTTTCAGACTGTCGCAGAATGGCTGGATATGTCGACACGGTGACGCGACCCTACTTTTGGGGGGCGCGTTCGGGGGTTCTTCGCGCCAGGGTGGTGCGCCGGGTTGTCCGTGTGCTCCCCTTCGCGCGGCCGTCCGAGCGTCGGTCGTGTCCGACCGTTCGGGCGACATCGCAGGTGAGCGGCGGTGTGTCGGCGCGCTTTCCGTTCGGGCGCCGGTTATGCGCCGGGCTGCTGGATATCACGCTAAAGGGCGAAAAGGCCGCCGGGAGGTGGTGCTTTGTCGATTTGTTGCGGAAGTCTTTCCCTCGGCGTCGCAGCCCGCAGGTGTTCGTCTGGCCGGCGAACTCCCGCACACATTGCACGATTTACCGTTTCTTGGAGGCTCTCATGGCTCGCATCCGCACCCGTAAGGTGGCCGGTCTTCTGGTGGCGGCCCCGCTCGCGGCGGGGCTGCTGCTCGCCGGTGCCGGCGTCGCGGCCGCCGACAACGGCGCGCTCGCCAACGACGGGTCCAACAGCGGCGTGGTGTCGAACATCGGGACCGGCAACATCTTCGGCTCGGTCGACGGCAACTACGTCTCGAACCAGCAGACGGCCTCCGGGGCCGGTGCCTCGAACCAGGCCAACACCCTCGCGGTGAAGGACAACTCGGGGGCCGTCCTGGCGGGCCAGTCCAACAAGAACTTCAGCGTCGTCTTCGCCCCGATCTTCAACTGAGCGTCGGTCGACCGGGAGCCATCGCCGGCGGGGGCGCCGGAGGTGGGTGGCCGTGGGTGAGCTGAGCATCCGCGGCGGGGTTCGAAGCAGACAGTGAAGTGAATCGAAGCGAAGCAGTCGGAACAGATCGCGAAAAGCGCAACCGGGTAGCGGAAAGGGTCACCGCGAACCGGTCCCGTGGGCGGCACCGCAGGTCGGTGCCGCCCACGGGCGCGTCCGGGCGCCGGGCGCCGGTGGCCGGTGGTCGACAGCCCGGGGCCGCTCGGGGCCGCCCGGGGCCGCCCCGGGACCCCGACCGCCGCCCCGGGACCCCGACCGCCGCCCCGGGGCCCGGCCTGGGCCCCGGAACGAGCCCCAGTCGAGGGCCCGCGCCCGGGCCCGTCACCGCGCGGCGGTACGGTTGCGCTCCGACAGCGCACCCCCGCGCCCGGGGCCCCGGTGGCCCTCCCGGCGAGGGGCTGCGGCCGCGGCAACCGGAAGGAAGGGCGCGATGGCAGCGGAGGAGGAGGGCCTGACCGGCCCGGACGAGACCAGCCCGGTACCGGGCCCGGAGGCAGCTGCGGAGCCGGCCCCGGCGCCGGGGCCGGAACACCGTCCCGAGCCCAGGTCCGTGCCCGAGCTGCTGCTCGGACGCCCGCCGATGACCCGTCCGCTGCCGGCCTTCGACGCCGAGGCGGCCCCGGTCGAGCCGGGCCCGCTCTTCGTCGACTGGCTCGCCACCGCCCTCGACGCCGGGGTGCTGGACCCGCAGGTGGTCACGCTCTCCACCGTCGACGCCGACGGCATGCCGGACGCCCGGGTGCTGGTGCTGCGCGACGTCGACTCCTCCGGCACCGGCTGGGTCTTCTCCGCCGCCGCCGACAGCCCGAAGGGCCGCCAGCTCGGCGACCACCCGGCCGCCGCGATCACCGTTTATTGGCCGCAGCTGGGCCGCCAGGTGAGGGTCCGCGGCACCGTCGAGCGGGCCGCCGACCAGGTCGCGGCGGCCGAGTTCGCGACCCGCTCCCCGGCGGCGCGGATCGGCGCGCTGGTCGGTCGGCAGAGCGAGCCGCTGGCCTCGCCGGCCGAGTACGAGGAGGCGGTGGCGGTCGCCCGCCGCAGGCTGGAGACCACCCCCGACACGGTCGCCGCCGGGCACGCCGTCTTCACGCTCTGGGCGCACGAGGTGGAGTTCTGGCAGGGCCACGCGGACCGCCATCACGTCCGGCTCCGCTTCACCCGGACCGGCCCGGTCCGGACGCCGGAGTGGTCGCGCACCCTGCTCTGGCCGTAGGGCCGTAGGGCCGGGGAGCCGGCGGACCAGCGGGCCAGGGCACCAGAGGACCGACGAGTCGGGGCGCGTACCGGACCGGTAAGCGCCCCTTCTCACCTCGGCCGTTCCGGGCCGGCGCCTTCGGGCGTCCGCCGCGGACGGGCCCCGGCCGCCCGGCCCAGGCTCCGTCCGCGCGCCGTCCGCGCGCCGTTCAGCAACACCCGTTCAGCAACACCCGCTCAGCGCCGCCCGGTCAGCGTGGCCCCGACGCTCGCGGCCACCACGCAGCCGATCCCGGCCAGCTGCGGCGCGCCCAGCAGCTGCCCCAGCACCACCAGCCCGACGAGTGCGCTGACCGCCGGCTCCAGGCTCACCAGCACGCTGAACACCCGCTGCGGCATCCGCCGCAGCGCCGTCATCTCCAGCGCGTACGGGATCACCGGCAGCAGCAGGGACACCCCGGCGACCGCGAGCAGCAGCATCAGCGGCGAGGCGCCCGGCTCGGTCAGGCCGTCCCAGGCCTCGCCGAGCCCGAACGGCGCCACCGTGAGCGCGCCGACCGTCATCGACACGGCCAGTCCCTGGAAGCCCTGGAACGCGGCCCCGACCTTGTCCGTGAACAGGATGTACGCGGCGTAGCAGGCGGCCGCCCCGAAGGCGTACACCAGGCCGACCGGGTCGAGCCCGGCTCCGCTCCCGTCCCCGGCCTCGCCGAGCAGCGTCAGCAGCGCCACCCCGCCGGCGGCGAGCAGCGCCCACAGCAGGTGGCTGGCGCGGCGGGCGAAGAAGAGCGCCACCGCGAGCGGGCCGAGGAACTCGATGGTCGCGGCGGTGCCCATCGGCAGCCGGTCGACGGCCCCGGCGAACAGCAGGGTCATGCCGGCCGAGGCCATGCCGAGCAGGGCGGCGGCGGCCAGGTCGCGCGGTCGGCGCCCGCGCAGCCGCGGCCTGGTGGCGGCCAGCAGGATGACCGCCGCGAAGCTCAGCCGGAGGAAGGTCGTGCCGCTCACCCCGAGCGGGCCGAAGAGGGGCTTGGAGAACGCGATCCCGGTCTGCACCAGGAACATCGCGGTCAGACAGAGAAGCGGCGCCGGGATTCGCTCCGGGCGCCGCAGGAAGTTCGGGAACCGTCGGCCGGACGGTCGGCCGGGTCGTGCGTCCGGTGGCAGCCCGTCGCCGGGCGCGTCGCCTCGTCGCCAGCCACCGCGCTCGCCGGCGGGCTCGCCCTTGGGGGCGGGCGGCATGGCAAGGGCCTCGGCGACGGCTGCGGCCGACGTCGGGACGGCGGTTTCGGTGGGGTTGGGCGTGGGCATAGTGGCGAGTTTGCCGTAAGGAGCCACTGGGCGGCAAGCTCGTTACAAAAATCGGGACGGATGCGGACGGGTGCGTCCGAAAGGGTGAGCTTCCGGGGCGCATGCGGCGCGGCAGCCGGGAAGGCCCGACGGTCCGTCAGTATCAAGGCGGCGTGCGCTATCTCCGCCCCGCGGCCCTCGCCGCCGCCTCCCTCGTCCTCCTGCTGGCCGCCGGCGGGCCGGGCGCGAGCGCCGACGAGGCCGCCCCGGCGGCCGCCGCCGTCCCCCGCATCCGCCCCACCCTCCTCCCCGACCGCCTCGGGCCGCCCGCCCTCCGCACCCGCGACCTCTACACCGGCGCCGCCTTCGACGCCTGCACCGCGCCGCCGCTGGAGACCCTGCGCGCCTGGCGGGGCGCCTCGCCGTACGGCGCGCTCGGCATCTACACCAGCGGCGGCCAGCGCGGCTGCACCCAGCCGCGGCTCACCGCCGACTGGGTCCGGCAGGCCCGCGAGATGGGCTGGCGGTTCCTGCCCGTCCACGTCGGCCTGCAGGCGCCGTGCAGCGACCTGAAGCGCAAGCCGAAGCGGATCGACCCGGCCCGCGCCGTCCAGCAGGGCCGCGAGGAGGCGGCCGAGGCGGTCGGCGGGCTGCAGGCGGTCGGCCTCGGCGCGGGCAGCCCGGTCTTCCTGGACATCGAGGCCTACCCGATGAGCGACCCCGCCTGCGGTCAGGCCGTCGTCGACTTCACCCTCGGCTGGACCCAGGGCCTGCACACGGCCGGCTACCGGTCCGGCTTCTACTCCAGCCTCGACTCCGGCATCGCCGACCTCGCGGCGGCCGCCCGGGCCGGCAGCTCGCCGCTGCCCGACACCCTCTGGTACGCGCGCTGGGACGACCACGCCGACACCGTCGGCGGCGGGCCGCTCAGCCCCGACCTCTGGGTCGACCACCAGCGCGTCCACCAGTACCGCGGCAACGTCGAGGAGACCTACGGCGGTGCGACGCTCACCGTGGACCGCAACCAGGTCGACGCGCCGCTGGCCGGCTGACGGCCGGGGCGCGGCGGCCCGGGCGCACCCGTCGGCCGGGGAGCACCCGACGGACCGGGCGAGCCGGGCACACCGCGCGCCCGGCTCCGGCTCCCGCTGCTCCGGCTACTCCCTCAACTCCAGCGCCAGCCAGCCGCTGCCCTCGCAGTAGCGGCAGGTCTCCGGGATGTACCCCGTCCCGGTCCGGTCCCCCCGGACCCCCGCCCGCGCCTGCGTCCGCACCCCGCCCGAGCAGCACGGGCACGGCAGCCTGAATCCCGCCGGCCCACGCCCCACCCGCCGTTCGCCACGTCCGTCACCCATGCCCCCAGTATCCCGCCCGCCCCGCACCCCACCGCCGACCCTCCAAACACTCGCGGCCGGGCCCGGGGGGAACGGGACGAAGTCGTGACGGGGGCAACGGGGCCTGGATGCTGACATCGGGCAGGTGGCGGGGCACAATCGGGCTCGGTTGCCCGCATTACCGCCCAGTAGCCGCCCGGCGGCCGGGGACGGGAGTCAGGGGCAGCAGCAGCCGCAGTGCCGCCCAGGTCGAGGAGGACCCGTGTTCAGCACGATGCAGGACGTACCGCTCACCGTCGCCAGGATCCTGGAGCACGGGTCGACCATCCACGGGCGTTCGACCGTCACCACCTGGGACGGGACCGGGCCGGTGGTCCGGACGTACGCCGAGGTGGGGGCGCGGGCCGCGCAGCTGGCCTGGGCGCTGCGCGACGAGCTCGGCGTGACGGCGGACGACCGGGTCGCGACGCTGATGTGGAACAACGCCGAGCACCTGGAGGCGTACCTGGCGGTGCCGGCGATGGGCGCGGTGCTGCACACGCTCAACCTGCGGCTGCCGGCGAACCAGCTGTCGTTCATCGTCAACCACGCCGCCGACCGCGTCATCGTCGTCAACGGCACCGTCCTGCCGCTGCTGGCCGCGGTCCTCCCGGAGCTCGCCCCGACGCTCAGGCACATCGTGGTCAGCGGCCCCGGCGACCGGTCCGTGCTGGACGGCTTCGCGGGCACCGTGCACGACTACGAGGAGCTGATCGCCGACCGGCCGACCTCCTACCCCTGGCTCACCGACATCGACGAGCGCCAGGCCGCCGTGCTCTGCTACACCTCCGGGACCACCGGCGACCCGAAGGGCGTGCTCTACAGCCACCGCTCGGTCTACCTGCACTGTCTCCAGGTGAACACCGGCGACAACTTCGCCTTCACCCCGCGCGACATCGCGCTGCCGGTCGTCCCGATGTTCCACGTCAACGCGTGGGGCATCCCGCACGCCGCCTTCATGTCCGGTGCGAGCCTGCTGATGCCGGATCGTTTCCTCCAGCCCAAGCCGATGGCCGAGATGATCGCCGCGGTCCGACCCACCGTCAGCGCCGCGGTGCCGACCATCTGGAGCGGCCTCCTCGACGAACTGGACGCCGGCGACTACGACACCTCCAGCCTGCGCATGGTGGTCATCGGCGGCTCGGCCTGCCCGCCGTCGCTGATGCAGGGCTACGAGGAGCGCCACGGCATCCGGGTCGTGCACGCCTGGGGCATGACCGAGACCTCGCCGCTCGGTTCCTTCGCCCAGCCGCCGGGCGGTCTCACTCCCGAGGAGGAGTGGCCGTACCGGGTCACCCAGGGCGTCTTCCCGGCCTCCGTCGAGGCCCGGCTGATCGGCCCGGGCGGCGAGCGGATGCCGCACGACGGCGCCGCTGCGGGCGAGCTGGAGGTGCGCGGGCCGTGGATCGCGGGGGCGTACTTCGGGGGCGCGGGCAACGACCCGGAGCGCCCGGACGACAAGTTCTCCGAGGACGGCTGGCTGCGCACCGGTGACGTCGGCACCATCACCGCCGACGGCTACCTGACCCTCACCGACCGGGCCAAGGACGTGATCAAGTCCGGCGGCGAGTGGATCTCCTCGGTGGACCTGGAGAACCACCTGATGGCCCACCCCGATGTCGCGGAGGCGGCCGTGGTGGCCGTTCCGGACGAGAAGTGGGGCGAGCGGCCGCTCGCCACCGTCGTCCTCCGGCCGGGTGCCACGGCCGGCCTCGCGGAGCTGCGGGCGTTCCTGGCGGGGCGGATCGCCTCCTGGCAGCTGCCGGAGCGCTGGGCGATCGTCGAGGCGGTGCCGAAGACCTCGGTCGGCAAGTTCGACAAGAAGGTGATCCGCGCCGACTACGCGGCGGAGCGCCTGGACGTCACCCTGCTCGGCAAGGAGTAGGCGGCGGCAGGCGGCGAGGGCCGGCCACCCCGTTCCCGGGGGTGGCCGGCCCTCGCCGTTCCCGGAGGCCGGCCACGAGCAGCCTGGCGCCCGCGAGCAGCCGGGCGCCCGCGAGCAGCCGGGCCGCCACGAGAGCGGCCCGGCGGCAGCCCGTCAGCCGGCCGCGGCGACGCCCGCCTCGCCCATGGCGCCGATCCGCCCGAGCAGGTCGACGATCCGGGACTGGACGTCGGCGCCGGTCGAGCGCTCGGCGAGGAAGAGCACCGTCTCACCGGTCCGCAGCCGCGGCAGTTCGCGCGGGTCGAGGTCGACCGAGGTGTAGACGACCAGCGGGGTCCGGTGCAGCCGGTCGTTGGTGCGCAGCCAGTCGAGCAGGCCGACCCGGCGGCGGCGGATCTGGAAGAGGTCCATCACCACCAGGTTGGGCTGCACGCTGCTGGCCCGGGCGACGGCGTCGTTCTCGTCCACCGCGTGCTCGACGTGCATGCCGCGCCGCTCCAGGCTGCCGATCATGGCGGCGGCGATGTCCGGGTCGCCCTCGACCAGCAGGACGCGCGGGGCGTGGTTCTCGCCGTCGCGCGGGGCGAGGGCGCGCAGCAGGACGGCCGGGTCGGCGCCGTACGCGGCGTCCCGGGTGGCCTGGCCGAGACCGGCGGTGACCAGCACCGGGACGCGGCTGTTGAGCGCCGCCGTGCGCAGCGACTGCAGCGCGGTGCGGGTGATCGGGCCGGTCAGCGGGTCGACGAAGAGCGCGGCGGGGAATCCGGCGACCTGTGCGTCCACCTCCTCCCGGGAGCGGACGATCACCGGGTGGTAGCCGCGCTCCTGGAGCGCCTGCCGGGTGGCGGGGTCGGGCTCGGGCCAGACCAGCAGGCGGCGCGGTCCGCCGTCGGCGGCCGGGGCGGGCACCGGTGCGTGCCCGCCGGCCTCGTCGTGGGCGCTCGGTGCGGCGGGCAGCTCGGCCATCGGGCGCGGGGCGGGCCGGCCCTCGGCGGCGGGCTGCGGCGCCTCGGGGGCGATGGCGACGGGGGCGATCGGGGTGGCCCCGGGGGCGGGGACACCCGGCGCGCCGAGCGGGCGCGGCGGGGCCAGCTCGCCGAGCCCGGTGCCGACCGGCCGGGGGCCGTCCTCCCGCTGCTCACCGGGGGCCGGCAGGGCCGGGGCCGCCGAGGGCAGGGCGGGCAGCGCGGACGGGGCCGCCGGGGCGCCGTCCGTCGGCCCGGCCGTCTCGGCGCCGGGGCCGGGCGGGACGGCGAGGCGGCGGCGCCGGCCGGTGGGCGCGGCGGCCGGTTCGGGCTGGGCGGGCGCGGGGCCGACGGGCAGGGCGTGCTCCAGGCCCGGGTAGACGGGGGTGTCGGTGACGCCGGGCAGGGCGAACCCGCCGGAGGAGTCGTCGGAGCCCGGCAGCGCCCGGCGCCGCCGGGACGGCTTGGACTCCTGGCCCGCGTCGCCCTCCTGGCCGCCGGCCGCGGCGGGCGCACCGGCCGCGCCGTCGGTGCCGGTCCGGACGTCGCCGTCGGTCGGACCGTCGGCACCGGTCGAGCCGGTGCCCGGGCCCAGGGCGAACGGGCCGCGGGGGGCGGCGTCGCCGCCACCGCGCCGTTCGGGGTGCCGCTCGGTGTGCTCGTCGGAGCGTCCGGCGCCGACCGGCACCGCGTACGCCGTGCCGGAGCGGCCGTCGTCCTTGCCCCACGGGTCGCTCTCGGGGCCGGCCGGGCCGCCGAGGCCCTGCCGCCCGTACGCGGGGTCGTTGCCGGTGCCGTTCCACTGCTCGGGAACGGCCCGCTCGATCCGCGCCGGGGCGTTCGGCCACTGGTCGGCCGGGACGGCGGCGGACGGGACGGGGGTGGCGGGGGCGGGAGCGGCCGGGGCCTCTCCGGGTGCGCCGTCCTGGCCCGTGGCCCGGTCGGCGGGCCGGTCGGGCTGCCCCGGAGCGTGTCCGGGGGACGGCCGGTCCGCGGTCCGGTCCGCCGGGGCCTCCTCGACCGCGGGGCGTCCGCGGCGTCCGCGCCGTTCGGCGGGCGGCTCCTCGGCCGGGGCGCCGTCGGCGGCGCCCCGCTCCGGCCCGGCCGGTCCGGCGGGCAGGGCGATCCCGGCGCCCTCGGACCCGGCCGCCGGCTCGGCGCCGGGTGCTCCGGCTCCGGTTCCGGCCGCGGGCTCGGCGGCGGTCTCCTCGCCACGCGCGGTGGGCAGCTGCGGGATGCCGGGCAGGTCCGGCAGGACGGCGCTGTCGCTCTCCTTCGGCCGGTCGGACCGGCCCTCGGCGCCCGCGCGCTCGGCGGCCGCCTTCGCCGCGGCGGGGTCGAGCGGCAGCTCGACGACGTACGTGGTGCCGGTGCGTCCCGGCAGCTCGTGGGGCTGCAGCACGCCGCCGTGGCGCTCGACCACCGCGCGGGCTATCGGCAGGTGGACGGGGCTTCCGCCGCGGCCGGGGCCGCGGATCTCGACCCGGGCGACCTCGCCGCGCTGGGCGGCCGCGAGCACCACCATCGGTGCTTCTCCGCCGCCCGGGGGCAGGGCGGTCCCGCCGGCCGGGTTCAGCCCGGGGGAGGCCAGGCCGGGAGAGGGGAGGCCGGGCTCGGCGTCCAGCGAGAGCCCGACGCCGCTGACGTCGGCGACCAGGTGCGCCAGTGCCTGGGCGAGGCGCTGCTCGTCGGCGATCACCTCGACGGCGGCGGCGTGCACGGAGAACCGCACCCGGCCGGCGCCGACCAGCTCGCCCGCGTGCTCGACCGCCCGGCGGACCACCTTGTCCATGGCGACCGGTACCCGGTCGGCGGCCTTCTTCGCCGCCTTGCCCTCCGCCTTGCCGTCGGCGGGGGCGGATCCCGGGCCGCCGGAGCCCAGGGGGCCGCCGCCCGTGGCGCCGGAGCCGACGGCCCACTCGCCGGCCTCGGAGCGCTGGTGGGCGAGCACGCCGTCGATCAGCTTGCCGAACCGGCGGCACTCGTCGGCCAGCCGCCGCAGGGTCCAGTTCGCCTCCGGCCAGAGCTGGCCCGCCGGGTCGGCGGCGAGCGCGTCGATCCGCCGGTGCAGCGCGGTCAGCGCACCGCCCAGCTCGCTCTCCAGGACGGCGGTGAGGTGTTCGTTGCGGGCGACCAGGGCCAGCTCGCGGCTGCGGTCGGTGAAGGTCATCACCGCGCCGACCAGCTGGTCGCCGTCCCGGACGGGGGCGGTGGTCAGGTCGACGGTGACCGGCCGGCCGTCCTTGCGCCAGAGCACGGTGCCGCGCACCCGGTGCTTGCGACCGGAGGTCAGGGTGTCCAGCAGCGCGGACTCCTCCAGCGCCAGCGGGGTGCCGTCGGCCCGGGAGTGCTGGATCAGCGGGTGCAGCTCGCGCCCGCCCAGCTCGCTGGCCCGGTACTCCAGGATGTGCGCGGCGGCCGGGTTGACCAGGACGCAGCGGCCTTCGAGGTCGACGCCGAGCACGCCCTCGGCGGCGGCCCGCAGGATCATCTCGGTCTGCTTGTGCTGGCGGCGCAGTTCCGCTTCGACGCCGAGCCGGCTGGAGAGGTCGCGGACCAGCAGCAGGAGCAGGTCGGAGGAGCGGGAGCCCTCGCGGTACGGGTCGTAGGGCGCGAGCGCGTAGCCCCGGCCGTCGCCGGTGCCGGTGCCGTCGTCGTCGAAGTCGTTGCCCGAGACCTCGACCGGGAAGGTGCTGCCGTCGGTGCGCCGTGCGGTCATCCGCACCGGCCGGTCGAGGGCGTCGTCCTCGCGGGCGGCGGGCCGCATGGAGCCGGGGATCCGGCTCGGGTCGAATTCGGGCAGGAGGTCCAGCACGCCCATCCCCACCAACGAGGTGCCGGGCGTCTGGAGCGCGTGGACGGCCGCGTTGTTGGCGTCGACGACCGTCCCGTTGCTGTTCACCAGCAGCAATGCGTCAGGCAGGGCGTCGAGTATGGCGGCGAGGCGAGCAGCGCCTCGGATCGGCCTGCTGCTCACGTCGACAGGTCTCCTCGGCTCAGGGCAGCTCTCTCCGGAGAAGGCAGTATCTCATTCTTCTTTGCGGCGGGGACGACCCGCCTAGTAACGTTGTCGGCGGTTGGTGCCGGGCCCCCGGGTTGTGGCATCATCACAGGCACAGGGAACGAGTCCGCGCACGCGGGCTTGGTCCATGTGGAGGAGGCTTCGCCTAGTCCGGTCTATGGCGCCGCACTGCTAATGCGGTTTCGGGGTTATTCCTGATCGAGGGTTCAAATCCCTCAGCCTCCGCAGCCGGGAGCCCCGTCGACGATTGCGTCGGCGGGGCTCTTCGCATCTCCCGGCCCGGTTTTCGGTGCGCCGGGGTTCCGGCTCGGCTCCCGGCCGGCTCCTGGTGGGGCCGGTGGTGGGGCTGCAGGTGGGGCTCCCGGGCGCCCCGGGGCGTCGCACGGGAGCGGTGGCGGTGCGGCCGGACGGCCGCTGTCCGGCGCCCGGATCAATCGATTTCGCCCCGCGTCACAGGTCATGTAATGTTGTCCCCGCACCGCCCCGGTGGCACGTTCACCAGGGCGAGCGCTCATAGCTCAACGGATAGAGCACTTGACTACGGATCAAGAGGTTGCAGGTTCGAATCCTGCTGAGCGCACCAAACCCCGCAAGACCGGGTCCGCCCGGTACTTGCGCTCATAGCTCAACGGATAGAGCACTTGACTACGGATCAAGAGGTTGCAGGTTCGAATCCTGCTGAGCGCACCATCGAGGAGCCCCCGGCCACCGGCCGGGGGCTCCTCGCGTTCCCGGCCCGCCCGGGGCGGGGCGGAGCGGTGGTCACCCCAGCTCGGTCCGGTTGATCCACGGGACGTCCCGCCGGTCCAGGAACCAGTCCGAGGAGGTCAGCGGCCTGGCCCGGTTGAAGGTCACCGGTGCCGGGTCGTGCCGGATCAGGTCCGGCTCGGCGCCCAGGTCGGTGAGCAGCGCGGCCAGCTCGGGGGCGAGGCCCGGCGGTCCGCTGAGGTGGACGTCCCAGCCCGCCCAGTGGCCGTGCCGGACGAGCGCGTCACGGACCAGGGCGACGGCGCCCTCGGGCCCCTCCCCGCGCGCCGGCGCGGCCAGCAGCACCCGCAGCCGGCCGTACCGGGCGAGCAGCCGCTCCACCGCCGGCAGGTCGTACTGCTCGGTCTTCGAACGGGTGGCCAGCAGTACGGTGACGTCGCGGTCGGCCGGGCCGGCGGCGAGCTGTTCCAGCAGGGCCCGGGTCTGCCCCCAGCCGGTTCCGCCGGCCACCGCGAGCAGGGGGCGGCGCGAGTGCGGGTCGAGCACGGCGTCGCCGAGCGGGGGCCCGAGCCGCAGCAGCTCGCCGGGCACGGCGTCGTCGACCAGGGCGGTGCTGAGCAGCCCGCCGGGCACCCGGCGGACGTGCACGTCCAGGGTGCCGTCGGAGCGCGGCGCGTTGGCGATCGAGTACGGGCGCCAGACCTTCGGCACCCGGGGGCTGCTGAGCGTGAGGTACTGGCCGGGGACGAAGGGGTACGGGCGCATCGGCAGCAGGGTGAGGACGACGATGTCGGCGGCGGCCCGGCGGCGGGTGGCCACCTCGGCCTCCCACCAGGCGGGGGCCTCGGGTTCGGTCTCGGCGGCGGCCCCGGTCATCGTCTGGGCGATCACGGTGTAGGCCTCGGTCCAGGCCTTCTCGATCCCGGGCGTCCAGGAGTGCCCGGAGAAGTGCCGCAGGGCGGCGATCAGGCTGGCCCCGACGGCGGGGTAGTGCTCGGGCGCGGCCTGGAACTTGCGGTGGTCGCGCCCGAGCGCCCGCAGGTACCCGGTGAGCTGCTCGGGGTCCTCCAGCCGGAGGACGATCTGGGTGAGCGCGGCGAAGAGCCGGTCCCGTTGCTCGGTCATCTCCCGGGGGAAGAACGCCCGTACGCCCGGGTTGTGGGCGAACAGGTGGGCGTAGAAGTACTTGGCCATGTGGTCGGCGCGGCGCTCGACGACGGCGAAGCTGGCGCGGATGACCGCGGGGTCGAAGGGCACCGCGGCGCACCCTAGGCGTTCTGCGCGGTGGTGAGCGCCTGGCCCATGGTGTCGGTGATCACGCCGTAGACCGCGGTCCAGGACCCCTCGGTCTCCTCGGTCCACGCCTCGCCGGCGAAGTGCGCCAGGGTGGCGAGCAGGCTGGCGCCGACGGCCGGGAAGTGCTCGACGAGCGCCCCGTAGCGGGCGTGCCGGGCGCCGAGGTCGCGGAGGACGCCGAGCAGGGTGTCGGTCTCCTCCAGGTGGGAGACCACCACGCCGAGCGCCGCCCAGAGCCGGTCCCGCTGCTCGTCGATGTGCTCGGCGAAGAGCCCGCGGACGCCGGGAGCGTGCTCGAACAGGTGCTGGTAGAAGTACTCGGCGACGACGGCGCCGTGCGGTTCGACGACCGCGAAACTGCTCTTGATGAGAACGGGGTTGATGGTCACGGGCCCCGACTCTACTGAGCGTGCCGGTAATTCGAACAGAGTTGTCCGATGAATGGTCAGGTACCGGGCAGTGGCATCGGGTCGGATTCGTCGGCATTCCCCGCGATACGCCGCCTAATGGATGAAATACAGCCCTTTCGGGTACATCCCGTCCTGCCGGTCGGAGGGCCGCCAATCGGGTGTCATACGGCCAATAGTGCAGGTGTCGCAGTATGACCGGCCCAGGATCGTGATTCCGTTTTGTCAGATCTTGTGTCCAGTCTTGTGTCCAGACTGCCCGGCGATCCCGGCGATGCCGGCAGCCGATACCGAAGGAGAGCCGGATGAGCCGACAGTTCCCGGCCGCGGCCGGCACCGCCGTGGTCCTCGCGGCCGGGCTGCTGATCGGCTGGAACCCGCCGCCCTCGGCCGCCCAGCAGTCCCCCGGCGCCTGGTCGGGGGAGCACCGCGCGGTGCTGCCCTCCGGGCTCTCCGTCCAACTCGATTTCTCCGCCTCCCCCGGCGTGGCCGTCACCGCCGAACCCGGGGAATTGGCGGACCGCGCCGGGGGCGGCCGCGCCGCCGCGCTCTACACCGACGGACTCCGGCCCGGAGATCCCGCGCAGGCCTTCCGGATCTCCGAGAACCGTCCGCAGACGGACGGTTCCTGGCGAACCGTCGGAACGCTCCGGCTGGCATTCTCCCGGGCCGTCCGGAATCCCCGGCTGCACCTCAGCGGACTGGCCGGAATCGCCACCGGGAAATCCGGTGCCACCAGCACCGCGGCCCGGCTGACCCTCACCGGCGGCTCACCGAGTGGGCCCACCCTGGTCAACCGCACCGACTGGCCCGGCTGGACGGTCGACGGCAACGTGCTCGCCCCCGCCGGCGCGGACGGCGCGGCGGACGGTGCGGCCGGGTCCGCCGCCGAGGGCAGCGTGGAACTCGCGGGCACCTTCACCTCGGCGGTCTTCCGGGTCGAACAGCGCTCCACGGCGCGGGCCGGCTCCACCACCGCCCCCGCCCCGCTCACCCTGGCGTCCACCGTCACCCTGGACGAGGGCGTCGGCACCGCTCCGCAGCGCTACGGCAACGCCTCCCACCTGCTCTCCGACCTCTACCTGGGCGGTGACGCCACCCAGGCGGCCCGGGCTGCCGGCCGACGGCCCGCCGGGCTGTTCCAACGACCCGACGCCGGCCGCGCGGAGGCACCGTCGGAGGCACCGGCGGACCAGGCGGGCGAGCCGCTGGTCCGCACCGACCACGGCGAGGACGGCCGGAGCGTCTGGTCCAGCCCTCCGCCGCCCCAGCTCCAGCCCGGGCGCGGCGAGTACCAGGGCGCCGACCCGGCCGTCAGCTACCCGACGGAGGCGGCGATCGGCCGCTACTACCGGCTCGTCGTCCCGGTCGCGGTCGGGGACGGGTCCGCCACCCTGGCGGGCTGGGTCGACTTCGACCGCAACGGGCGGTTCGACCCGGCCGAGCGGGTGCAGACCGAGGTCACCGCCGGGGAGCGCAGCGCCGCCCTGGAGTGGACCGTCCCCGGCGGCGCCGCGTCCGGCGAGACCTGGGCCCGGCTGCGGATCGGCCGGGACGCCGCCCAGCTGGTCCCGGCGGGCGGATTCGCCGACTCCGGGCAGGTCTCCGACCAGCGGATCCGGCTGACCGTCGGGGCCTCCCGGCCGGAGATCGCCGAACCGGTCGACGGCACGGCGACCGCCGACACCCGCCCCTGGATCTCCGGGGAGGGCGCGGTGGCCGGCGCCACGGTGGAGATCCGCGAGGGCGACACGGCGATCTGCCGGAGCAAGGTCGTCCGGGGCGGCGGCTGGTCCTGCCGCCCGGACGCCGCGCTCTCCGGCGGCGCACACAGCCTCACCCCGGTGGAGACCACCGTCGGCGGCCTGGTGCTGCGCGGCGAACCGGTCCGGATCACCGTGAAGACCGCGCCGCCCGCCGCGCCCGCCCTCACCCTCCCCGAGTTCACCAACGACCCGGGGCTCCAGCTGACCGGCACCGGCGAGCCGGGCAGCACCGTGACGGTCACCGACCGGCCGGCCGACGCGCCCGCCGACGCGCCCGCCGGGGACGCGGCCGAACTGTGCAGCACGGCCGTCGGCTCCGACGGCGGCTGGTCCTGCCTGCCGGTGGAGAACCTCGCCGACGGGCGGCACCGGCTCACCCCGGCCGCCGCCGACTTCGCGGGGAACCGGACCGCCGGGCGTCCGGTCACGCTGGTCGTCGACACCGTGTCCCCGGACCGTCCGGTGCTCACCGAGCCGGCCGCCGGGGAGACCGTCCGGGCCGCCCGGCCCCGGCTCGCCGGGAAGGCCGAGCCCGGGGCCCGGGTGATCGTCACCGCGCGTTCCGGCAGCGAGGCCTCCACCGAGCGGATCGTGGCCTGCGGGGCGACGGCCGCCATCGACGGCAGCTGGACCTGCACGGCCAACCGCGACCTGCCGGACGGGGACCAGTGGCTGGTCGTCACGGCCACCGACCAGGCGGGGAACGGGACGGCGGGCGACGCGGTGGCGGTCCGGGTGGAGGCGGCGGGCGTCCAGCCGCCGACGGTCCCGGCGCCAACGGCCGTGCCGACGGCGACGGCCGCTCCGACGGCTGTGCCGACCGCTGTGCCGAGCGCTGAGCCGAGCGCGACCGTGGTGCCCACGGCTGTGCCGACGACGACCACGGCACCGACGGCGACCGCTGTGCCGAGCGCTGTGCCGAGCACGACCGCCGGGCCGACGGCGGTGCCCACGCAGGCTCCCGCGCCGACTGCGGAGGCGGCGGCCCCGGCGTCCGCGACCGCGTCGGCCGCTGCTCCGGCGACGCCGTCGGCCGCGGGCGTCGCACCGTCAGCCGCGGTGCCGACGGGGGCGGTGTCCGCACCGGCCCCGGTGACGCCCACGGCGGCCGCGCCGTCGGTCCCCGCCGCACCGGCTTCCACGCCGTCGTCCGGGACACCGTCGCCGGTCGTGCCGGGCGTCGGGTCGCCCGC
This sequence comes from Kitasatospora sp. NPDC042419, assembly GCF_056437345.1. Taxonomy (NCBI): domain Bacteria; kingdom Bacillati; phylum Actinomycetota; class Actinomycetes; order Kitasatosporales; family Streptomycetaceae; genus Kitasatospora; species Kitasatospora sp. NPDC042419. The sequence goes on from NZ_JBWKAW010000014.1 coordinate 175,589, forward strand.
ATCCGGTGCGCCGAGCGCGCCCCGGCCTTCGGCCGTCACCTCTGCTTCCGCCGCTCCCTCGTCGGTGCCGGCGGCCCCGTCTCCGGGTGCTCCCGCACCTTCGGCACCCGCTCCGTCGGGGCCGGCCGGTACGCCCTCGGCTCCTGCCCCGTCCCCGTCCGTCCCGGTCGTCCCGACCCCGGTCACTCCCTCCGGAACCTCGTCCGCGCCTGCGCCGGAGCCCGTCCTCGACCCCGTCCCACCGGGCCTGTTGCCGATCTTCGTCCCGCCGGTCACCGGTCCGGCCGTCCGGCCGGTGGCAGCGCCCTCGGCGCACCCCGTGACGGCGTCTCCCTCGCCGACTGCGCCGACCTCGCCGTCTGTGGCGACCTCGCCGACTGCGGTGACGGCGGCGACCTCGGCGCCTGCTGCGTCCGCGGCGGCCGGAACGGCGAAGGCGAGCCCGGCCGCAGGTCCGTCCCCGAGTCGGTCCCACTCGTCCGCCCCGTCCCCGTCCCCGGTCCCGTCGCCGTCCCCGTCGCGGGTGCCGTCCTCACCCCCGTCCTCACCCCCGTCCCCGTCCCCGTCCTTGTCGCAGGTCCTGTCCCCGGTCCCGTCCCCGTCCTCGCCCCCGATCACGACCCCGGCCGTCACCCCGGTGCCCACGGTCACCGCGTCCGCTCCGGTCACCGCGTCCGCTCCGGCGGCCGGGGCTGAGGCGGCACGGCCCGCCGGGCAGGTGTCCGCGGAGGAGGACACCTCGGCCGATGGCGGCCGGGCACTGGCCGCGCCGCCCGCGCCGGAACAGCAGCAGCCACCCGCCGGGGCGGGCACGTCGTCACCCACGGCGTCCGACCGGAACCGGTCGGACGGCTGGCGCGGCGCGCTCGCCGGAGTCCTGCTGGTGCTCACCGGCGCCGGGCTGATCACCCGCCGGGTGCTCACCCGTGGCCCGGGTGCCCGACGGCGCTAACCGCTCCCACCATCCGCTCATGTGCCTGCGCGTCAGGTCCGGCTTCAGATGATTCGTCAGTAAATGTCGACACGCAGTAGCTCAAATGTCGCATTTGATGACGTATGAACTTAGCCTGACTCTGGCACTGCCCGTCAGATCCGGGCCGCCCGTTGCGCGACACACTGAACCTGAGGATCCGTGCATGGACGTCACCCGCGATTCTTCGCAGCGACCCGACAACCCGCCCAAGGCGCTCACCCCGGCGCTGCCGGAACGTTCCGCCTCCGGCTCCAGTCCGCTGGCCAAGGCGCCGAAGCCGCCCAAGCCCGCCATGCCGGCCGACAACGGTCCGGCCACCACCCCGCTGGCGCTGGTCCCCGGACCGGCCGGCACCCCGGTCGACCTGCGCGATCCGCTGGAGACGGCCGAGCCGGCGGAGCCGGGCGGAGCGGTGGAGCTCGATGTGCTCCCGGCGGGCGCGCCCGCCGCCGTCACCTCGCGCCGGCCCCCGCGCGCCGACCAGGCGCTGCGCGAGCACGCCGCCGCCGCACTGCCCGGCTGGGTCGCCCTGTTCGGGCTGCTGGTCGGCACGGCGGCCGTTCTGCTGGTGCTGCTGCGTGACGGCGTCATTCCGCACTGGGACGCACTCCCCGACCTGCGCACCGCCGCCGTGAAGGCCGGCGGCACGGTCGAGGTGACCACCGGTTCGGTGGCCGCCGTCACCGCCGCCGGGCTGCTGGTGGTCCTCGCGCTCGCCGGACTGCTGGCCAACGCGGGCGGTGAGACCCGGGTGCTGACCCGCTGGGGCCGCTACCGGGGCACCGTCCGCCGCACCGGCCTGGTCTGGGTCAACCCGCTGCTGCGCCGCCGCCGGGTGGACGTCCGGCTGCGGCACTGGCGCAGCGAGCCGGTGAAGGTGGTCGACCGCACCGGCACCCCGATCGTCGTCCGGCTGCTGATCGTCTGGCGGGTCAAGGACACCGCCCGCGCGATGCTGGCGATCGAGGATCACGAGAGCTACCTGCGCGAGCAGGTCCAGGCGGTGCTCACCCGGACCGCGTCCACGCTGCCGTGCGACAGCAACGCCGCCCCGGGGCCCGCGCTGCGTGACGGCCAGTGGTTCGCCGACGAGCTGACCCGGGCGCTGGCCGCCGAGGTCGCCCCCGCCGGGCTGGAGGTGTACTCGGCTCAGCCGCTGGCGCTGGACTACGCGCCGGAGGTGGCCGAGTCGATGCGCCGCCGCCGGCTGGCCGACCTGGACGCGGGCCTGCGCACGGTGCTGGTGGACGACGCGGTGGAGGCGGCGGCACTCGCCGTCCGCCGGCTGGAGCGGGCCACCGCGCACGAGCTGGACGAGGCCGCCCGCAGCGCGCTGATGGAGCAGTTGCTGGTCGCCTTCGTAGCCCCGGCCGGAGTGGCCGCCTCGGTACCGTCCCCGGCCGTCCGGGCCGGGCGGAAGGAAGGACGACCGGCATGAGGATAGCCACCGGCCCGGACGCCGGATTCGCGCTCGACTCCGGATACGCGCTCGACGCCGAGCCGGCGCTCGACGCCGAGCCGGTGTCCGGCTCCGGGTTCGCGCTCGACGCGGACGCGGCGCTGATCGGCTTCGAGGAGAGCCTCGGCAGCGGCCCGGCGGTCGTGGGCTGCGTCTGCCCGGACTGCGCGGCCCGGCCGCGCACCGCGCGTACGGCGGAGCCGTCCGGCGGCGGGCGAATACACCGCGCGGTCCGCAGCACCTGTCTGGCCACCACCGTGCTGGCCGGCGCCGGGGTGGTCGGTCTGACCGCCGGCGCGGGGGCCGCGCAGGCGGCGCCCGGCAAGCAGGGCTGGGACGGTTCGAAGTACTGGTTCAAGAACGGCAGCGGTGAGTGGCGGTACACCGGCCACTACGACGTCTACCTGAGCCGTACCGGCCGCACCGGCGGCACGGGGGGTTCCGGCGGGACGGCCCAGGCCGGATCCGGGGCCGGTGCCGGCTCGGCGACCGGTGCCAGCGGGAAGGCGATCGTCTCCAACGGCGCGGCCACCGGCTCCTCCGGGACGCGGCAGGGCTGGGACGGTTCGAAGTACTGGTTCAAGAACGGCAGCGGTGAGTGGCGCTACACCAGCCACTACGACGTCTACCTGAGCCGCACCGGCCAGTCCGGCGGCGGCCCGGCGCCGGCGCCCGCGAAACCGGCCACCCGCCCGGCCCAGGACGGCGGGCAGGCCTCCGGGAAGCCGGAGCCGGCACTCGACTACGCGCTCGCCCAGCTCGGCAAACCGTACGTCTGGGGCGGCAACGGCCCCTCCGGCTACGACTGTTCGGGGCTGGTGCAGCAGGCCTACCGGCGGGCGGGCATCAACCTGCCGCGAGTGGCCGACGACCAGTACGCGGCGACCACGCCGATCACGGCGGGCCAGCTGCGCCGCGGCGACCTGCTGTTCTGGTCGGACAGCGGCCGCGCCTCGGGCATCCACCACGTGGGGATCTACCTGGGCGGCGGCAAGTTCGTCGAGGCGCCGCGGCCGGGGAAGACGGTCCGGGTGTCGACGATCAGCAGCGGCTTCCGCCCGACCCACTTCGGAAGGCCGTAGCGCGGCCGCGTTGTCCACAGGCTGTGGACGGACCCCGCTGCCCCGCGCGGGTCCGTCCACAGCCTCCGTGCCGCCGGGGGCGCGGCGCTCAGGCTGAGGCGGCGTCCAGCAGGGCGGTCTGCGCCGGGGTGAGCTCCAGCGCGGCGGCGGCCAGCAGCGGCGGGAGCTGCCCGACCGTGCGGGCGCTGGCGATCGGGGCCGCGACGGTGGGGCGGGCGGCGAGCCAGGCCAGGGCGACGGAGGCGGGCTCGGCGTCCTGCTCGGCGGCGACCGTGTCCAGCGCCTCCAGCACCTTGGGACCGCGCGCGTCGGCCAGGTAGCGGCTGGCGCCCTCGGCCCGGGCGCTGTCCACACCCTCGCCGCCCGGGCGGTACTTGCCGGTGAGGAAGCCCGAGGCGAGCGCGTAGTACGGCACGGTGGCCAGGCCGTGCTCGGCGACCACGTCGGCCAGCGGGCCCTCGAAGGTGCCGCGCGAGACCAGGTTGTAGTGCGGCTGGACGGCGGCGTACTTGGCCAGGCCCTCGCGCTCGGCGAAGGCGAGGGCCTCGGCGAGCCGCTCCGCACCGATGTTGGAGGCGGCGACGGCGCGCACCTTGCCCTCGCGCACCAGCTCGTCCAGCGCGGTGACGAACTCCTCCACCGGGGTGTCGTCGTCCTGGTGGGTGTAGTAGAGGTCGATGTGGTCGACGCCGAGGCGGCGCAGCGAACCCTCGGCGGACGCCTTGATGTTGGCGGCGCTCAGACCGCGGGCCTCGGGGTGGAGGCCGACCTTGGTGGCGATGACCACGGAGTCGCGGTTGCCGCGCTTGCGCAGCCAGTTGCCGATGATCGTCTCGGACTCGCCGCCGGCGTTGCCGGGCACCCAGGAGGAGTAGGTGTCGGCGGTGTCGACGAAGTTGCCGCCGGCCTCCGCGTAGACGTCGAGGACGGCGTAGGACTGCGCCTCGTCGGCGGTCCAGCCGAAGACGTTGCCGCCGAGGGAGATCGGGAACACCGAGAGGTCGGACGTGCCGAGCCGCACATAACGGGGGGCGTCGCTGTGGATTCCGGTCATGATCCGAGTCAACCGGATCGGGTGGGTGGGCATTCCGCGGTCCGGGCAGACTTCACAGGCTATTCGCACGCCCGTAGCGCTGGGCCCGGTGTGGGGCGGCGCCGGTCCGGGCCGCGTGGGAACCGGCCGGACCGGCGCCGGACCGGGACGGGTGCCCGGGCGGTCGCGGGAGGGTACACCGGGGTGTCGGCCCGGTCCCGGGATTCGTTAGAGTCCGTGCCATGGCTGACAACGACTACGACCCCGCCGGCAGCACCCAGATGTTCCGGGCCTTCGTCGACGAGACCCCGGCACCCCAGGCGCCGGGATCCGTCAACACCTACGGCACCAGCGGCAACCGCACCGGCGTGATCGCGCTGGTCGCCGTCGTCGCCCTGGTCGTGGTGGGTGCCGTCATCTGGCTGGCGGTCAAGTAACCCTCGTGGTGGAATGCCTGGCGGCCAGGCAGCCCTACTCCCTCAGCAGGGCTTCCGCCAGGCGTCCAGTTCGAGCTTCTTCTGCATCGAGCTGAGGCCCAGCGCCTTGGACTGGGCGCAGAACCGCTCGGTGCCGAGCTTGTACTCGACGTGGAAGACCGCCTTGCCCGCCTTGATGAAGGGGGACAGGCGGGCGCACTCGTCGAACTCGGCGCACTCCTCGTTCACGGCGAAGTCGAAGTCGGCCAGCAGGGCCGGGATCTGCTCCAGATCGTTCTTCAGGCCGATCGCCAGGCCGCGCTCGTGGGCGAGCGAGGCGAGCATGCGGTTGTAGCGGAGCTGGTCCTCGGCGGTCAGCGGGAAGCCGCTGTTCTGGTTGTACGCCTCGATGGTGTCGGGCTCGACGGCGTCGAAGCCCTTCTGCTTGCACATGTCGAAGCGGGCCGCCATCAGCGGCTTCAGCTGGTCGAGCTTGCGGATGTCGAACCACTTCTCGCCCTTCCAGCCGTTGCCGGAGCCCTGCAGGGCCTTGGCGAAGGCGGCGGAGTCGGGGCGGAAGTCCTCCCACGAACCGGCGTTGATGTAGCAGATCACCTTGCGGCCCTTGGCGTGCAGCGCGGCGACCACCGAGGCGTCGGTCTCGAAGCCGTCGACGTCGTAGACGGGGACGTCGACGGACTGGTCGACGCCGCCGCCGAGCTGCCACTGCCAGGCGAGGCCGGGGGTGGGCTGCCAGCGGGCGCCGTTCGCGGTGCCGTTGGGCGTTCCGGTGGTGGTGCCGGGCGGTGTGCCCGGCGTGGTGCCCGGGGTCGTGCCGGTCGGCGTGCCGGGCGTGCCCGTCGGGCTTCCCGGGGCGGTGCCGGTCGGGGTGCCGGGGGTTCCCGGTGCGGTGGTGCCGGTCGGGGTGCCGGGCGCGGGCGGAGTGGTGGCCGGGGTCTCGGCCGGGGCCGACGAGGCGTCGGCCGGCGTGGTCGGGCTGCCCGGGACCGGGGCCGCGGTGGCTGCCGGGGGCTGGGCGCCGGTGGCGTCGGCCGAGGGATCGTCCTCGTCCTCCGGACCGGAGCTGCTGCACGAGGTCGCCAGCAGGGTGGTGGCGAGGGCGAGGGCGGCCAGCAGGGGCCGGGTACGGCGGGTCACGGTGCTCGAACTCCGGGTCGGGTCAGGTCCGTTCGGCGACGGGCAGGTCGGTGACGGTCGATCGGTTCGTGGTCGGGCCGGCGGCGGCCGGTCCGCGGGTGGTCGATGCGGCGGCGGCCGGTCCGGCGGCGCGCGGTCGGCGGTGCGGGACCGCCGGTGTCACGCCGGGGACGCCAGGTCGGGGGCGCTCAGGTCGTGCGGCAGCGTGCTCCAGGGGTTCTCCCCGGAGCCCGGGACCGCGCAGCCCGCGCCGGCCCGGCGGGCGGCGATCAGTGCGGCGGCCTCGCGCGCCCGCTCGGCGGGCACGTCGTAGACCAGGTGGCAGAACCGGGCGGCGGCGTGCCGGCCGGTCCAGAGCGGCAGGGTGAGCGACTGGTAGGCCGCCCAGTCCCCCTCGAAGGTGACCAGCAGGTCGGCGATGCCCACCTCGGCGTACCCCGGGTCGGGGTGGTCGCCGTGGCCGAACACCACGGTGGCGCAGCCGGCGGCCCGGGCCGCCGTGGCGAGGCGCCGGTAGTGCGGCAGGGCGCCCGGCGCTGTGGACACCTGGTCGAGGTAGACGCCGGTGATGCCGTGCCGTTGACGGTAGGTCAGGATGTCGTTCACCACGGCGGCGTGCGGCCGCCGGCCGTAGTCGGTGTCGGCGTAGCCGAGCAGCGGCAGGCCGGCCTCGCGGAGCCGCTCCGCGGCCTCGGCGAAGACGCCGTCGGGGTCGCCGGGGCCGTCGGCGAGGTTGAGCACGACGGCGGCGATCCGCTTCGGGTCGGCGGCGGCGACCGCCTGCCAGGCCGCCGGGTCCACCGCGGGGTGGACGTACAGCGGCACCAGCAGGCGGCCGTCGTGGTGGCTTGCGCCGGTCATGCGGAGACCAGTGGTTCGGTGGAGAGCCAGAGGTCGCGCAGCGTCTCGTCGAGACCGGTCTCCGGCCGCCAGTCGAGCACCCGGGCGGCGGCCGACACGTCGGCCTGCTGCCAGGAGACGGCCGCGGACCGTTCGGACCCGGCGCCGCTCTCGTCGATCCGGCCGGTGAAACCGGCCGCCGCGACCAGGCCGTCGGCGATCGCCCGGACCGGCCTGGCCGTTCCGGAGGCGAGGTTGAGCACCCGGGGCAGCGCGCCCCGGGCGGTGACGGCGAGGCCGACCGCACGGGCGATGTCCCGGGCGTCGACGAAGTCGCGGTGGGCCGAGAGGTCCCCGACCTTCACCACCCCTCCGGCGCCGTCCGGGGCGGCCCGGCGCAGCTCGGCGGCGAGCCGGCCGGGCAGCGAACCGGCCGGGGCCCCCGGGCCGACCGGGTTGAACACCCGCAGCACCACGGCGTCCAGCGGCGAGCCGGCCACCGCGAGGGAGCCGGCCAGCTTGGTGGCGCCGTAGACGCCGACCGGGCGGGCGTCGGCGTCCTCGGCCAGCGAACCGCCGGGGGCGCAGACGCCGTACTCGCCGGCCGAGCCGATGTGCACCAGCCGGGCCTCCGGGGCGCCCTGTTCGAGCGCCTCGCAGAGCACGGCCGGGCCGCGGGCGTTGACCTCGGCGAGCTTGACGGCGCTGCCGGCCACCGCGCCGGCGAAGTTGACCACCGCGTCGGGGGCGAGCGCGGCCAGCTCCTCGCCGAGCGGGCCGGCCTGGGCGGTCGCCAGGTCGAGGCGCAGGTCGTGCTCGGGCCGCCGCCCGGCGGTCAGCACGGTGGCCCCGGGCAGGGACCGCAGGACGTCGGCGGCGTGCCGGCCGAGGAAGCCGTCGGCGCCGAGCAGCAGGATTCTCACGCGGCCCGTCCGTCGTTCTCGGAACCGGCCTGACCCACCGGGGCGGGCTGGTCGGCGGTGGCGTCCGGGGCGGTCCGGGCGGCCGGGATCGGCAGCTCCTGCCCGCTCGGGACGGCGTACAGGCCCTCGGCGGCCTCGCCCGGGAGGAGCAGCGACCGGTTGAGCGTGAACTCGGCGTTGGCCCGGTCGTAGTCGTCCGGGCGGCCGATGTCGAGCCAGTAGCCGCCGAACTCGTAGGCGGCCGGCGGGGTCTTCGCGGCGAGCAGGTCCAGGACCAGCTCGTCGAAGCCGAGCGGCAGGCCCGGGGTGTACTTGGCCAGCGCCGAGCGCGAGACGCCGTACACGCCCATCGAGACCCGGTAGTCGATGGTCGGCTTCTCCTGGAAGCCGGTGATCGAGCCGGACTCGGTGGTCAGCACACCGAAGTCGATCTTGACCTGGCGGGCGTAGGTGGCGATGGTCAGCGGCGCCCCGGACGCCTCGTGGTGCTTGAGCACCCCGGCGAAGTCCAGGTCGGTGAGGACGTCGCCGTTCATCACCAGGAAGTGCTCCGGCAGCCGGTCCTGCATGGTGAGCAGCGGGCCGAGGGTGCCGAGCGGGCTGTCCTCGACGGCGTAGCCGACCCGCAGGCCCCACTGGGAGCCGTTGCCGACGTAGGCGCGGATGATGTGGCCGAGGTGGCCGATGGCCAGGGTGACGGTCTTGAAGCCCGCGGCGGCGAGCTGGCGCATCACGATCTCCAGGATCGCGTGCTGGTCGCCGATCGGGACGAGCGGCTTGGGAAGCGCAGTGGTGTACGGGCGGAGACGGACGCCCTTACCACCGGCCAGGATCACTGCGTGCATGGTGTTTCCCCCACGGAAGTCGGTGCGACAAGGGGCCTTCGATGCCGGGAGCGGACGGAAGGCGGGCTGGGTCAGACGTTGTAGATGTCGGTCTTGTAGCGGGCCAGGTTGGCCGGGTCGCGGAAGAACTCGATGGTCTGCTCCAGGCCCTCTTCCAGGGAGTACGCCGGGGCCCAGCCGGTGGCGGCGCGCAGCCGGGTCGCGTCGGCGACCAGGCGCATGACCTCGGAGTTGGTCGGACGGATGCGCTGCTCGTCCTCCTTCACCGTGACGTCGACGCCCATCAGCTTGCCGACCAGGGCGACCAGGTCGCCGACCGAGATCTCGCCGCCGGTGCCGGCGTTGAAGGTCCGGCCGACCACCGACTCGGCGGGGGCGGTGCCGACCGTGCGGAAGGCCAGCGCGGTGTCCTTGACGAACATGAAGTCGCGGGTCGGGCGCAGGTCGCCGAGGGTGATCTCGGTCTCGCCGGCGGCCAGCTGGGCGATCACGGTCGGGATGACGGCGCGCATCGACTGGCGCGGGCCGAAGGTGTTGAACGGGCGCAGCGTGACGACCGGCGTCTCGAAGCTCGCGTGGTAGCTGTCGGCCAGCCGGTCCCCGCCGGCCTTGGAGGCGGCGTACGGGGACTGCGTGTTGATCGGGTGGTCCTCGGAGATCGGCACGGTCTGCGCGGTGCCGTAGGTCTCGCTGGTGGAGGTGTGCACCAGGCGGGGGATGTCCAGGTGGCGCACCGCCTCCAGCACGTTGAGGGTGCCGGTCACGTTGGTCTCGATGTACGAGTGCGGTGCCTGGTACGAGTACGGGATCGCGATCAGGGCGGCCAGGTGGTAGACCGCCTCGGTGCCCTTGACCAGGCCGTTGACCGAACCGGGGTCGCGGACGTCGCCGAGGACGATCTCGACCGAGTCCAGCACCTCCTTGGAGAGGGTCTCCAGCCAGCCGAACGACGAGAACGAGTTGTACTGGACCATCGCGCGGACGTGATGGCCGTCGGCCACCAGGGCCTCGACGAGGTGGGAGCCGATGAAGCCCTCGGCTCCGGTGACGGCGACGCTGCTCATGCGGTGATTCGCTTTCTTCTCTCTGGGGACTTGTTTGCTCGGACCCGGCCGGGTGTGTGAACGGTGTGGTGACCCGGCCGGGGTCGTTCAGCGGTGCTTGGTGGTGCGGCCGAGCACGGGCCCGGCGATGGCGGTGAGGACCGCGGCCGCGGCCCCGCAGCCGATCAGCTGCAGGACGGTCGGGTCCGCACCGGTCAGCAGCCCGGCGCACTCGGCACCCGCGGCGGCCAGACAGATGAGGGCGGTGCTCCAGCTGAGCCCGAAGGCGTTCAGCAGCAGCGCCAGCCAGAGCGAGCCGCCGAGCAGCAGCAGCGCGCCGAGCTCCGGGACGCCCAGCGCCGGGGCGCCGGGCCAGAGCACGGTGGCGGCGGCGTCCAGGGCGGCCACGGTGGTGAGGTAGATGAAGAGGCAGCCGAGCAGCACGCCGCCGGTGCGCCGGACGAACTCGATCGGCGTGTGGCTGGTCCGCAGCGCCGCCACCGCCATCGCCCGGTACCGGAACAGCAGCCACTCGGCCAGGCCGAGGCTGAGCGTCAGGGCGATCATGGCCGGCCCCGTCGGGCTGGCCGAGGCGCCCTCGGCGGCACCGGTGCGCACCGCTTCGTGCACGGTGACGCCGAGGCCGGCGATCATGGTCAGGGTGCCGACCGCCAGGCCGAACAGCAGGTGCGGCACCTCCTTGACGAGCGGCAGCCGCAATGGCACCGGCTCCGGGTCGCCGCGCCGGCAGCGCACCAGCTCCCTGGCGGCCAGGCCGATCGCCAGACCGAGCGAGGCCAGCAGCACCGAGGTGCGGACGATCTGCGGCACGTCCACGGCGAGCACCACGCCGGCGCCGACCGCGGACGGCGCCAGCGCCAGCAGCAGGAACTTCTCCCGGCCGAGCACCAGCAGCACGGTGGCCGCCGCCAGGTAGCCGGACTGCCCGGCGGCGAAGCAGAGCGCGCCCAGCGGCCCGCCGACCACGTACCCGGAGGTGGCCGCGACCAGCGCGCCCAGCGGCGCACCGATCGCCAGGCAGGACCCGGCGGACCGGCGCCGGCCCCGGCCGAGCCAGGCGTAGGCGCGGTGCGCCAGCGCCTGGTTCCAGGCCCAGCTGACCAGCGTGGCGACGGAGAGCGCGAGCATGCCCGAGGGCAGCCCGAACCGCATCCGGTCGGCGGCGAACAGGTTGGCACCGAGCAGGTAGCCGAGGCCGGGCAGGGCGAACACCAGGCCGCGGACGACGCAGCGCCAGGGGTCGGCCCGCCAGGGGTTGGCGAACTCGGCGCTCGGGCCGGGGTAGCGGCGCTCGACCTTCTCGAACAGCTCCGCGGCGACGGTGAAGGAGTCGGGGCGGCCGTACAGCAGCGCCGCCTGTTCGTCGGACAGGCCGTCGGACTCCAGGAAGGCCGCGATCTCGTACGGGTGGACGGCGTCCGCGCAGACGTCGCGCAGCCGCTCGGCGAGCTCGTCCAGCGGGTCGGGGGAGAGGTCGAGCGCGTCCTCGGCCGGCTCGGGGCGCTGCTCGGGCAGGGCCGGACGGCGCCGCCCCCGCGGGGGGAGGGTGCGCAGCTGCACGGTCTGCTCGGCCCAGTCGGGTCCGGCCTCGTCGGGGACGAGGCGGAGGGGACCGCTCATGCGCCCACCTCGCTGCACTCGGCGGCGGTGTACTCGCTCATGCCGTGACCTCGCTGCGCTCGTGCTCGGACGGCTGCTCCCAGTCCGGGTCCGGCGGGCCGTCGGTGACGGCGACCACGCCCTCCGGCAGCCAGCGGGAGGTGCCCAGCAGCTCGGTGTAGATGCCGCGGAAGCCGTCGATGTTCTGGCGGAGCGTGAACTGCTCGATGACGCGCAGCCGGGCCTGCTCGCCGAGCCGGGCCCGCCGTTCCGGGTCGCGCAGCAGCTCGATCGCGGCCGCCGCCATCGGCTCGGGCTCGCGCGGCGGGACGACCAGGCCGGTGTCGCCGACCGCCTCGCGCACACCGCCGACGTCGGTCGAGACGGTGGAGCGGCCGCAGGACATCGCCTCGATCAGGGTGAACGGGAAGCCCTCGCTGATCGAGGAGAGCATCACCACGTTCCCCGCCGCGTACGCGTCGGTGATGTCCGCGACGCGGCCCTCGAAGGCCACCGAGTCGGCGATGCCGAGCTCGGCGGCCAGGGCTATGCAGCCGTCGCGGTACGCCTCGCCGCCCTTGGGCGTGCCGCCGAACAGCCGCAGCCTCGCCTCGGGTATCTCGCGCTGGACGATCGCGAAGGCGCGGATCAGCGTCTCCAGGTCCTTGATCGGGTCGACCCGGCCGGCCCAGCTGAGCGTGGGGGTCTCGGGTTCGGGCCCGGCGGGCGGGAACGCCGCCGGGTCGACGCCGTTGTAGACGGTCCGGATGTGCGCGGAGGGCGTGCCGCCGCGCTCCTCCCAGCGCCGGTTGTACCGGTTGCCGGGGGTGACCAGCGCGGCCCGCCGGTAGCTCTCCTCGGCGAGCATCCGGTAGAAGCCGAGCAGCAGGGCCTTGACCGGCCAGCGGTACGGGCCGGTGCGGTAGCCGAGGTAGCGCTCGCGCAGGTAGATGCCGTGCTCGGTGAGCAGAAACGGTACGCCGTACTGCTGGGAGGCGATCAGGCCGGGCAGGGTGGCGAGGCCGCCGCTCGCGGCGTGCGCCACGCCCTCGCGGGGCGGCTCGGCGGAGAGCGGCCGCAGCGCGTGCTCCAGCAGGTCGGTGGCGTTCAGCGCGTCGTGCAGGGTGGGCCGGGAGACGGCGGTGGAGAGGTAGTCGCGGGTCCAGACGTGCTGGAGGGTGCGCAGGGCGCGCTCGCTGCGCAGCGCCGGGCTGAGCAGCCCGCGCCGGGCGAGGTCGGCGAAGCCGTACAGCTCGGTGCCGAAGTGGGTGGTGTAGACCGGATCCAGGATGGAGTGCAGGAAGCGCTCGTAGGCGTTGAGGAAGCGGCGCATCTCCTTGCCGCGCGGCGCCCGGCCGTCGGCGGCCGGGCCCCAGAGCGGTGCCGTGGTGACGGACCGCACGTTGGCGGGCAGCTCCCAGGCCAGTGGCTCGTGGCCGGTTCCGGTGACGGCGATGATGTCGAAGTCGACGTCCGGCATGCCCTGGACGAGCTGGTCGCACCAGACGCTGACACCACCGTGCTGGTGCGGGTACGTCCCCTCGGTGAGCAGGGTGACGCGCATCTCTGTCCCCCCTCCTGTTCTTGCGTCAAGCACCCGGCCGTGGTGGCCGGGTCGGGTGGTTCCGGTGGCGGGCCGGGAGGACCGGCCCGCCACCGGGTCACCTGTCTAGCGGGTGCCGGACTGGCCGGCGGTCTTCTTGGCGGGTTCGGCCTTCCCCCCGGAGGCCTTGCCGTGCTGCTGGGTGGTGCCCTTGCCGGCTGCCTTCCCGGCGGTACCGGTCGTGCTACCAGCAGTGGTACCAGTGGCCGCGCCCTTGCCGGCCACCGGGGCCCCGCTTCCGGGGACCAGGGTCGGCGCGTCGGTGCGGTCGGTGTCGCCCGGGCCGGCCGGGACGGCGTCCGCCGTGCCCTGCGGGACGATCTTGGTGTCGCTCGGGGCCGGTGCGGTGACCGACTTGGCGGCGACGCCGGGAGCGGCGGCAGGAGCCGAGGCCGGGGTGGCGGCGGCCGGCAGCTTCAGCTGGACGCCGCTCTGCAGCTGGCCGGGCTTGACCCAGCCGGAGAGCGCGCCGGCGTAGGCGGTGCCGAACGCGGCGGTGCCGATCGCGAGCTTCTGGACGGTGCCGGTCGGCACGGTCGCCTGGACCTGGACGCCGGCCGGGGCGTTGACCGTGACGGTGTCGCCGACCCGGTAGGCGGTGACCTGGCCGGCGGTGATCGCCGTGTTCCAGGCCGCGCGGCGCTGGAACTCGACGCCGAGGTCCTTCTGCGCCAGGTTCACGATCGGGGTGTTGTCCGCGTGCAGCGAGCGGTAGGTGGAGAGGATCCGCTCCAGCACCGGGTAGACGATCCGGTCCTCGGCCAGGTTCGACTGGTGGATGAAGTGCGGCCGCGGGTCGTTGCTCAGCACGTGGCCGAGGTCGATCCGGGCCTCCAGCGGAACGATGTACGAGAGGTAGCCGGTGTTCACGTCCAGCGGCGTCGGCAGGCAGGTGGAGTTGGCGTTGTTCTCGCAGACGCCGCTGCCACCGTTGGCCGCGCTGGTGTAGATCCAGTTGTACTCGTCCGTCTGCTCCTTCGCCGTGCCGGCGTTGTAGAAGACGTTCATCGGGTAGCGCGGGACGGTCAGCACGCCCGAGCCGATGGACCGCTGGGCGGCCTCGCGGGACGCGTCGCTGGCGGTCCACTTGACCCCGTTGGCGGCCAGTGCGGGCGCCAGGAAGGGGTTGTCGCTGGTCTCCTGCGGGGCGGTCAGCAGGCCGGAGTGCTCGCCGGTGACGAGCTCCGTCTTGTCCAGCGTGAGGTTGCGCGCCGCGGCCCAGTCGAGGTTGTTCTTGACCTGGGCGTTGATGGTCGCCTGGTCGATCCAGACGGTGTTGCCCGCGCCGTCCTTGGTGCACTTCCACGGGACCACCGACACGTCCTGGAGGCAGCCCAGGTACGGGTGGGTGTAGGTGTGGTTGACCCACCGGTAGCTGGTCTGGTCGGCGATCATCTGGTCCACCACCGGGTCGGTGGTGGTCTCGTGGTCGGCCTTCCAGTCCTCGCTGCCGCCGCCGTTGAACACCATGTCCATGGTGAAGTTGTTGGCGGTCTGCCACTGCTTGGCGTACTGCGCGTCGGCGACCGACATCCGGATCGGGTTGGCCGTCTCGGGGGTGCCGGGCGGGCAGGTGACGTCACCGGGGGTGCACTTCAGGACGGTGTCCCAGCGGTCGTCGGCGAGGAAGACGTCGTCGACGTGGGCCGCGAAGTAGTTGCGGTCGTAGCCGAGGTGGACGCCCTGGGTTATCCAGTCGACTATGCCGCGGGCCAGCAGGCGGTACTGCTGCTGGTACTGGTTGTAGACGAAGGTGACGACCAGCTCCTTGCGGCCGTCGTGGCTGTACTCGCCGACCAGCGAGCCCTTGGCGGTGCTGCCGGGGATCGGCACCTCGACGAGCGGGGTGAAGCTCGCTCCGGCGGGCAGCGTGGCCAGCGGGGTGGCCAGGTAGCCGTAGCTCTCGGAGACGGCCGGGTCGTTGTCCTCGAACGGGACGGAGCCCTTGAGGTACCCGAACGGCCCGCTCAGACCGGCCGCGGTGACCTGTCCCTGGTGGCCGTCGAGGGTGCCCATGTAACCCGGGTCGACGGCCCAGTTCAGGCCGACCTCGGGCCGGGCGTAGGTGTAGGCGTCGACCTGGCGGACGTTGAACGCCGCCTCGTACGCGGCGATCGCGGTCATCTCGGCGGAGCCGGCCGCGAACGGGTTGTCGTTGGGCAGGACGATGCCCTGGTACTTGCCGCGCGGCTGCCCGTTCAGCGTGTCGCTGAGGAAGGCGGCGTCGATCACCGGGCGGTTGGCGTCGTTGAGATCGACGAGCTTGTACGGGGTGCCCTGGCTCTTGAGCTCGGCGGCGATCGCCGCCGTCGCCGGACCGCCGTCACTGATGACCAGGACCGTGAGGTCGATCCGGGGCGTGGTGGTGGCACCGTGCGCGAGGGACGACTGCAGGCCACCGGCCAGCAGAACGGCTGCCGCGCAGGCGGCAACTCTTCGGGTCGCTCGACCCATGTTGTCTTTCCTCCCCTGGGCAGGGCGCTCCGCTGCTCGGCGCTCACCTGCCCTGTCGCTGTTCGCGGGCAGCAGGCTGCCCGGCGCCCATCCTGGTGGAGACTCCGTTCCAGGTGGGACCAAATGGGCAGGAGTGCAGCGAATCTGTTACCAACGTTCATGGTTGGGCCATGAAAGCGCTGATTGTGGCCGGAACCGCACCGGCTGCGCAAATAATCAATTAAAAATTAAAACCCGGAGCCTGAGCGTTACCGCTGCTCACCCACCGTGCCGTCCGGGCGGGCGAGGGGGACCCTACACTGGCGGCGTTGCGCGTCACACTCTCGCACGTCCTGGCGTTTCAGTGGGCAGGTTCATGCAATATCGCGCAGGGTTGTGCCACGTCACCGTCCGAATATCCAATGGAGGCCGCCGCGTGACCGAGCAGCAGACCGAGACCGTCGTTTTCCCGGCCGCCCGCAGCCTCGGCCTGCTCGGCGCGGTCAACGCCCGCGACCTCGGCGGCTACCCGACGGTCGACGGCCGGGTGCTCCGGTCCGGTGTCGCACTGCGCAGCGACGGCCTCAACCGGCTCACCGGCGAGGACCTGGGCCTGCTGGCCGGGCTGGGCCTGCGGCAGGTCGTCGACCTGCGCAGCCTGGAGGAGGTCCGCGAGGCGGGCCCCGACCGGGTCCCCGGCCTGCCGGTCGCGGTGATCTCCGCGACCGAGTGCTCGGCCACTCCGATCATGGTGGAACGCGCCGCCCCCGACGGTATGACCCTCCATCACCTGCCGGTTTTCGCCGTCGACTTCGACATTTACGCGGCACTGCGCGAAGCGCTCGCCGATCGCAGTCCGGAGAAGCAGCGCGCCCTGCTCGGTGACGGCCGGGCGGGCGCGATGATGACCGGCCTCTACCGCTGGTTCGTCACCGACCGGATCGCCCGCGAACGATTCGCTGCCGTCCTGCGCCTGCTGGCCGCACCGGACGGCGCGCCGCTGCTCTTCCACTGTTCGGCCGGAAAGGACCGCACCGGCTGGACGGCGGCGGTGCTGCTCACGGCGCTCGGCGTGGACCGGGAGACGGTCTACGCCGACTACCTGCTCACCAACGAGCGCTCGGCCGCGATCGTCACCTCGATCGTGGAGGGCTTCCGCGCCCGCGGGCTGATGAGCGAGCCCGAGCTGTTGCTGCCGGTCTTCCGGGCCGAGCGCGGCTACCTGGACGCGGCGTTCGAGGAGGTCGAGGCCGGCTGGTCCGGCTTCGAGGCGTTCTGGGCGGACGGCCTCGGGCTGGACGACGAGGTGCTGGCCGGTCTGCGGGTCAACCTGCTGGAGCCGTAGGGCGCGGCCGACGGCCCGGGCGCCCGGCGGGGCCGTCGGCCGCGCCGCCGCGCCGGGAGCCGGTGTCACCCCTCGCTGATCAGGCCCTCGCGGAGCTGGGTGAGGGTCTTGGTCAGCAGCCGGGAGACGTGCATCTGGGAGATGCCGATCTCCTCGCCGATCTGCGACTGGGTGAGGTTGCCGAAGAACCTCAGCATGATGATCCGGCGCTCGCGCGCCGGCAGCTTGGCCAGCAGCGGCTTGAGCGACTCCCGGTACTCCACGCCCTCCAGCGCGAGGTCCTCGTAGCCGAGCCGCTCGGCCAGCGGCCCGTCGCCGTCCTCCTCGCCCGGGCTGGAGTCCAGCGAGCTGGCGGTGTACGCGTTGCCGACCGCGAGGCCCTCGACCACGTCCTCCTCGCTGACGCCGAGGCAGGCGGCCAGCTCGGCCACGGTGGGGGAGCGGTCCAGCCGCTGGGAGAGCTCGTCGCCGGCCTTGGTGAGCGCGAGCCGCAGCTCCTGGAGCCGCCGGGGCACCCGGACCGACCAGCTGGTGTCCCGGAAGAAGCGCTTGATCTCACCGACCACCGTCGGCATCGCGAAGGTCGGGAACTCGACCCCGCGCTCCGGGTCGAACCGGTCGATCGCCTTGATCAGGCCGATCGTGCCGACCTGGACGATGTCCTCCATCGGCTCGTTGCGGCTGCGGAACCGGGCCGAGGCGTACCGGACCAGCGGCAGGTTGAGCTCGATCAGGGTGTCGCGGACGTAGGTGTGCTCGGTGCTGCCGGGCTCCAGGGCGGCCAGCCGCAGGAACAGCGAGCGGGAGAGCGTCCGGGTGTCCAGCCCGGAGCCGGACTGGGCCGTGGCGGCCTCCGCGGCCGGAT
This sequence comes from Kitasatospora sp. NPDC042419, assembly GCF_056437345.1. Classification (NCBI taxonomy): domain Bacteria; kingdom Bacillati; phylum Actinomycetota; class Actinomycetes; order Kitasatosporales; family Streptomycetaceae; genus Kitasatospora; species Kitasatospora sp. NPDC042419. Next base: position 193,227 of record NZ_JBWKAW010000014.1, read on the forward strand.
CCGGGGCCTCCTGCGCAACGGCTCCGGTGGCGGCCTCCGCGGGCGTCGCCGGTCCCGCCCCGCCGGGGGGCGGCGGCGCTTCGGCGCCGGGCGGCGCTGCCGGGTCCCGCCGGAACGGGAACCGGTCGACGGCGACCGTCGCGCCCTGGGCCTGACCAGCGTGGATCTCCGCAGTGCCCAGCTCTCCGGACATGCACCCACCCCCTTGTGACTGACAGTTGAACGGGCGCCCCGGCCCGGCGGTTCCCGAGCGGGGTCCTCCCCCTCCATACCGGAACACGGTCTCCGGCAAACCAGGGGGTCGCAAGACGTCACGCGCCGGTAACGCGGAGCGATCCTGCCGTTGCGCGGCGCTTCGCCCCGTTCTGCCGGGGATTGTGACGGTCAGTCTTCCCAGGAGTTGCCGGTCCGAAGCCTGGTCAGGATCCGGGAGAGCAGCCGGGACACGTGCATCTGGGACATCCCAAGCTCGGTGCTGATCTGCGACTGCGTCAGGTTGGCGAAGAACCGCAGCATGACGATCCGTCGCTCCCGCTCGGGCAGCTGCACCAGCAGGTGGCGGACCATGTCACGGTGCTCCACCTCGGCCAGCGCCGAGTCCTCGTAGCCGAGCCGGTCGAGCAGGGCCAGCCCGCCCTCGTGCTCCTGCGCGGCCTCCAGGGAGGCCGCGTTGTACGCCCGGCCGGCATCCAGGCAGGCCCGGACGTCCTCCTCGGGGATGCGCAGGCTGGCGGCGATCTCCGGCACCTTGGGGGCCCGGCCGTGCGTCACCGTCAGTTCCTCCATCGCGCCGCTGACCTGGACCCAGAGCTCCTGGAGCCGGCGCGGGACGTGCATGGTGCGGACGTTGTCCCGGAAGTAGCGCTTGATCTCGCCGAGGATGGTCGGCAGCGCGTAGGTCGGGAACTGCACCCCCCGGGTGGGGTCGAACCGGTCGATGGCGTTGATCAGGCCGATCGTGCCGACCTGGACGACGTCCTCCATCGGCTCGCTGCGGCTGCGGAAGCGGGTGGCGGCGTACCGGACCAGCGGGATGTTGACCTCGATCAGCGCGGCCCGCACCCGCTCCCGCTCGGGGGCGTCCGGGGGCAGTTCGGCGAGCCGCTCGAAGAGCACCCGGGTCAGGGTCCGGACGTCCACCGCCGGTCGGCCGCCGGGGCCGCGCAGGCCGTCGGGCCGGAGCTCGCCGGCGGGGCTGATCACGGAGGCCAGTACTTCGTCGTCCGGCGCGCTCCCTGGTGTCCGCACGGGCACGTCACCCTTCCCAAAGTCGACAACGGTGAGACCTGTGGACCGGGTGTCGTCGGGTTTCGTGCACCACCTCGCGATGTCCGGCAAAACCGGTCATAGCATCACAAGGCGGGCGCACGTCGGGCAAGTACCGCGTGGAGGTGTGTTGGTGCTGTGCTGGGGCTTCACCGGGCCCGCCGGAGGCTCGGCGAGGGGATCGTTCCGGGACAGAGCAAGGCGCCCCGCCCGGGCTCCGGGCGGGGCGCCGCGGCCGTCCGGGGGACGCGCCGGGGGCGCGTCCGGACGGTCCTCCGGGCTCAGACCTCGATGTCGGCGATCACCCAGGTGGCGAACTCGCGCCACTGCCCGGCCGCGGCCTGGTGGGCCGGGTGGGTGAGGTACGCCTGCAGGGCCTCGCGGTCCTCGACGAGGCTGTTGATCGCGTAGTCGTAGGCGATGTCGCGCTCGGTGGTGTTCCAGCCGCACTCCCACTCGCGGAGCTCGGGGACGACCGGACCGAGCTCGGCGAAGGCCGCGGCGCCGGCGATCGCGCGCGCGTCGTCCTTGCCGACGCCTTCGTTGAGCTTGAACAGGACCAGGTGCCGGATCACGATGCCGCTCCTCGCGGACGGGGGTGGAGGTCGGGGCCCACCGTAGCCGGTGGGGCCGCGGCTACTTCACCAGCCCCGTCATGAAGGTGCCGATCGCCTTGGCGGCGTTCGAGATGCCTTCGAAGCCCAACTGGACCAGCTCGGCGGCGCGGGCCGGCGAGGTGATGATCGTGTAGAGCACGAAGATGAGCAGGAGGACCATTCCGATCTTCTTCGCCTGCGCCATCCGGTGACCTTCCTCCCTGCTGTGGGCCGCCGCCATCCGGTCCCCGAGCGGTCCTCTGCAGTGGGCAGCTTATCCACCCGGACGGCCTATCAGGTGTGCGACGCGTTCACCCGGCGGGACGAAGGTCCCCGCGACTGGGGCCTTTCTCCGGATGCCCGCCCGCGGATCGGGCGGCAGGATGGTTGACGTACCGAGGATCTGGCAGGAATCCCCGGTGCGTGGATCCGGAGCTCCCCGCTGTGGGACCGGGTGTCGCGACTTCCCCCCGAAGCGACTCCCGGTTGTGGGACTCCGCCGGGGGAGCGGTCAGTCCCCCCGAGCCGCTCCCCCCTTCCAGGCTCCGTACTCGACCGGGCGTTGGTGGTCATCGGCCCCCGGGTGCGGAGCCCTTTCCGCGTATGAGGGTGCGCGGAAACGCCGAGGGCCCGTCCGGACTTCCGGACGGGCCCTCGGGCTTTCTGGCGGTAGCGGTGGGATTCGAACCCACGGTGAAGTTGCCCCCACACACGCTTTCGAGGCGTGCTCCTTTGGCCGCTCGGACACGCTACCGAGGGGAACTCTACCGGACGGGTGGCGCCGTCACGAAATCCGTATCGGGGGAGGGTCGGCGGCGGTCCGCGCGCGCGGTGCGCGGGGGCGTCCGTCGGGGTGCCCGGCGGCGGTTTGGCGGGGGTCCGGCGGTGGTTCTAGCGGTGGCCGTCGAAGAAGGCGCGGAGCTGCGCGCCGCACTCGTCGGCGAGGACCCCCGGGATCACCTCGGGGCGGTGGTTGAGCCGGCGGTCGCGCATCACGTCGAAGAGGGAGCCGGCCGCGCCGGCCTTCTCGTCGAGGGCGCCGTAGACCACGCGGTCGATCCGGGAGAGCACGATCGCGCCCGCGCACATGGTGCAGGGCTCCAGGGTGACGACCAGGGTGCAGCCGGCGAGGCGCCACTCCCCGAGCTTCCCGGCGGCCTGGCGGATGGCGACGACCTCGGCGTGGCCGGTCGGGTCGCCGACGGCCTCGCGCTCGTTGTGGCCGCGGCCGAGGACCTCGCCCCCGGGGTCGAGGACGAGCGCCCCGACCGGGACGTCTCCGGTGGCCGGCGCCAGCGCGGCCTCGGCGATGGCGAGGCGCATCGGCGCCGCCCAGCGGTCACGGACCGGGTCGGGGCGGAGCGGGGCGGGCAGCGGCGGGATCGGGCGGGCGGACTGCATGGCATCCAGTGTCGGGCATGGCGGCCGTCCGGCCGTCCGGGCGGCGGACACGGACCGTTACCGGACCGCCTCCAGGACCTCGCCGCAGCCGAGCGCCTCGGCGATCTCCTCCAGGGCGTCGCCCGGCACCGCGCCCTCGCCGCTGAGGGCGAGCAGGTCGTCCGCGGCGAGGCCGAACTCGGTCAGCAGGTGGGCGTCGCCGAGCGGGCCGACCGGGACGCCGCCGCGGACGCCGGCCTCCTCGTCGTCGTCCTGCTCCTCGGCCTCCGCGTCCTCCTCCAGCTCGGCGACCAGGTTGTCGAGGTCGCCGAACTCGCTCTCCCCGGCCTGGTCGACCAGCTCGTCGGTGAGGACGGAGCCGTAGGAGCTGCGGGCGGCGGCGGCGCCGTCCGACACGAAGATCCGCGGGTCCTCCTCGCCGTCCACCCGGACGATGGCGAACCAGGCGTCCTCCTGTTCGATGAAGACCAGGACGCTGTCGTCGTCCTGGGTCGCCTCGCGGGCCAGGTCGGCCAGATCGGCGAGGGTTTCGACGGCGTCGAGTTCCGTCTCGCTCACATCCCACCCGTCCTCGGTGCGAGCAAGCACTGCAGCGAAGTACGCCACCAGGGACACTCCCAAGATCTCGGTCTCGGCTGTCGGCGCTCTCGGGCAACGCGGAACTGGCCGCCCCCGCGCCAGAGGCGGTCCGCTGTTCGGACCGTCCCATCGGAATCGTGACAGAAAGCCCGGCTCTGCGGGGGGTGTTCTGCAGCGCGTCTTTGCAGGTCGTGTCGGAAGGGTTGGCTGCCGGACGGCGAACGGGCGACGGGGCGGGAGGAGGAGTGTGGAGAAGCCGTGGAGGGCTTGTCAGATCCGGAAGGTTCGCATCCGCATCGCCTCGCGCATCCGACGCTCCTTGGTCCGGCGGGGCTGGACCCGCTCGCGCAGTTCGCGCGCCTCGGTGAGCTCGCGCAGGAAGACGGCACGCCGCTTGCGGCGTTCCGCCTCGGTCTCCGGGTGGTCCGGAGGCGGGCTGAAACGGCCGCCCGACGAGGTCGCGGCCTCGTCCGCCGAGCCGTCCCCGCTGTTCGGGTTGCTCGTCATAAGACGTGACTTTCCCAGATCGGCCCGGTTGATACCACAGGAGGCGGGTCCGTCCGGACGTTCTCGGTGCGTCACGGCGTGTCACGGCCGAGTGGGGGACGGACCGGGTGCGGCGCGCCCGCGCCTGGCACGGTGTGTCGTACGGGCGTCCGGGCGCGGGCTAACCTCGATGCATGCGGATCCACGTCGTCGACCACCCCCTGGTCGCCCACAAGCTCTCCACCCTGCGCGACGAGCGCACCGACTCGCCGACCTTCCGTCGCCTGACCGACGAGCTGGTGACCCTCCTCGCGTACGAGGCCACCCGGGACGTCCGCACCGACGAGGTCGAGATCACCACCCCGGTGGCGGTGACCACCGGCACCCGGCTGTCCTACCCGCGCCCGCTGGTGGTGCCGATCCTCCGGGCCGGCCTCGGCATGCTGGACGGCATGACCCGGCTGCTGCCGACCGCCGAGGTCGGCTTCCTCGGCATGGTGCGCAACGAGGAGACCCTGGAGGCCTCCACGTACGCCACCCGGATGCCGGACGACCTCTCCGGCCGCCAGGTCTACGTGCTCGACCCGATGCTGGCCACCGGCGGCACGCTGGTCGCGGCGATCCGGATGCTGATCGAGCGCGGCGCCACCGACGTCACCGCCGTGGTGCTGCTGGCCGCCCCCGAGGGCGTCGCGGTGATGGAGAAGGAGCTGGCGGGCCTGCCGGTCACCGTCGTCACCGCCGCCGTCGACGAGCGGCTGAACGAGAACGGCTACATCGTCCCGGGCCTCGGCGACGCCGGCGACCGGCTGTACGGCACGGCCGGCTGAGTACCCCGTACGTGAGGAGAGCCCCCCGGCACGGTGCCGGGGGGCTCTCGTCGTCCGCTGTCCGGGCCGGCGGCTCAGCAGCTGCCGGTGGTGCTCGGGGCGGGCGTGGGCTTGGTGGCGAGGGCCAGCGCGGCGGCGGCCTGGGTCTCGTCGAGCAGCGCGTTGTAGCTGTCGCCGATCACGAAGTCCACGGTGCCGTCGGTGCGGGCGTCGGCCGTGCTGGTGGCACCGGCGATCACCGATCCGACCAGGGTGGACGCCCCGGCGCCGGCCGGGCCGGCGATCACCTGGGCGGTGCCGGGCACCTTCTTGTCCAGCTCGGCGGGCGCGTTGCCGACCTTGCCGATGGTGAAGCCGCGTTTCTTCAGCTCCTCGGCGGTCCGGGCGGCCAGCCCCGCCTTGGCGGTGGCGTTGTAGACGTTCACGGTGACCGCGGCCGGCTGCGGGATCGCGTGCGGGTCGACGGGGGCGCCGGGCGTTCCCGGCGCGGTCGGCGAGGCGTCCGGGGCGGGTGCGGCCAGTGGCTTGCCGGAGGGGGTGGCGCAGGCCTGGGCCGAGGCGTGCTTGCCCTTGCCGCTGAAGATGTCCCAGAGCTGGACGCCGCCGAGGCCGATCAGCGCGAGCGCGAGCAGCGCGCCGATCAGGGCGAACACCTTGCGGCTCTTCTTCGGCGGTCGGCCCAGCCGCGGATAGGCGTTGCCGGTGATGCGGTACTGCTTCCCCTTCAGGCCTTGGGGAGTCAACATGCTCACGGTTTGTCTCCCCCTCGTACCAGGGCGGGGATCGGGTGACGGGCCGGCCGGGGCGCGGTGTCGGAACGGGGCCGCGGCCGTAGTCAGCAGATTAGTGCCGTACGGCTGCGAAGGTACTAAACGATCATCATCTGGAGTACCCCGGCACCCGAAAGGGTGTACCCGGGTACGAACGGACCGCCCTCCGGTGGTGACCGGAGGGCGGTCCGACGTCGCGTGGAGGGCCGGCTGGCCCGACTAGTCCGCCGGCGGCCGGTCCGTCATTCCATTTCGAGGACACGGGCGTGCAGCACCTGGCGCTGCTGCAGCGCGGCGCGGACCGCGCGGTGCAGCCCGTCCTCCAGGTACAGGTCGCCGTGCCACTTCACGACGTGCGCGAAGAGGTCCCCGTAGAAGGTGGAGTCCTCCGCGAGGAGGGTCTCCAGGTCCAGCTGGCCCTTGGTGGTCACCAACTGGTCGAGTCGCACCGGGCGCGGGGCGACGTCCGCCCACTGGCGGGTGCTGGTACGGCCGTGATCCGGGTACGGCCGCCCATTGCCGATGCGCTTGAAGATCACACGGAAAGCCTACCGTTTGGGCGGCGGATGGCGCAGCAGCCGCGGCGCCGCCACGCGCTCGGGTGCGAGCTGCGGGCGGCGGATTGCGGCTGTTTCATGGGAAATGTCGCGAAGGTCCATCCGCTGTTCTGCCCTGGAGTGTGCCCGATGTCCCCTGCCGAGCCGCCTTCTTCGCCGCCGTCCTCCACCGGCGTGTCCCCGGGCGGCGGGCCCTCCGCGTCCTCCGCTGGGTCGTCCGGTGGGACATCCGGTGGGACATCCGGTGGGACATCCGGTGGGTCCGCCGGCGCGTCGTCCGGCGGTGTCGTGCCGGCCGCGGTCCGGGAGATCGCCGACGGCTACGCCTTCACCGGACCCGCGCTCGACCTCGGCGCGGTGCTGCTGGACGGCACGGCCTACCCGGACGCCCAGGTGCGGGTGCCGCTCGGGGTGCTCAACCGGCACGGGCTGGTGGCGGGCGCCACCGGCACCGGCAAGACCAAGACCCTCCAGCTGATCGCCGAACAGCTCTCCGCCCAGGGGGTGCCGGTCTTCCTCGCCGACATCAAGGGCGACGTGTCCGGCGTGGCCGCGCCCGGCACGCCCGGCGAGCGGACCGCCGCCCGGGCCGCCGAGGTCGGGCAGGACTGGCGGGCGCGGGGCTGCCCGGCCGAGTTCTACGCGCTCGGCGGCCTCGGCACCGGCATCCCGGTCCGGGCCACGGTGACCAGCTTCGGCCCGCTGCTGCTGTCCAAGGTGCTGGACCTGAACGAGACCCAGGAGTCCTCACTCGGCCTGGTCTTCCACTACGCCGACCGGAACGGCCTGGAGCTGTACGACCTCAAGGACCTCACGGCGGTGATCACCTTCCTCGCCTCGCCCGAGGGCAGGGAGGAGCTGAAGGGGATCGGCGGGCTCTCCGCCGCCACCGCCGGGGTGATCCTGCGTTCGCTGACCATGCTGGAGAACGAGGGCGCCGGCGCGTTCTTCGGCGAGCCGGAGTTCGACACCGCCGAGCTGCTGCGGACGGCGGCGGACGGCCGGGGCACGGTGTCGGTGCTGGAGCTGCCGGCGGTGCAGGACCGGCCGCGGCTCTTCTCGACCTTCCTGATGTGGCTGCTGGCCGACCTCTACCAGGAGCTGCCCGAGGTGGGCGACCTCGACCGGCCCAAGCTGGTCTTCTTCTTCGACGAGGCGCACCTGCTGTTCAAGGGCGCGTCCAAGTCGTTCCTGGAGGCGATCACCCAGACCGTGCGGCTGATCCGGTCGAAGGGGGTCGGCATCTTCTTCGTCACCCAGACGCCGAAGGACGTGCCGGCGGACGTCCTGGCGCAGCTGGGCAACCGGGTTCAGCACGCGCTGCGGGCCTTCACCCCGGACGACGCGAAGGCGCTCAAGGCGACCGTCTCGACCTTCCCCAAATCGCCGGCGTACGACCTGGGGGAGGTGCTGACCTCGCTCGGGACGGGCGAGGCGGTGGTCACGGTGCTCTCCGAGAAGGGTGCGCCGACGCCGGTCGCGGCGACGCGGCTGCGGGCGCCGCAGTCGCTGATGGGGCCGATCGAGCCTGCGGCGCTGGCGGCGGCGGTGGACGGTTCGCCGCTGGCCGCGGCGTACCGGGACGCGGTCGACCGGGAGTCGGCGTACGAGAAGCTGGCGGCGCGGGCGGCCCGGCCGGAGGCGGAGCCGGTGCCGGGGACGGGACAGGGGTCGAGTCCGGGGCAGGGTCCGGGGCAGGGCGCGGGTGCGGGGGAGGAGCCGCGGCGGGAGTCGCGGGGGGCGCGGGAGGGCGGCCGGGAGGGCGGCCGGGAGAAGGAGGGCGGCGGGCTGCTCGGGTCGCTGCTGAGCAACCCGGCGCTCAAGTCCTTCGCCCGGTCCGCCGGGACGCAGCTCGGGCGGGAGATCTCCCGGAGCCTGTTCGGGACGTCCCGGCGGCGCAGGTGAGCCGGTCCCGGGGCCGTCCGGTGCTGCCGGCCGCGGCCCGGAGCGGGACCCGTTACCGGGCGGGTCGGGCGCCGAGGTGGACCCGGGCGGCCGAGATCGGGCGGTCGGCGACCCTGCGCGGGGTCGGCGAGCTGACGCTCCACCGGTAGCCGGCGACCTCCCGTTCCCGTTCCGGTCCCCCTTCGGCCCCGGAGGGGCGGGGGCCTCCGGGGATCAGGCGAGCGCGGCGCCGATCCGGTCGAGGGAGGAGAGCCGCATCAGCCCGTAGTTGTAGAACTCGACCTCCGGCACACCCAGCTCGCGCAGGACGGAGATCTTGGCCGCGAGGTTCGCCGGGCCGTCGCAGTCCGAGGCCATCGGCCGCAGGATCACCGCCATGTCCTGCGGACGCACCCCGTGCAGGGCGAAGGCGGCGATCTTCTCCCGGACCGCCTCCGGGGTGCGCGCGTAGCCGAGCGTCTCGATCTGGTGGGCCGCCTTGGCCAGACCCGGCAGGTCGATGCCGGAGAGCCAGCCGGTGCCCGGCCCGCCGCCGTCCATGAAGCTCAGCCGCATGCCGTGCTGCCGCGCCGCCTCGGCGACCTCGGCGGCCAGCGAGGTCACCGTCGCCGCGGAGGCGTCCACGTAGGCGGCGACGGCGCCGCCGGCGAGCTCGTCCAGCGCGGCCGGCTCGGCGGCGGCCGCGTCGTCGGCCAGCCGGCGGCGCAGCTCGGTCCGGACCGCCCCGGCCACCTCGTCGGCGGGCACGCCCGCGCGGACGGCGGCGGCGCGGCAGTGGTCGCAGAAGCAGAGGCCGAGCAGCGCCTCGGCGGCCGGGCCCAGCTCCTCGAAGTAGCGCTCGTGGTGGTAGCCGTGGCGCAGGCCGTGGAAGTGCAGCGACTCGGCCCGGATCGCGTCCACCCCGTACCGGGCCAGCTCGGCCACCAGGGTGAGGGCGTACGCGCGGACCTCCGGGTTGGCCGGACAGAGCTCGGTGAGGTGGCGGTCGCCGAAGGCGTTGGCCGGCGCGCAGTCCGGGTACTCGAAGCCGAGGCGGTCGTTGTGGCAGAAGACCGTCCAGGCGTGGAGCTTCATGCCCCGGCGGCCGGCCTCGGCGGCGGCCTCGGCGAACGGGTCGCGGTCGCCGATCGCGGTGGACGGTACGGGCCGCAGCCGCCTGCCGGACCAGAGCGCCGGGTCGGGGCGGAAGTAGGCGGCGCCCGGCTCCAGGTAGCGGATCACCCGGTGCGGGTTGTGCGGGAAGACGTCGCGGGCCTCGTGGTAGACCGAGGCGAGGGTGACGCCGCCGACCCCGGCCCGGTCGGTGAGGTTGCCGAAGAAGGTGTCGGCCCCCTCGTCGATCAGATCGGTGGCGAAGGCGAGGACGGACGACTCCACGGTGCGGCTCCGGAGCAGGGGGCGAGGTGCGTACTCACGCTAACCGCAGGGGCGGGAATGGTCTATACCTGACCTGCCCGTTCGGGCGCGCGGGGCACGTCCGACCCGGTCCGCGGGGCACGCCGGTCCTCAGATGCCCAGGTCGTCGAGTTCCTTGAGCAGGGCCGTGCCGGGGCCGGCGGTCGCGGGTGCGCTCGCCGGGGCGCCGGGCCGGGGCTTCGGCGTGCGGTCGCGCAGCAGCCAGGCGCCGGCCAGTCCGCCGACCAGCCCGCCGAGGTGGCCCAGCCAGCTGACGCCCTGGGCAGTCGGCAGGACGCCCAGCAGGAGGTACGAGTACAGCGCGCCGACGACCACGCCGATGGCCGTGTCCACCAGGTTGCGGTCGAAGATCCCGCGCAGCGCCACGTAGCCGAAGTACCCGTAGACCAGGCCGCTGGCACCGGCCGTCACGGCGTCCGGGCGCTCGAAGAGCCAGACGGAGAGCCCGCCCGCGACCACGATCAGCAGCGTCGCGAGCAGGAACCGCTTGATGCCCCGGTACGCGGCGAGGAAGCCGAAGGCGAACAGCGGCCAGGAGTTGGCCTGGATGTGGTCCCAGCCGAAGTGCAGCAGGGGCATGGTGAACATGTCGGGCAGCTCGTCCAGCCGCCCGGAGCTCATGCCGTACTCGTAGGAGAGCCGGTAGTCGTCGAGCCGGTTCGCCACCTGGACCGCCCAGATGACGGCCAGCACGCCGAGCATCGTGAACAGCGCGAGGCGGGAGTCGCGGAGCAGACGGGCGAATCGGGGGGCCATGGAACCGACTGTAGAGCCGGGCCACGGGATCGGTCACCCCACTAAGGTGAATCGTGTCGATCAACCCGGGCCTGACCCGGGGCCGTTGCCGACCCGTCGAGAGGTGATCCTCCCCATGAGCGTCCGTCCGCCGCTCCCGTACGAGTTCCTGCCGCAGGTCCCGTCCTTCGAGCTGACCAGCGAGGACATCACCGAAGGCGGCACGCTGGCCGAGGAGTTCATCCACGCCGGGGCCAACCTCTCGCCGCAGCTGGCCTGGTCCGGCCTGCCCGAGGGCACCCGCTCCATCGCCGTCACCTGCTACGACCCGGACGCCCCGACCGGCTCCGGCTGGTGGCACTGGCTGGCCCTCGACCTGCCCGCCGACGCGGCCGGCCTGCCGCGCGGCGCCGGCGCCTCCGACGCCGACCTGCCGGGCGAGCGCTCCTTCCACGGCCGCAACGACTTCCCCGGCAACAAGTACGACGGCGCCGCCCCGCCGCCCGGCCCGGCCCACCGCTACGCCTTCGCGGTGCACGCGCTGGACGTGGACACCCTGGACGTCGCCGCGGACCTCCCGCCGGCCCAGATCGGCTTCAACATCACCTTCCACACCCTGGCCCGCGCGGTGCTCACCGCCGAGTACGGGGTCTGAGGCCCGCCCGCCCGGCCCACTGCCGTCGCCGACGCCGCCGCCCGTTCGACCGCGGGCGGCGGCGTTCGGCGTTCCGGGCCGCGTTCCGGGCCGCGCTCCGGTGCGTGGCGTCGGTGCGTGGCGGCGGTGCGTGCCTCCGGGGCTGCGTCGGTGCGGGCGTCGGGTGGGTGTTTCGGCGCCGCGTCGGGCGGCTTCCGGAGGTGGGGCCGGGGCGAGGTCAGCTCCCGGCATCGGCCGCGCGCGCGGCGCGGCCGGCGAGGGCGCGCAGGTGGGCGTGCATCTCGGGTGGCTCGTGCACCTCGAAGTCGCAGCCCAGCATGAGCAGGCGCATCGCGAGCCACTCCAGGGAGTCGGCGCGCGAACGGAGCCGGCAGGTGTGCTCGTCGATCGGCTCGACCTCGCTGTCGCCGTTGTGGTTCAGCCAGCGCTCGACGTCGGCGGCGGGCAGGTGCAGGGTGGCGTCCAGGGTGTAGGTCGGGGCGAGGCGGCGGAGCTTCTCCGCGACGTAGGCGGCCGCGTCCTCGGCGGGGAGCGGCCGGGGGGTGAACCGGGCGCCGGTGGCGAAGGGGTCGGTGATCCGGTCCACCCGGAAGAGCCGCCAGTCCGCGCGGTCGAGGTCGAAGCCGACCAGGTACCAGCGGCGGCCGGCCGAGACCAGCCGGTCCGGCTCCACCTGCCGCCGGGTCTCGGCGCCGTCGCCGGCCCGGTAGCCGAAGCGGAGGCGTTCGTGGTTGGCGACCGCGTTGGCGAGCACGGTGAGGTCCTCCGGGTCGACGGTCGGTCCGTCGCCGCTGAGCAGCGGGAGGGTGGCCTTGTCGAGGGCGGAGACCCGGTGGCGGAGGCGGCCGGGCAGCACCTGGAGCAGCTTGCCCAGGGCGCGGACCGAGGCCTCCTCGATGCCGACCACGGCGTGTCCGGCCGCCGCCCGGAGTCCGACGGCGATGGCCACCGCCTCCTCGTCGTCCAGCAGCAGCGGCGGCATCGCGGTGCCCGCGACCAGCCGGTAGCCGCCGATCGGCCCCATGGTGGCCTCGACCGGGTAGCCGAGCTCGCGCAGCCGGTCGATGTCGCGGCGGATGGTGCGCGGGCTGACCTGGAGGCGCCCGGCCAGCTCGCTGCCGGGCCACTCGCGCGGGGTCTGGAGGAGGGAGAGCAGGCTCAGGAGTCGTGCCGGAGTGTCGGTCATGGGATCCAGGGTGCCGGAAGTCTGGGACAGGATCTGGCCTAGATGCCTCCTACTGTCGTCCCGTGCTGAGGAACGGCGACGAGGAGCGTGCGGTGGGTAAGACGGTTTCGGACCGGGCGGCGGACCGGCGGAGGTGGATCGCGCTGGCGATCGTGATGACGGCCTCCTTCATGGACCTGGTGGACGTCACGATCGTGAACATCGCGATCCCGAGCATCCAGGAGTCGACGGGCGCGTCGTTCTCCGCGGTGCAGTGGGTGACCGGCGGGTACGCGCTGGCGTTCGCGATCGGCCTGATCACCGGTGGCCGGCTGGGTGACATCCACGGCCGGAAGCGGGTGTTCCTGATCGGGATGGGCGGCTTCACGCTCGCCTCGGCGCTCTGCGGGCTGGCGGGCGGACCCGAGATGCTGGTCGCGATGCGGATCCTGCAGGGTGCGACGGCGGCGCTGATGGTGCCGCAGGTGCTGTCGATCATCCACGCGACCTTCCCGGCGGAGGAGCGCGGCAAGGTGTTCGGCCTGTTCGGCGCGGTGGTCGGGCTGGGCGCCGTCACCGGTCCGTTGATCGGCGCGCTGCTGACGGAGTGGGACGTGTTCGGGCTGGGCTGGCGGCCGATCTTCCTGATCAACCTGCCGGTCGGTGTCGCCGGACTGCTGCTCGGCCGGGTCTTCATCGGCGAGTCGAAGGCCGAACGGGCGCTCAAGCTCGACCTGGTGGGCGTGGTGCTGGCCAGCGCCGCACTGCTGATGCTGATCTACCCGCTGACCCACGGCCGGGAGGCCGGCTGGCCGCTCTGGGGCCACCTGACGATGGCCGGGAGCGTGCCGGTGTTCGCCCTGTTCGTCGCCTACGAGCGGGTGAAGGAGCGGCGGGACGGCTCGCCGCTGGTGGAGCTGTCGCTGTTCCGGGTCAGGAGCTTCGCCGCCGGGATCGGCGTGCAGCTGACCTTCGGGGTGGTCTCCGGGATCTTCTTCCTGGTCTGGACGCTCTACATGCAGCTGGGCCTCGGCTGGAGCCCGCTGAAGGCCGGTGCGACGGGCATCCCGTTCTCGATCGCGGTCTCGGTCGCGGCCGGGGTCTCGGTCCAGCAGCTGGTGCCGCGGTTCGGGCGGAAGGTGCTCCAGGCGGGGGCGCTGGTGATGGCGGCGGGCGTGCTGCTGTACATCGGCGAGGCCGAGCGGTACGGCACGGGCATCGCGCCCTGGCAGATGGCGCTGCCGCTGGTGGTGATGGGCGCCGGGATGGGCCTGATCGTCGCGCCGATCACGGACGCGGTGCTGGCGGAGGTGCCCCGGGAGCACGCCGGTTCGGCGTCCGGGCTGATCAACACGGTGAACCAGGTGGGGCTGGCACTGGGGCTCGGACTGGTCTCGGTGGCGTTCTTCGGTGCGATTCCGGCTGCGGCCCCCTCGGCGGGGGACGCGTTCGGGGCGGCGTTCGTGCACGCGATGTGGTGGGTGCTCGGGGTGCTGGTGGTGGTCTTCCTGCTGATGTTCGCGCTGCCGGCGCGGCGGCCGGTCGATGCGGGGGGCGCTGACGGAACGGGGGCCGTGGACGGAACGGGGGCTGCCGCCGGGTCGGCTGACGCCGCGTCGGCAGGGCGGGAGCCGGTGCTGGTCTGAGCGTTCCCGGGGTGGACGGCGGGCTCCGGTCGCGATCTGCGGCCGGGGCCCGCCGGCGTGTCCGCCGGTTTCGTCCCCGGCCGGTCGGCGCGGCCAGCCAGGGGCGCGGCCGTCAGACGTGCGGCCAGTCGGGGGCGCGTCCGCCAGGGGCGCGTCCGCCAGGGGTGTGTCCGTCAGGGGTGCGGCCAGTCGGGGGCGGGGTCGGCGGGGAGGAGGGGGCGCAGGGCGCCGAGGACGGCGCCCACGCAGACGTCACGCAGTTCGGTGCGGGTGCAGGTCTCCTCGGTGAGCCAGTCGACGCAGAGGACCTGGACGAAGACCAGCCAGCTCTTCAGGACGCCGGAGACCGCCCGCCGGGCGTCGTCGTCGGGTACGGGGGCTGGCGTGGCTCTGGGTCGCCAGGCAGGCGCCGGTCCCGGCGCGGGCGGTGCGGTGGCTGACCGGGGCCTTCCTGCTCGGCGCGCTGGGGCGGGTGCTGTCGCTGGTAGTGGAGGGTCGGCCGAACGGGTTCCAAGTCGCCCTGATGGTACTTGAGTTGGGAATCTCGCCGGTGCTCCTCTGGCTGGCCGACGTGGACGAGCGACGGGTGCGGAGCGTGCTCGGCGCGTAGGGCGTGGCGGCCCGGTGGCGCGCGGCAGGGCGTGGCGGGGTGCGGTGGTGGGGTGCGGTGGTGAGGCCGGGCGGGGTGGCGTACGGGGGGGGCGAGGCCGGGCGGGGAAGGTTTCTCCGGCGCGGCTGTCACACGTGTGCGGTCCGGCGGGTCAGAGAAGCGAGAACGCAGCGAACACCCACCGCACGAGGAGCCCCCGATGTCCATCGCCTTCATCATCGTCACCGTCGTCGCCGCCCTCATGGCGGGCTTCTCGGGCTGGTCGGTGTTCACCCGCGCCGCCTACGTCGTGGAGCCGCTCGCCGAGTACGGCGTGCCCCGTTCGTGGTGGAACCTGCTCGGCGCGGCCAAGGTCGCCGGGGCGCTGGGCCTGCTGGTGGGCCTGTTCGTGCCGGTGATCGGAGTGCTGGCGGCGATCGGCCTGGTGCTCTACTTCGGCGGCGCCGTGATCACCGTGCTCCGCGCCCGCTCGTACGCCCACGTCCCCTTCCCGCTGATCTACATGGCGCCGGCCGCCGCCTCGCTGCTGCTGATCTGAGCGGCGCGGTGGGAGCTTCCGTCACCGCCGGTACCCGGCACTCCGTCGCGAGTGCCCGGTACCGGCGGTGACGGGCGTTCAGGCCCTGACCTTCGCCTTCGCGTCGGCCGCCGCCTTGGCCTCCTTGGCGGCGCGCTTCACCTCCTGCTTGTGGGCGCGCACCTGCTCCAGCGACTCCGGGCCGGTGATGTCCGCGACCGAGCGGAAGGCCCCCTCCTCGCCGTAGCTCCCGGCGGCCTCGCGCCAGCCGTCCGGCTGCACGCCGTACTGCTTCCCGAGGAGAGCGAGGAAGATCTGCGACTTCTGTTTCCCGAACCCGGGAAGGGCGTTGAGCCGGCTGAGCAGTTCCTTGCCGGTCACGGCGCTCCGCCAGAGCGCGGCGGCGTCCCCGTCGTACTGGGCCACCAGGAACTGGCAGAGCTGTTGCACGCGTTTGGCCATCGCCGCCGGATAGCGGTGCACGGCCGGCTTCTCGGACAGCAGCGCGACGAACGCCTCCGGGTTGTACGCGGCGATCTCGTGCGCGTCGAGGTCCTTGTGCCCGAGTCGCTGTGCGATGGTGAGCGGCCCGGCGAACGCCCACTCCATGGGCACCTGCTGGTCCAGCAGCATCCCGACGAGCGCGGCGAGCGGGCTCCGCCCGAGCAGTTCGTCGGCCTCGGGCTGCTGGGCAAGCCGCACGGTGACGTTCATGGGGATGACCTCCTCGGAGCATGGACTCGGGTCGCCGCCCAGTCTGCTCGACGGGGGAGGAGGCGACGGCGTCAACACGCCAGAAGGGGTGGATTGCCCGGAGCGAGCGGATGGTTCGTCGGCGGAGTTGTTTTGCTGTCGAGAAGGAGGGGGTGAGCGCGGCGACGTTCCTGGTCGACACGGGCGTGCTCGCGCGCCCGAGGCATCCGACGGGGGATTCGGCCGGGCCGTGCCGCTGCCGCCGGGTCGATCGCGACCTGCCCGGTCACCGAGCTCGAATTCCTCGGCGGCGCGAAGGTCGCCGGGCAGGTGCCGCAGTGGTACGGGCCCGAAGCCGGCGGGTGATCCGGCGGGGGGCTTCGCCGTTCACTCCAGGCCGAGGGTCAGGTGGGGGTAGCCGAGGTGGATGCGGGGCCCCAGCGGGGTGTCGAGCGAGGCGATGAACGCCTCCAGGCGGGCGGTGGCCTCCTCGACGGTGCGGGCGTCCCCCTTGAACTCGAACTCGACGAAGTCGCCCAGGCCGGCCACGGTGTCGAAGGCGACGGCGACCCCGTCGACATGCCACTCCTCGCGGGTCTTGTCGACCACGGTCAGTTCGGCGAAGTCGAGGGCGTCCAGCAGGCGGCGGACCGCCTCGGCGTCGGCGACGGCGGTCTCGTACTCGTCGCAGTGCGTCTTGACCGGCTCCGGGAGCGGGTGGAAGCGCTTGAAGTTGAGGGAGGAGGAGCCGTCCTCGACGCGGACGCGGAGCCACTCGGAGACCACCCGGTTGTCGAGGAAGTCCCGGTGCGGCGCGTTGTAGTAGGTGTCGACCTGGCGGCTCGGGCGGCCGGCGGTGGCGCCGCGGGCGGTGAGCCGGTCCTTCAACTCCCCTGGGGTGCAGAGGAGTCGGAACTTCTGCTCGATCTCGGTGTACTCCACGGCTGACGCCCCCACGGGTCGGCGGCGGGCGGGGGTGTCCGCCCGTCCGGGTGATCGGTCACCCGACACTCTGTCAGCCGGTCGGCGCCGTCAGGCCCAAGGAGCGGACGAGCGCGCCGAGTTCCTGGTCGAAGAGCTTGTCGGGGCTGGTGGTCTGCCGGCTCAGGTGGCCGTAGACCTCCAGGGAGACCATGCCGTGCAGCGAGCCCCAGATGCGCAGGGCCAGTGCCACGCCGGCCGGGGGGAGGTCGGGGTAGGCCGGGCGGACCTTGGCCAGGAGACCGGGGTCGAAGTCGGACCAGTCGAAGCCTGGCGAGTCGGTGTCGGTCGAGTCGGCGGTGGCCGGGCCGGTGGCCGGGCCGGTGGCCGATTGGGCGGCCGGGCCGGCGGCGGGTGGGGCGAACCCGGCGTCCGCGTGGAGGTGCCCGGCGTGCGGCCAGGCGGCGTCGGCCAGGCCGGCGAGTCCGGTGCAGACGCGGTGTGCGGCGTCCGGGGCGGCGCCGCCCTCGGGGGCGCGGTAGCCGGGGACGGGATCGCCGTAGATGAGCCGGAAGCCCGCGGGGTTGCTCAGCGCCCATGACCGGAAGGCGTGCGCCCAGGCGCGGATCCGGGTGGCCGGCTGCTCGGCCTCCGTGGCGGCCCACGCGGCGTCGACGGCGTCGGCCAGGGCCGTGTAGACGTCGTCGATCAGTGCGGTGACGAGGTCGTCGCGGGTGGCGAAGTAGCCGTAGATGGCGTTGGCCGTCATGCCCATCTCCCGGGCGATGGCCCGAAGGGTGATGGCGTCCGGCCCGCCCGACGCCATCAGGGTCAGCGCGACGCCCTTGATCTCCGCCGTCGTCTCGGCGCGCAGCCGCTCGCGGCGCCCACGGGTGCTTCTCGTCGTCGTGCTCTCCGCGCTCTCCACGCCGGTCACTGTACAGCGCCACGATTCTGATTGCCGCATCAAAACTTCACGCCGTATAGTTTCGCCACGCCGTATCGAATGAGAGCCGGACGCACCGGGCGCATCGGACGTGCCAGACGTGCCGGATGCACCGGACGTGCCGGACGTGCCGGACCACAGGGGAGAGCCATGCACATCGGAGTCATCGGAGCCACCGGGACCATCGGCAGTCGCGTCGTCGCCGAAGCCCTCGCGCGGGGGCACCTGGTCACCGCGTTCAGCCGGGACGCCACCTGGATCCACGAGGAGCGGGAGAACATCGTCTGGCGGAGCGTCGACGTCCTCGACCCCGGCAGCATCGCGGCCGTCCTGCCCGGGCTGGACGTGCTGATCAGCGGCTACCAGCCCGGCAACGCCGCCCGGGACATGGCCGACACCCTGCGCCGGTCGATCGCCGACCCCTCGGCCTACGCCACCGCGGCCCGGGCCCTGCTGAAGGCGCTGGAGACCCACCCCCGCACCCGGCTGATCGTCATCGGCGGCGCCGGCAGCCTGGAGGTCGAGCCTGGCCTCGTCCGGGCGGACTCGGACGAACTCCTGCACGAGACCCTCGACGGGATCGGCCTGCCCCGGGACTACGCCGCCGCCGTGCGCGGCCACCGGGACGCCCTGGACGTCCTGCGGACCTCCAACCGGCTCTGGACGTACTTCAGCCCGGCGGAGTCCATCGCCCCCGGCGAGCGCACCGGCCGCTTCCGGGTCGGCGGCGACCAGCCCGTCCTCGACGCCAACGGGCACAGCCGCATCTCGGCGGAGGACGCCGCCGTCGCCCTCGTCGACGAGGCCGAGCTGCCCCGCTTCGTCCAGCGCCGCTTCACGATCGGCTACTGACCCGCACCGGCGGCCGCGTCCGCACAAGGGTGGGGTGGGGCCGATCAGTCGTACAGGTGATCCAGTGCGGGGCCGGTTTTTGGGCGGGTGTTCGAGTCGGTCGGGTTATCTCATATGACTGTTCCGGTTCGCCGGTCGAGATCGTTGGTGACGGGTAATGCTGAGCCGACCGGGTGGCGGGTGCCGTGCAGCGGAGCTCCGTTTCGCCGTGCCGGTCGGCCTAGTCGACGCGCCCAGAAAGGCTCGCCCGGTGACACAGCCGTTCGAACTCCCGTCCTTCTACGTGCCGCACCCGGCGCGTCTCAACCCCCACCTGGAGCAGGCCCGTGCCCACTCCGCCGAGTGGGCACGGGAGATGGGCATGCTGGAGGGTTCGGGCATCTGGACCCGGGCCGACCTGGACGCCCACGACTACGGACTGCTCTGCGCCTACACCCACCCCGACGCCTCCGCCGAGGCACTGTCCCTGGTCACCGACTGGTACGTCTGGGTGTTCTTCTTCGACGACCACTTCCTGGAGATCTACAAGCGCACCAACGACCGGGAGGGCGGCAAGGCCTACCTCGACCGGCTGCCGCTCTTCATGCCGGCCGACCCGGACGCGCCGCTGCCCGAACCCACCAACCCCGTCGAGGCCGGGCTCGCCGACCTCTGGCGGCGCACGGTGCCGTCGATGGGCGAGGACTGGCGGGTCCGGTTCGCGGAGAGCACCCGCAACCTGCTCAACGAGTCGCTCTGGGAACTCGCCAACATCAACGCGGGCCGGATCGCCAACCCGGTCGAGTACATCGAGATGCGCCGCAAGGTCGGCGGCGCGCCCTGGTCGGCCGGGCTGATCGAGTACGCGGCCGGCGCCGAGGTGCCGGCGGAGGTGTCCGGCGCGCGTCCGCTGCGGGTGCTGATGGACGCCTTCTCGGACGGGGTCCACCTGCGCAACGACCTGTTCTCGTACCAGCGCGAGGTCGAGGACGAGGGCGAACTCAGCAACGGCGTCCTGGTGTTGGAGAAGTTCCTGGAATGCACCACCCAGGAGGCGGCCGAGGCCGTCAACGACCTGCTCACCTCGCGGCTCCAGCAGTTCGAGAACACCGTGTTCACCGAACTCCCGCAGCTGTTCGCCGACTCCGGGCTCGACCCGGCGGGCTGCGCCAAGGTGCTGGCGTACGTCAAGGGCCTGCAGGACTGGCAGTCCGGCGGGCACGAGTGGCACATGCGGTCCAGCCGGTACATGAACGGCGGCGGGGCGGCGGCCGGCACGGCGACCTGGTGGGACCCGTTCGCGATCGGCGGGGTCGGGACGTCGGCGCTGGACGTGCTGCGCTCCGGGGCGCTTCGCGATCTCGCCGACGAGCTGGGCTCGTTGAGCCGCTCCGGGCCGGCGTCGCAGGCCCCCGTGCCACCGGGGTCCGGGGCGGCCGGGTTCCCGTTCGCTTCGCTGGAGTCGCCCGGGACGGGGCCGGTCGGCGGTTCGCGCGGCGGCGTCGATCCCGGCGTGCGGCGGGCGCGTTCGCACGCCCACGTGCCCTTCCAGGAGGTCGGTCCCTCCCGACTGCCGGAGTTCAAGCTGCCGTTCACCGTGGAGCTGAGCCCCTACCTGGACCTCTCGCGGCTCGAAACGGTCGAGTGGGCCCGTCGGATGGGCATGCTGGAGCCCCAGCCCGGTGTCCCCGGCTCGGGCATCTGGACCGCCGAGAAGGTCGCGGACTACGACTTCCCGCTCTGCGCGGCCGGCATCCACCCCGACGCCAGCGCCAACCAACTCGACCTCACCTCCGCATGGTTGACCTGGGGCACGTACGCGGACGACTACTTCCCGGCGGTGTTCGGACGGGCCCGCGACCTGGCCGGGGCCAAGGCGCTCAACGCGCGGCTCTCGGACTTCATGCCGATCGACGGCGAACCGGCCCCGATGCCGGGCAACGCGCTGGAGCGCGGGCTGGCCGACGTCTGGGCGCGGACCACCGGACCGATGTCGGTCGAGGCCCGGCGGCAGTTCCGCGCGACCGTCGAGAAGATGACGCTGAGCTGGATCTGGGAGCTCAACAACCAGGCGCAGAACCGGATCCCGGACCCGGTCGACTACCTGGAGATGCGCCGGGCCACCTTCGGCTCCGACCTCACCATGAGCCTCTGCCGGCTGGCCCACGGGCAGATCGTCCCGGCCGGGGTCTACGAGAGCGGCCCGATGAGCTCGCTGGAGAACGCGGCCGCCGACTACGCCTGCATGATGAACGACCTCCACTCGTACCAGAAAGAGGTGCAGTTCGAGGGCGAGGTGCACAACGCGGTGCTGGTGGTGCAGAACTTCTTCGACTGCGACTACCCGGCGGCGGTCCGGATCGTCGACGACCTGATGCACTCGCGGCTGGCCCAGTTCCAGCACGTCGCGGCGAACGAGTTCCCGGTGCTGTACGACGACTTCGAGCTGGAGCCGGCCGCGCGGGCGATGCTCGACGGGTACGTCAAGGAGCTGGAGAACTGGCTGGCCGGGATCCTGATCTGGCACCGGGACTGCCGCCGGTACCGGGAGGAGGACCTGCTGCGGCACTTCGGCGACGGAGCGGCCGAGGCGGAGGGCGAGGCGGCCGCGGGGGACGTGGCGGTGGTGGGAGACGCGGCGGCTGCGGGAGACGTGGCGGCTGCGCTGCCGGAGCCCGTCGGGGCCGGGTTCGCGTGGTTCGGCCCGACCGGGCTGGGCACCTCCTCGGCGCGGCCGGCGGCGTCGGTGGCCCGGGCCGGGGCGGGGGCGGCCGCCGGTGCGGCGGAGGCGGCGCCGCGCCCGGGTGCCGTCCCGGCGGGCCCGACCGGGTTCGGCACGGTGGGGGCGCAACCGCTGCCGGTCGCGGGGGTCTCGCAGGTCGGGTAGCGGGTAGCGGGTGGCGGTTGGCGGGGTGACGTGGACGTGCGGCGGTCCGTCGGGAGTGTTCCCGGCGGGCCGCCGTCCCCGTTCGGGCGTGGAGGGGAGGGGAAGGGGGCCACCGGGGAGTCGGAGGGTGCGAGGGCGGCACGCGAGGGCGGTGCGCGTAGCCGGTGAGCGAGGGGCCGGCCCGGTGGACGCGCGGGTGGCCGGGGGACTGGCTAGTGTGGCAAAAGGGACAAAGCGCCACACGAGAGGCTTCGCCATGCCTGTGCTACCCGAGGGAACACCCTGCTGGGCCGACGCGATGTTCACCGACCTGGAGGGCGCGAAGGCGTTCTACGGAGACGTACTGGGCTGGACCTTCGGCGAGTCCTCGTCCGAGTACGGCAACTACACGCAGGCCTACTCCGACGGCAAGGCGGTCGCCGCGATCGTCCCGCCGATGCCGGGCCAGGACGGCGACACGGTCAAGTCGGCCTGGTGCCTCTACCTCGCCTCGCCGGACGCCGCCGCCACGGCGGACAGGATCCGCGCCGCCGGCGGCGAGGTCCTGATGGGCCCGATGCAGGTCGGCGACTTCGGCTCGATGGTGATCGCCAAGGATCCGGGCGGCGTCGTCTTCGGTGTCTGGCAGGCCGGCGTCCACGAGGGATTCGAGAAGCAGGGCGCCACCGGCGCCTACACCTGGGCCGAGCTGGTCACCCGCGAGCCCGGCCGCGCCGACGCGTTCTTCCCCGCCGTCTTCCCCTACACCGTCCAGCGGATGGAGGCCGGGGACGTCGACTACAAGATCTTCCAGGTCGGCGCGGCACCGGCGCTCGGCCGGATGAAGGCGGGCCCGGACGACCTGGCGCCCGAGGCACCCAACTACGTCAGCGTCTACTTCGCGGTGGACGACTGCGACGCCACCGTCGCCAAGGTCACCGGGCGCGGCGGAAAGCTCTACTTCGGCCCGATGGACAGCCCGTTCGGCAGGTTCGCGGCGGTCGGCGACCCGCAGGGCGCGGCGTTCGGCGTGATCGACCTCGGAAAGGCCGTCGGCGACATGCCCGCGATGGTGGCCGAATGAGCGGGAACACCGAACGCGCGGACCTGCTGCAGACCCTGGACAAGCACCGGGGCTTCCTGCGCTACACCGTCCGGGACCTCACCGACGAGCAGGCCGCCCGGCGCACCACGGCCAGCGAGCTGTGCCTCGGCGGCCTGATCAAGCACGTCTCCGGGGTGGAGTCCCGCTGGATGAGGTTCGCGATCGGCGGCGCGACCGCGATGGAGGCCGAACCGGTCGACTGGGCGGGCCAGTTCAGGATGGGCGACGGCGAGACCCTGGCCGGGCTGCTCGCCGCGTACGCGAAGGTCGCGGCCGACACCGACGAACTGGTCGCCACCCTGCCCGACCTCGACGCGGCCCACCCGCTGCCCCAGGCACCGTGGTTCGAGCCGGGCGCCTCCTGGTCGGTCCGGCGGGTGCTGCTGCACGTCATCGCCGAGACCGCGCAGCACGCCGGGCACGCCGACATCATCAGGGAGTCGCTGGACGGCGCGAAGACGATGGGCTGAGCGGGCCCTCCCGGTCCTCGAACTCCACCCCGAGCAGCTCGCGCAGCGCCCGGTCGCCGTCCGGCGTCACCCGCAGCGCCCGGCCGGAGCCGATCCGCTCCACCCAGGCCCGGTCCAGCGCCGTCCGGCACAGCGCGGCCCCGAACGCGCCGCCCAGGTGACCGCGCCGCTCCGTCCAGTCCAGGCAGCTGCGGACCACCGGGCGCCCGCCCCCGCGTCCGGGCCGGGCGGGCAGCTCCACACCCAGCTCGGCCAGCCACGACCGCCCGCGTTCGGTGAGGGCCAGCCCGGCGTCGTCCGTCACCAGCCCGCGCGCCAGGACGGCGTCGCTGACCGCCACGCCGAGCCGGCCCGCCAGGTGGTCGTAGCAGGTCCGGGCCCGCGCCTCGGCGCTCATCCGGGTGGACTCGCGCAGGGAGCGCGGCACCGGGGCGGTCGCCGGGGCGGCGGGCGAGAAGGTCGACAGGTCCTCGATCAGTGTGGCCACCGCCGGGCCGGCCAGCCGGACGTACCGGTGCCGGCCCTGCCGCTCCTCGGCCAGCAGGCCGCCGGCGATGAGACGGGACAGGTGCTCGCTCGCCGTGGACGGCGCCACGCCCGCGTACCGGGCCAGCTCGCCGGCGGTCCAGGCCCGACCGTCGAGCAGGGCGGTGCAGAACGCGGCGCGGGTGGGGTCGGCGAGCAGTCCGGCGAGCTGGGCGAGCGACATGGCTCCATGGTGCCGCGTGGACGTTTCGGCGGGCACCGAAGCGTTCCGTCCCTAGCGTGAGGGCCATGCGTACCCCGGTCGTTCGTGCCGCCGCCCCACCGCCCGCCGTCGGCCGCCGGCCGGCCGGCCCTCAGCCCGTCGGCCCCCCGCCTGCCGCTGCTCCGCCTGTCGCCGCCGGCCGGGCCCCCGCCGAGGCGGTACCGGCCGCGCCGGTCGTATCGCCCACCCCGGCCGCGGTCCGGTTCGACCGGTACGAGGACGTCACGGCCGCGCTCGCCGACCCCGCCCTGGTGCCGGTACCGGCAGCCCCCGGAGCGGTCGGCGGCATGGCCTGGCTGCGCGCGACGGTGGCCCGGTTCAGCGCGGGCGAGCGGCACGCCGTACGCCGGGCGGGCGTCGAGGCGGACCTCGCCCGGCTCGACCCGGACGCGCTGCGGGTGGCGGCCGCCGCCGGCTTCGAGCCGGACACCCGGCTGCGGGCGGTCCGCGTCCTCGCACAGGCGCTGGGGCTGGACGAGCCGGAGGCGGTCGCACGGGCGGTCACCGTGGTGGCGCGGGCGTACTTCGTCGAGGAGCCGGACGACCCGGAGGCCGACGCGGCGGTGGCCTGGCTGCTGCCCCGGATGCGGTCCGGGGACGGGGCCGCCGGTGGTGGGGCCGCCGGGGCTGGGGCCGTCGGGGACGGGGCCGTCGGTGGCGGTGCCGCCGGTGGTGAGGTGCTCGGGGACGATGTGCCGGCGACCGGTACGCCGGGCGACGGGGAGCGGGCCGCCAACCGGATCGGCCTGCTCGTCCAGGCCTGCGACGCCACCGCCGCCCTGGTCGACCACGCCCGCCGCGCCGTCGGGAGCGCCGTCGACCCGATCGACGCGGCGCTGCGCCACGACCCGCCCGTCCGGGCGATGCGCCGCCACGCCACCCGGGACACCGAGGTGGGCGGCGTACCGGTCCCCGCCGGGGCGCAGGTGGTGCTCGACGTCGCCGCCGCCCAGGCGGGCCGCCCCGGACTGCCGCCGCTGACCTTCGGCGCCCCGCCCCGGCTCTGCCCCGGCCGCACGCACGCGCTGGCCATCGCCTCCGGCATCCTGCACGGCGCCTCGGACCCGGCCGGGCCCGCACCCGCCTCCGCCTCCGCACCCACCTCCACCTCGGCCTCCGCCGGCGAGCTCCCGCGCACCGACGACCGCGACCCCGCAGGACTCGTCCCCGCTATGGTCGACCACGTCCTCGCGCTCGCCGAGACCTGGACCGGCTGGGACGGACACCCGGTCACCGCCGACGGCCGTACCTGGACCCCGCACAAGGCGATCCGCCGGGTCACCGACCACCTCCTCGACCACCTGGCCGAGTTGGAGGCGAGACTGGCCGGCGAGCCGACCCGGCCCGACCACTGGCACGCCTCCGCCGTCACCACCCCGGCCGACCTCGCGCCGTTCACCGCCGCCGACCTCGACGAGGCCCGCAGCCGGCTCACCCGGCTGGCCCGGATCTGGGCCGCCCGGTTCGCCGCGCTCACCCCCGACCAGCTCGACCACTCCCCGGGAACCGGCTGGTCGTTCCGCCGACTCGCCTTCCACGCCGCCGAGTCCGCGTACTACGCGGACTCCGTCGGCGACCTCCGCCCGTACGAGAGGACCACCCGATGAGCGCCTCAGCGCCCACCCCGTTCGCCGCGCTCCACCGCCGGCGGGGCGAGCCCCTGCTGCTCCCCAACGCCTGGGACCACGCCTCCGCCGCCCTCCTCGCCGAGCAGGGGTTCCCCGCCGTCGGCACCACCAGCCTGGGCGTCGCCGCGGCCGCCGGACTGCCCGACGGCGCCGCCGCCACCCGCAGGGAGACCCTCCGGCTGGCGCGCCGCCTCGGCCGTACCGGCCGCTACCTGCTCTCCGTCGACGTGGAGAACGGCTTCAGCGACGACCCCGAGGAAGTAGCAGCCCTCGCAGTCGAGTTGGCCGAAGCCGGAGTCGTCGGCATCAACCTGGAGGACGGCCGCGCGGACGACACGCTCGCCCCCATCGCCCTGCACGCCGCCAAGATCGCCGCGGTGAAGGCCGCCGCCCCCGGCCTCTTCGTCAACGCCCGCACCGACACCCACTGGCTCGCCGTGCCGGATCCGGGACCGGAGACCGACCGCAGGCTCGCCGCCTACCAGGAGGCCGGTGCGGACGGGGTGTTCGTCCCCGGCCTCGCCGATCCGGCCGTCATCGAGGAACTCTGCGCCGCCCTCGACGTCCCGCTGAACATCCTCTACAGCCCGGCCGGTCCGACCGTCCCGCACCTCGCCGACCTCGGTGTCTCCCGGGTCAGCCTCGGCTCCCTCCTCTACCGCACCGCGCTGGCCGCCGCCGTGGCCGGCGCCACCGCGATCCGGGCCGGCGCCCCCGCCCCGAGCCCCGGCGCCGCCGTCCCCGGCTACGCGGCGGTGCAGGCGTTCCACCACGACCGGCCCGGCCCGGGCGCCCCGTCCGACGAGGTGTGACGGGGGGCGTCGCCGCCCTGCCCGGGTGACCGGCCCAGCCGGGCAGGACGCCGACCATCTCGCGGCCGTCACCCGGTCCCCCGGGTCCCCGTTCGCCCGGCTCGGCCGACCGACGGCTGCGCCCGTCCGCCCGTCCGCCCACCCGGGCCGCCTCACCATGCCCGCCCCGGTCCGGCTGACGGTCGAGCGAGTGAACTGCGCCCCGGAAGGTTCGATCACGGACGCCGGTGAGGTATCCCTGCCCGGGACCTGCGCAACCGTCAGATCGGCGCCGAAGCACGGCCCGGGACAGGTGGATCCATGAGTTCGACCGTCAGACAGAGACGCATCCGGGCCGGCGCCCTCTCCGTCCTCCTCGCCGCAGCGACGCTCGGCACAGCCGCCCCCGCCTCCGCCGCAACCGAGGACGACCCCTACCGCTCCCTCAGCCCCGAGATCCGGGCGATCATGGCCAAACCGGCCTACCAGCACGCCCAGTGGGGCCTGTTGGAGATCGACGACACGACCGGCGAGGTCATCCACTCGATCTACCCGGACCAGTTCTTCATCCCCGGGTCGACGGCCAAGCTGGTCAGTGTGTCCGGCGCCTGGTACACCCTCGGCGGCGACCACCGCTTCACCACGCCCGTCCAGGCGGTCGGCAGCCGGGACGGGGAGGTCCTGGACGGATCCCTCGTGGTGATCGCCCAGGGCGACCTCACGATGGGCGGCCGGACGGCTCCCGACGGTTCCGTCTCCTTCACCCCGATTGACCACACCTACGCGAACGACGTCCCCGGGGCGACCCTCACCCCCGAGAACCCGCTCGCCGGGCTCGACGAGATCGCCGGGCAGGTGCGGCAGGCGGGCATCACCGAGGTCCACGGGGACGTCGCCGTCGACTCCCGCCTCTTCACCTCGTTTCCCGAGCTGGACCCGAGCCCCACCCCGCTGATCATCAACGACAACGTCATCGACCTGCTCACCACCCCGACCACCCCCGGTCAGACCGCCCAGCTCAGCTGGCGCCCGCAGGTCGCGCCGTACCAGGTGGAGTCGACGGTGCAGACGGTCGCCGCGGGCGGTCCGACCGAGCTCGCCGTGTCCGCCTCGCCGGACGGCACCCACATCACGCTGTCCGGGACGATCGCCGCCGACGCGCCCCCGACACTCCGGATCTCGCCCGTCCAGGACCCGGCCGCCTTCGGCCGCACCGCCCTGATCGAGGCCCTCGCCCGGGCGGGCGTCACCGTCACCGCCCCGCCGACCGGCCCGAACCCGGTCGGCACGCTGCCGGACTCCTACGACGGCACCCAGCGCGTCGCCGCCTACGTCTCCCCGGTCTTCGCCGAGTACACCCGGCTGATCCTGAAGGTCAGCCACAACCTCGGCGCCAACCTGAGCATCTGCCTGATGGCCGTGGCGGCCGGCAGCCACCAGTGCGAGGACGGCTTCCCCGTTCTCAACGCCTTCCTCCGGCAGGCCGGCATCGACCCCACCCAGGTACAGCTCCTCGACGGGCGCGGCGGCAACCCCGTCGACCGGGTCACCCCGCGCGTCGAGAACCAGATCCTCCACTACTGGCAGGGCACCCCCGAGGCGACCCGCTTCCGCGAGGCCCTCCCGATCCTCGGCGTCGACGGCAGCCTCGCCTCCGTCTGCGAGGGCTGTCCCACCTGCCCCGGGAAGGGCAAGGTGTGGTCCAAGCCGGGCACCGTCGCCGGCTTCGACGCCGTCAACAACCGCCTCGCCGTCGGCGCCCAGACCCTGGGCGGCTACCTCGACGCGGGCCACGGCCGCCTCCACACCTACTACCTGGCCGTCAACGGCGCCTCCGCGGCGGACATCGAGGGGGTCGTCCAGCTCATCAACGACGAGGCGCTCATCTCGGGCCTCCTCCAGCAGCAGGCCGAGGCCCGTTCCTGACCCCGGCCCGTCCCCGTACGGTCCCCCGTACAGCCTTCCTTCCGTACGGTCCGAAGGCCCCGGCCGCCCCCTCCGGGCACGGCCGGGGCCTTCGGCCGTTTCCGCGACCGGCCGCCCGCCGTGTAGGACTGGGACCTGGCGGCCGCGCCGGGACCTCCGGCCGGGCCGCCGTCCCGCAGCCACTGGACGAACACCGCCCTTCCCCCGCCGGGAACGGGCCACGGAGAGGGGGAGCCCGTGTCAACGCCCGCCATGCGGTCCGACGCGAGCGAGGTCTACCGCCGGTACCTGAGCGCCGTGCTGCTCCACGGCCACGCGAGCGCCAAGGCGTGCGAGCTCGGTGCCACCGACCTGTACGCGCTGAACATCCTCCAGCTGTCCGGGCCGATGACCCCCGGTGAGCTGGCCACCCGTACGGGACTGACCACCGGCCCGACCACCCGCCTCGTCGACCGGCTGGAGCAGGCGGGCTACGTGCGCAGGACGGCCGATCCCGGCGACCGGCGCAAGGTGATCGTCGAGCCGGTCGGCGGGCCCGCCGACCTCGACCGGGTCATGGACCCGGCCCGCCGGCGGGTCGGCGAGATCCTCGCCGGGTACTCGCCGGAGCAGCTCGACGTCCTCTTCGACTACTTCGCCCGCGCCGCCGACGCCTACCAGGACGCGGCCGACCAGCTCCGCACCGGTCCCGCCGGGGACTGACCGCGGCGGCCGCCGGCCCCGTCCGCCGGCCCCGTCCGCCGATCGCGTCCGCCGATCGCGGGCGGGGCCTTCGCGCGGGCGGCGCCCGCCCGGCGCGGCCGCTACGGCCGGATGCCGGAGCGCCCCGACGTGCGGGCGGACAGGCTCTGGGCCAGCACCAGCATGCTCAGGCCGAACATCAGGACGCCCAGGGGGACATGGACCGACGGAACGTGCGCGACACCCAGCACCACCTGCGCCGACGCCAGGACGAGGAAGCCGGACGCGTACAGGATCGGCCGGGCCGGTCCGCCGCCCGGCCGCCACGCGAGGACCGCGGCGAGCACGTACAGCATCGACGCGCCGTACATCACGCGTGCTCCCACGCTGTGCAGCGTCTCGCCCTGGGGCGAGGTGAGCAGCAGGCCGGCGGTGGCGGCCTGGAAGAAGACGGCCAGGGTCTGCAGGGCTGTCGCGACCTGCACGAACGTGAAGCTGCGGTGTTCCGTCGTCTGCACGGCCATGGTGCGGTCCCCTCTTCTGCCTCGCGGCGGTGATCGGTACTGTCTCGGTAGTCCGACGACGCGGGCCCGCGAAATGTGAGGCGGGTCGGCGGAGCGGACGGGAACAACCGAGGAACCAGGGAGCGGTCGCGGCCATGAGCACCCCATCCGGGCCGGGGTACGACCGGTCCGAGCCGGTCCCGGGCGAGGTCCTCGCCGGCGAGCGGCGACACCTGATCAATCTCGCCTACCGGCTGCTCGGTTCGCTGGCCGAGGCCGAGGACGCCGTGCAGGAGACCTACGCCCGCTGGTACGCGATGTCGCGGCAGCGGCAGCTGGCCGTCGAGTCGCCCGGCGCCTGGCTGACCACGGTGGCCGGCCGCATCTGCCTGGACCAGCTCGGCTCGGCGCGGGTCCGGCGCGAGCGCTACGTCGGCGAGTGGATACCCGAGCCGCTGCCCGACCGTGCGGAGTGGATCGTCGGTTCGGCGGGCGGCGGCACGGCCGAGGCGTCCGATCCGGCCGACCGGGTCACCCTCGACGAGTCGGTGAACATGGCCTTCCTGGTGGTGCTGGAGACGATGACGCCGGCCGAACGCGTGGCGTTCATCCTGCACGACGTCTTCCGGTACCCCTTCGCCGAGATCTCCGGGATCGTCGGCCGGACGCCGGCGGCCTGCCGGCAGCTCGCGTCCTCGGCCCGCCGGCGGGTCCGCGCCGCGCAGGTTCCGGTGGCTCCGCGGGGAGCGTACGCGGGGCGGGCGGGGCAGGTGGGGCAGGCGGGAGCGGTGGGCCAGGCAGGAGCGGTGGGGCAGGCCGGGCAGGCCGTTCTGGTGCGGCACTTCAAGGAGGCGTGGGAGGCCAGGGACATCGAGGCCCTCGTCGGCCTCCTCGACCCCGACGCCACGATGATCGCCGACGGCGGCGGCCTGGTCGGCGCGGCCCTCCGCCCGGTGGAGGGCGGCGAGCGCATCGCCGAGTACCTGATCCACATCGCCGCCAAGGCCCCCGGGCTGAGGCTCCTGGAGCGGACGGTCAACGGCCGGCCGGGCCTGGTCGCCCAGCACGCCGGCGTCACCGTGACCGTGGCGGCGTTCGGCCTCGCCGGCGGCCGCGTCACCCGCATCTGGGCGGTGCGCAACCCGGAGAAGCTCCGCGCGTGGGCGGGGGACGGACCGGGCTGACCGGTCGTCGCCGCGCCCTGAGTCCGTGCTCTGAGTCCGTGCTCTGAGTCCGCGCCCTGACGGTCCGGGGTCGGGGGCAGGCGCCCTCGCCGCACCCTGCCGACGGGGCCCGGGCTCAGGGCACCAGGCCGCCGTCGGAGGCCGACACGACTCCCGACTCGTACGCCGCGATCACCAGCTGGGCGCGGTCGCGGGCGGCCAGTTTGGCGAGGAGGCGGCCGATGTGGGTCTTCACCGTGCCCATGCTCAGGTGCAGGCGCGCCGTGATCTCGTGGTTCGACAGGCCCCTCGCGATCAGCTCCAGGACCTCGTGCTCCCGCTCCGTCACCCCCGCCAGCGCGGCCGGGCCGCGTCCGGGACCCGGGCCGGGACCCAGGTCGGGACCGGGGCGGCGGGTGTACTGCTCGATCAGACGGCGGGTGACCGACGGGGCCAGCAGGGAGTCGCCGGCGGCGACGACCCGGATCGCGGCCAGGACCTCCGTGGGCGGTGAGTCCTTGAGGAGGAAGCCCGCCGCGCCCGCCCGCAGGGCCGCGTAGACGTACTCGTCGAGGTCGAACGTGGTGAGGATCAGCACCCGCACCCCGGCGGTCTCCGGGGAGCCGGAGATCCGCCGCGTCGCCTCGATGCCGTCCATGACGGGCATCCGGACGTCCATCAGAACCACGTCCGGTCGGTGCAGCCGGGCCAGTTCGACGGCTTCGGCCCCGTCGCCCGCCTCCCCGACAGCGGTGAGACCGGGCTCGTTCTCGACGAGGATCCGGAAGGAGCCCCGCAGCAACACCTGGTCGTCGACGACGAGCACACGGGTCGCGTCGGTCATTCGGTCCTCCTCGTGGCGTCCTGCGGCAGACGGGCGGAGACCGCGAAGCCCCCCTCGGGGCGCGGGCCGGCGCCGAACGTCCCGCCGTACATCATCACCCGCTCCCGCATGCCGACCAGGCCGTGGCCGCCGTGGAGGCCTTCCCCGCGGTGGAGGCCGTGCCCCCCGTGGGGACCACGTCCGCCGTCCCGGCCGCCGTCGTCCGTGACGTCGATCCTCACCTCGCCGGCATCCGCCTCGACCGCCACCCGGCAGCGGGCGGGAGCCGCGTGCTTCACGACGTTGGTGAGGGACTCCTGGACGATCCGGTGGACGGCCAGCGCGATCCCGGCGGGCAGGCCACCGTCCGGGACCCGGACCGTCAGGTCGACCGTCGCGCCCGCCCGTCGGGCCTGCTCCGCCAGACGCGGGAGGTCCTCGATCCCGGGAGCCGGGCCCAGCGGGACGTCGGCGGTGTCCGCGCGCAGCACACCGAGGGTGCGGCGCATCTCGGTCATGGCGGCCCGGCTGGTCTGTTCGATGACGCGCAGCGCCTCCAGAGCCTCTTCGGGGCGGTGCCGGGCGACGTGACCGGTGACGCCCGCCTTCACGGCGATCAGGCTGAGGCTGTGCGACACGATGTCGTGCAACTCGCGGGCGATCCGCAGCCGTTCGTCGACGATGGCGCGCTCGGTGCGGCGGGCCGCAACCTCCGCTTCCCCGGCCCGGCGCGAACGAACCGCGAAGCCCGCCACCCAGCCGCCGCCCACGACGAACCAGACGATGGCGGCGACCCCGGCCGCCCCGCTCCACGTCTCGGCCGGGGTCACCACGGCCTCCCCGGTGAGGACGGCGGCCGCCGAGGCGGCGAGTGCGGTGGCGAGCACGGGCACGGAGCGGCGCGGCGGTTCGGCGAGGGCGACCGGGTACAGGGCGAGGCCGACCGCGAGGTACGGCTCGTGCGTGATGTCCAGGAGGGTCGCGGCGACGGCTCCGGCGAGGGCCGCCGTCGCCGCCGGTATCGGCCACCGCCGGCGGAACGCGACCGGCAGTCCGACCGCCGCGGCCACCAGCGCGCCCGCCCACGCCGGCCCGGTGAAGGCGGGTTGGGTGCCGCTGCCGGACATCCGGGCGAAACCGGCGTACACGACGGTGATCAGGAGCGCGCACGCGAGGTCGAGCGCGAGGAGGTGGCTGCCGGGTGGCCGCCGGGGGAGACGCATGGCCCGACCGTACATCGTCAACCTGCCTGTCCGATCAGCGCCATGAGAACCGCGGTGGTGGTGACGGCGGCGGTCCAGCGCAGGATGGTGGCGCGGCGCGGCACCGGGCCGTCGCGCAGCACGGTGACCCCCAGCGGGACGAGGGCGAGGCAGAGCCCGGCGACGGCCACGACCGACAGCGGGGTGGTGCCCTTCAGCACGCCGAGCGGCAGCGCGGCGGCCGCTGCGAGCGCGACGGCACGGACCGGGCCGAGCACCCGTGCCCGCCAGGCCCCCACGGCGAGGAGCAGCCAGCCGCCCATGATCGCGAGGTTGAGGGCGCTGAACACGTGGAAGGCACCGTACGTGTCGCCGACGAGCCGGGTGGCGAACTGCGCACCCTGCCGGTCGGTCAGCTGGAAGGCGAGGTGGTCCACACCGGCGTGGAAGGTCCGGGCGAAGAGCCCGAGGACGGCGAGGATCCCGCCCCACAGGGCGAGCCCGGGGCGGCTGCGGCCGATCCGGGCCGCGAGCGCGGCCACGGCCGGCCACAGCAGGACGGTCCCCGCGGCGAAGGCGCCGTAGGAGGCCGCCATCAGTCCGGGGTGCTCGGTGCGGGCGGCGAGTTGCTCGGGGAAGAAGAAGTGGAAGGGCAGCCGCAGCACCACTCCGGTCCCCAGCAGCAGCGGGCCCGCCAGCAGCGAGACCCCGCCGGCCCACCGGCCGGGGAAGGGCGCGTCGCCGGACCAGTCGACCGGCAGCAACCGGCCCTTCGCCGGGGTGGTCTGCGGTGAGGGTGCGTCCTGTGTCGTCGTCATGCCCCGAACGATGCCGCCCGGAAGGCCCCCGCCGCGTCGGAGCACGGTCTGCTCCCCGCCGTCAGACCCAGGTCTGACCCGGTCGGCCCGAAACGGAACATGGCCCGTCCGCTCTTCCTAGGACGGAAACTGTCCTAGAAGGCCCCTACTGTCTGTCAGGAAGGCAGAGACCGGAACGGTTATTCGGAGGGATCCGTCATGATTCTTGTGATCGGCGCGACCGCGCACTTCGGGCGGCAGACGGTGGAGGCGCTGGCGGGCGCCGGACGGCAGGTCCGAGCCCTGTCCCGCACCCCTGAGCGGGCCGGACTGCCCGAGGGCGTGGAGGTGGTGCGCGGTGACCTGGCCCTGCCGGCGACGCTCGGGCCCGCGCTGGACGGCGTCACCGAACTGTTCCTGGTGCTGCCCTACGGCATGGACGCACGGCCGCTGCTGGACCGGGCGCGGCAGGCAGGGGTGCGGCAGATCGTGTTCCTGTCCTCGGGTGCCGTCGTCGACGGCGCGGACCCGCAGCCCGATGTGATCGCCGCCTACCACGCGCAGGTGGAGCAGGAGATCAGGGCGACGGGCGTCGACTGGACGTTCCTGCGGCTGTACTTCCCGGCGATCAACTCGCTTGCGTGGGCGATGCAGTTGCAGGGCGGCGATGTCGTCCGCGGGCCGCACGCCGCGGCCGCCGCCTCGGTGGTGCACGAGCACGACGTCGCCGAGGCAGCCGCCGCCGTGCTCGGCAGCGCCGAACACTTCGGCCGGGCATACGAGCTGACGGGGCCTCAGTCACTCACCCAGACCGAGCAGGTCGAGGTGCTCGGCCGGGCCCTGGGCCGTGAGCTGCGCTTCGAGGAGGTGCCCGAGCAGGCCGTGCGGCAGCAGCTCAGCCAGTTCATGGACGCCGACTTCGTGGGCGCCCTGCTGGACTTGATGGCGGCCACGGTCGGCAAGCCGGCGCCGGTGAACGACACCGTCGAGAGGCTGACCGGCCACCCGGCACGCCCGTACGCGCAGTGGGCCGCGGATCACCCGGCGGACTTCCGCTGACCGGCCGCCCCACCTCGCTCCGCCTCGCCTCGCCTCGCTGATGCGTGGCCGGGGGGGCGACGAAGGCGGGCCCGGACCGTGCCACACGGTCCGGCCCGCCTTCGTCGTTCCCCGGCCACGAGATTCGATAGGTTGCGACGGGAACCCGAACCCCGTTGAAGGAAGCCAGATTTGACCGAGTTGGAAGAGGTCGAGGTCCCGCAGCGCCTGGCCGTGTCGTACGCCAGGGGCTTCGGCGAGGAAGGGCGGGCGTGGATCGCCGGACTGCCGGCTCTCGTCGGGGAGGCACTGGAACGCTGGGAGTTGAAGCGGGACGGCACGGTCGGAGCCGGCGAAGCCTCGCTGGTGCTGCCGGTGCTGCGCCACGACGGAACGCGCGCCGTCCTCAAGCTCCAGATGCCCAGGGAGGAGACCACCGCCGCACTGGTCGGACTCCGCGCCTGGAACGGCGAGGGGACGGTGCGGCTGCTCGACCACGACCCCGTGAGCAGCAGCATGCTCCTGGAGCGGCTGGACGGGGCCCGCACGCTGACCTCGATCGAGGACGACGACGTGGCGATGGGCATCCTCGCCGAACTCCAGGCCCGGCTGGTCTCCGTCCCCGCGCCGCAGGGACTGCGCAGCCTCGGTGACATCGCGACCGAGATGCTGGAGCAGGTCCCGCAGGCGGTCGCGGCTCTGGCAGACCCGGCCGACCGGCGACTCCTGCGCGGCTGGGCGTCGGCGGTGGCCGAGCTGCTCGCCGACCCGGGAGACCGGCTGCTGCACTGGGACCTGCACTACGACAACGTTCTCGCCGCGCAGCGTGAGCCGTGGCTCGCCATCGATCCCGAGCCGCTCGCCGGCGATCCCGGCTTCGACCTGTGGCCCGCCCTGGACAGCCGGTGGGACGACGTCGTGGCCGGGGGCGACCCGCTGCGCGTGGTGCGACGCCGCTTCGACCTGCTCACCGAAGTCCTCGGCCTGGACCGGGCACGCGCGACCGGCTGGACGCTGGGCCGGCTGCTGCAGAACTCGCTGTGGGACATCGACGACGGCGAGACCGCGCTCGCCCCGTCCGCCGTCGCCATCGCGGAGTCGCTGCACAAGCGGTGACCCCACCCCTTCGAGAGGCCAGGATCCACCGCGGAGGCCGCAGCCGGCCGACCGCAACCACGGAACACCGAAGGCCCGGACCGCGTGTTGCGGTCCGGGCTGCTGGTCAGTTGCCGTTCACGTTGCCGTTGATCGCTGCGAT
Source organism: Kitasatospora sp. NPDC042419 (assembly GCF_056437345.1). Lineage (NCBI taxonomy): Bacteria > Bacillati > Actinomycetota > Actinomycetes > Kitasatosporales > Streptomycetaceae > Kitasatospora > Kitasatospora sp. NPDC042419. Next base: position 228,751 of record NZ_JBWKAW010000014.1, read on the forward strand.
CCGGCCGAGTGCGTCGAAGGTCACCTCGGCTGTGCTGCCGTCAGGCAGACGGACGCCGATCCGATCGGCGTCCAGGTCGGCGGCTATGCCGTGGTGGGCGAAGTAGCCGGTCACCACCTCGTACGGGGAGTGCCCGAACAGCCCGGAGCCGGTCAGCAGGAAGCGAGGCATGGTGACCGGATTCAGTTCCGCATGGGGGATCTGCGGGTCGTCGGGGGCGAAGTAGACCCGGGTGTCGGGCCCGGCCGACTGGCCGATGTAGCCCGCCGCGCCCAGCACGCCCATGCCGACGAAGGCGAGCGCTTCGGCGGCCCGGCGCGGATCGGCGAAGCCGGCCAGGTCCACTCCCGAGTCCTGCAGTTCGGGGACACCGTTGCGGCGTCCGAACTCGGCGATCCGCTCGCTGGCCGCGACCACCGCGCTGCCCTGCAGGCCGGGGTTGGCCCACGCCCAGAGCCATGACCGCTCGGACTCGTCGTACGTACCGAGAAGCCCGACCCGCACGGTGCGGCCGGCGGACCGGTAGACGCACTCGTCCAGGTCGGCCGTCCACGGGCCGGCCGGCAGTACCCCGTCGAGTGCCTCCAGTTGCTCGGCTCCCCAGGCGGCATGGTGCTCGGCGGTGCGTAGGAAGGCATCGGTGAACGTCGACATCATGAGGTCACCCTAGTGATGCCGTACGACGCCGAAGGCCCGGGCCGCGTGCTGCCGTCCGGGCCTTCGGCCGGCGGCGGACACGAGATCCGAACTCGCGAGGGGTCGCCCCCCAGCACGCCTACCAATTCTCCCGAACGTCGTCCGCCGGGGTTCACACCCGTTCCGACCTGCGGCGGAGCGAGCCGCCGGCCGGCAGTCGAATCCGGCCGGACGGTGGCGGTCGAGACCGGAACCGAGACCGCGGCATGGCCTCAGGAGCCTCCCCCGGCGGAGTCCATGAGGCGGCTCTCCCAAGCCCAGGCGGCGATCTCGACGCGGTTGCGGACGCCGAGCTTGTTCTGGATGGTCGCCAGGTGGCTCTTGACGGTGCTCAGCGTGATGAAGAGGGCGCCGGCGATCTCCTGGTTGGTGCGGCCTCGCGCGATGGCCAGGATCACCTCCGTCTCGCGGGCCGAGAGCGGCTGGGCGGGGCGGGCGACGGGCCTCGTCCGGGTGGGGGCGAGGTTGCGGAGCAGTCGCAGGGTGATGGACGGGGAGATCAGGGCGTCCCCGGCGTGTGCGGCACGGACGGCTTCGACGAGCAGCGCGGGCGCGGCGCCCTTGAGGACGAAGCCGACCGCCCCGGCGTGCAGTGCGCCGTGCACGTACTCGTCGAGGTCGAAGGTGGTGACGACGACAACCCGCAGCGGGTCGGTGACGCCGGGACCGGCCAGGGCGCGGGTGACGTCGATGCCGTCGAGTCCCGGCATGCGGATGTCGACCAGGCACACGTCGGGTCGCAGCCGGCGGGCGAGTTCGACCGCCTCGGCGCCGTCGGCGGCCTCACCGACCACGGTGATGTCGTCCTGGTCCTCCAGGATGAGCCGCAGGCCGCCGCGGATCATCGACTGGTCGTCGGCGAGCAGGACGCGGATGCTCAACGCGGCGCCTTCCCGGAGAGGGGCAGGGCCGCGTGGACCGACCACCCGGTGTCCGGCGCAGGGCCGGCGGACAGGTGGCCGCCGAGTGCCTCGACCCGCTCCCGCATGCCGATGAGGCCGTAGCCGCCGTGGTGCTTGCGCGGAGGGCGGCCGGGCGGGGCGTCGTCGGTGACCGTGACACTCACGGTGGCCGGACCTTGGACGATGTCGACGACGGCGGTGCGAGCGTGTGCGGCGTGACGGGCCACGTTGGTCAGAGCCTCCTGGACGATGCGGTGGACGGTGGTGGCCACCTCGGGCGGCCAGGGTGCGGGTTCGGCGGGCAACCGCATGCTCACCTCGGGGCCGTGCCCGTCGAACCGCGCTACGAGTTCGGCCAGTTGCTCCGGACCGGGTGCGGTGGGGGCGGTGCTGGCGACATCGTCGGTGTCGCGCAGCAGGCCGACCACGCGGCGCATCGCGGCGAGCGCTTCGCCGCCGGCTTCCTCGACACCGGCGAGGGTGGTGTCCAGGTTCTCGGGCCGACGCCTTGCCACGATCCGAGCGGCCTGCGTCTGGACGACCATGCCGGTGATGTGGTGGGCGACCACATCGTGCAACTCCCTTGCCAGGGCAAGACGTTCCTCCTGGCGAACCGCCTCGGCGGTCGCGCGGCGGCGGTGGTCCAGGAAGCGCAGGCCGAGCCCGGCGCCGAGCGCGAGGATCCAGACCTCGATCCCCACCCGGAACGGGGTGCCCGGCGCCTCGGCGGTCAGCAGGCCTGCCGTCATCAGGGCCAACCCGGCCACCGCGACGGCGGCCGCCTGCCGCCAGGCGAGCGCCCGGACGGCGGAGCCGCCGAGGACGAGCAGCCCCAGCACCGCGGCGGCTCCGGGCTCTCCCGGCAGGTGGGCGAACCGGGCGACGACCGCTGCCACGCCCGCCACCAGAAGCCCGAAGACTGCCGCCCGGCCCCGGTGCCGCCCGCGGCCGATCGCGAGCGAGCACACGACGGAGCCGACTGCCGCGTCGAAGGCCCAGACTCGGCCCTGAGCCGCGTACTGGGCGGCCATGACGACCAGGGCCAGGGCGAACAGCAGCCCCAGTGCCGCGTTGACCAGCGCCGTCGGGCGCTTCGTTGAACTCACCCACGTCACGCTAGGCGATACCCCGTCGGCCTCGAACCGGCCGAAAGTACGACTCGGCGGTCGGCAGACCGTCCCTTCGGCCGCTGCGGCGGGCGCCGGGGCCCCCGCAGGCTGGGCCCCATGGTTGATCTCATCTCCGCACCCACCCTGCTCGCCGCAACGGTGGCGGCCCAAGCCGAGAAGACCGAGCGAAGCCCGCTGCTCTACGCCTGGTGGGCGCTCAATCTGGCCGTCCTGATCGCGGTCGGCTACGGCGTGTACCGCCTCGTCCGGTCGCGGCGCGCCAAGCCCGCCCGGCGCGGCTGACCCGGGGGGAGCGGACATGACGCCAGTCCTCGAAGCCGTGAAGCTGGGCAAGCGGTACGGCCGCCACCACGCGCTCACCGACGTCGACCTGAACGTCCCGCCCGGCCGGGTGATCGGGCTGGTCGGCCCGAACGGCGCCGGCAAGTCGACGCTGCTGCAACTGGCCTGCGGACTGATCACGCCCAGCTCGGGCACGATCCGCGTGCTGGGCGACACCCCCGCCGCCGGGCCGTCCCACCTGGCGAAGGTCGGCTTCGTCGCCCAGGACACCCCGGTCTACGCCGACCTGTCCGTCGCCGACCACCTGCGGATGGGCGCCCGGCTCAACCCCGGCTGGGACGCGGACCTCGCCCGTCGCCGACTCGCCCGGATCGACCTCGACCCACGGCAGAAGGCCGGCCGGCTCTCCGGCGGCCAGCGTGCCCAACTCGCCCTGACCGTCGCCGCGGCCAAACGGCCCGAGCTGCTGATCTTCGACGAGCCCGCCGCCGCCCTGGACCCGCTGGCCCGACACGCCTTCCTGGACCACCTGATGGAGTCCGTCACCGAACTCGGCGCCGCCGCCGTCCTCTCCTCCCACGCCCTCCCGGACGTGGCGCGGGTGTGCGACCACCTGATCGTGCTGGCCGGCTCGCGCGTCCAACTGGCCGGTGACGTCGCGGACCTGCTCGCCGGCCACGTCCGGGTGACCGCCCGTCCGGCGGACCTCGCGGCCCTGCCCGCCGGTGTCGAGACCATCCTGCGCACCGACCGCACCGACCGCACCGACCGCACCGACCGCACCGACCGCACCGACCGCGCCGGCCGGACCGAACAGGAGAGCACCGCCGTCGTGCGCGCCGACCGCCCACTACCGGCCGGTGGCCCCTGGGCCGTCGCCGAGGTCGGCCTGGAGGAGCTGGTCCTCGCCTACCTCGGCCGGGCGGAACAGTCCGACGCCCGACCCGCCCCCAGCCTTCGGCCGGGTGTAACCCCATCGACCGTTGCAGAGGTTCACCGATGATCTGGATGACCTGGCGCCAGTTCCGCGCCCAGGCACTCGTCGGCCTCGGGGCACTCGTGCTCCTGGCCGCCCACCTGGTCGTGCTCGGCGGGCAGATCCACGGCGCGTACGACGACACCCTGGCCCACTGCCCCACCCGCGAGGCGTGCACGGGACCGCTCGGAGCCTTCGCCGACCGCTACAGCCTCCAGACCGACCTTCTCGGCTACCTGCTGCTCGCCGTCCCCGGCGCCATCGGCGTCTTCTGGGGCGCCCCGCTGATCGCCCGGGAACTGGAAGCCGGCACCCACCGCCTGGCGTGGAACCAGAGCGTGACCCGCGGCCGCTGGCTCGCCGTCAAACTCGGACTGGTCGGCCTGCTGAGCGTGGCGACCGCAGGCCTCTACAGCCTGCTGCTGACCTGGGCGGCCGGCCCGGTCACCACCGTCCTCGACAACCGCTTCGAGCCGGCGCTCTTCGCCGCCCGCAACCTCACCCCGCTCGCCTACGCCGCGTTCTCCTTCGTCCTGGGCGCCACCCTGGGCCTGTTCCTGCGCCGCGCCGTCCCGGCCATGGCCGCCACCCTCGTGGTCTTCGCCGCCCTCCAGATCGCCGTCCCCGCCCTGATCCGCCCCCACTACCAGGCACCGACCCGCACCTCGGTCCCCCTCACCGCCGAACTGATCGGCCGCCTCACCAAGATCGGCACGTACGGCGACATCGGCGGCCTGCGTATCCCCGGCGGCCCCTGGGTCGTCGAGACCAGCGCCATCCTCGACTCCTCCGGCAAGGAGGTCGGCCACACCACCTGGTTCCAGGACTGCATGGACCACAGCTCGCTCTCCGAACTGCCCACCTGCCTCGCCAAGGGCAACGTCCACGTCGAGATCGCCGAACAGCCGGCCGACCGCTACTGGACCTTCCAGTACCTGGAGACCGCACTCTTCGCCGCCCTCACGGCCGTCCTGGCCGCCCTCGCCTTCCGCCGAATCCGCAGGCACCCCGTCTGACGGAACCCATCGCGCCCCGCCCCCGGCTCCCCGAACACGCCGAAGGCCCCGACCGCTGGGCGGCCGGGGCCTTCGTGCCGCCATGGCCGGCAGAGGCGAGTAGCGGGAGGTGAATGCCACCAGAACCGCAACCACGGTGGGAGCTGTGCTCCGCCCGGCCCGGCGGTCGTGCCTGCGGGCGACCGGGGGCGCAATGCCCAGTCGTCGGGCGTAATGGAAGGACCTGCCCCGGGCGAACTGCACCTGCACCGGGGTGTCGGGGCCGATCGAGCCGGTGCCGAGTGCCCGCGACGGGAGTAGGACGGCGGTGAGCGAGGATGAGCGGTGAGCGGCCGTCCGGCGCAGTGGGGCCGGACCGGTCGGAGGGGCGCGGCGAACGTCTGCTGGGCGCGCTGCTCGATCGGGCCCATGAGCTGCCGCCCCAGCTGATCGCGCCGCTGGTCGCCGACGTGGTGCGCGGGTTCGGCGGCCGTGATCCGCTGCTCCTGCTGCAGGACTACGGCCAGCTGATGCTGGTGCCGCTGCCGGGGCGGGGGTTGGCAGCGGGGGAGCCGTTGCCGATCGACGGTTCCCCGGCGGGTGCGGCCTTCCTGTGCGGTGTTCCCGTCGAGGAGTGCGAGGCCGGCGGGGTACGGGTGTACCTGCCGCTGCTGGACGGCGGCGACGAGGTGGGGGTCCTGGCCCTTACGCTGGATGCCCTCGACGAGGACGACCGGCGCCTGCTCCGGCGCCTCGCCGCCCTGGTCGCCGATCTGCTGGTCACCAAGAGCGGCTACACCGACCGGATCTTCCAGGCCCGGCGCCTCGAACCGATGAGCGTGGCCGCCGAGATCCAGTGGTCGCTGCTGCCGCCGCTGTCGATGTCCGTTCCCCGGGTCGCCGTGGCCGGCATCCTCGAACCCGCCTACCAGGTGGCCGGTGACAGTTTCGACTACGCACTCAACGACGGCCTCCTGCACGTGGCCACGATCGACGCGATGGGTCACGGGCTGGACGCCGCGACCATGGCGACCGTGGCCATCGGCGCGTACCGGCACGCCCGGCGTGCCGACATCGGGCTGGCCGAGGTCTACGCGTTCATGGACCGGGCCATCGCCGCGCAGTTCGGGCCGGACCACTTCGTCACCGCGCAGATGATGCGCCTGGACACCGGGACCGGCCAGCTGCAGTGGGTCAACGCCGGTCATCCTCAGCCGCTGCTGATCCGCGACCATGTCGTCGTCGAGCGGCTGGAGAGCGCCACGACTCTGCCCGTCGGGTTCGGCGGTGAAGAGCCGGTGATCAGTGAGCGGGTGCTGCGGCACGGTGACCGGGTCCTGTGCTTCACCGATGGCCTGGTCGAGGAGCGCGAGGCCGGCGGGGAGCAGTTCGGGGAGGAACAGCTCATCGACTGGGTCAACCGTGTCGAGCGTTCGCATACCGGGGTGCGGGCCGTGGTGCGCGCGCTCTCCCACGTCCTGAAGGAGAAGCGGGGCGGGCGCACGAGCGACGACGCCACCCTGTTCCTGATCGAGTGGCGCTGAGATACCGGCACCCCTGCCGCGGCTCTCCTCAGGGGCCGGATCGGCCCGGCGCGGGCGGAGTACCGTGGGGATACCGGGGCGGCGGCGAGCGTTGGGGGCGAGCGTTGAGCTGGACGCGGAAGCCTGGGACGACGTGCCGGCCCGGCTGGCGTCGACGGCTGGGCGGTGCACATCGACCGCTACCCGGTCGGTGACGACGCGGGCAGACAGGAAAGGCGGGACGGAGAGATGTCCGTCTACGTGAAACTCTCGGCCGACGCCCGGGCGCCGGAGGAGCCGTCGAAGGGGCCGTTGGACATGCAGTACGAGGACGGTGCGGACGGCGTCACCTTCGAGTACGACCTGCATCCGAGCGGTGCGCTGCGCGTCCTGCGGGTCTTCGAGGACACGCCGTACCGGATCGAGGTCTGCTTCGGCCCCGGGGCGTGGCTCCAGGTCGTGGGCAGCTACCTGCGAAGTGGCGCCGAGTACTGACGGCGTTCCGTTCCGGGTGCACCGCAGGCCCTCGGCGGCGGTTGCCCGGCTGCTCGGGGCGGTAGCCGAGCGGAGTCCACCGGTCGCGGCTGGTCCGCCCCGCCCATACCGTCGTGTCCGGGGGCGGGAACGTCGGCACGGGAGGCCAGGACGCGGCACTACCGATGGGTTCTGGAGACGCAGGACGACGACGGCCGCTGGTCCCGTCACGACGGCGGCTCCACCGCGGACCCCCTGGAGTACGACGGGCCGCCCCAGCGGGCGGCCAACCACCTGCGGGACGTGTTCGTGCGCACGCTCTCCCGGCCCGCTCCCGGCCCCCGGGCGATCAGGATCCGCCTCTGGGACGGGGCCGATGCCGTCGGCCGGCCCCAGGCCGAGGCCGAGTGGTCACGCGAATGACGCACCCGGCCCTGCGGCCGTAGCGGGCGCCGCCCGTCCCGTCGCTACGCGGTCACCGGCCACGAGGCGGCCCGGCTGCGGGCGACATCCGCCCGCCTGCCGGCCGCACCGGCGCCGCCGGCGGGAGTGGCTGTCGACGGCAGGAATTCGGAACGGGACTCCGGCTCCGCCCCACCGCGACCCTTGTCCGCGGCGAGCAGGTCGGTCGCGGTCCGGGTGTCGGCCGGGTCGGTGGCCTCGGACATCAGCCGGGCGGCGTCGACGGC
>NZ_JBWKAW010000015.1:0-235081 GCF_056437345.1 Kitasatospora sp. NPDC042419
ACGGCACCCGGATCACCGACCGACCCGAAGGCCGCCCCTTCTACATCCTCGTCAAGGAAGACGACACCTGGCGCATCGCCGCCGCCCAGAACACCGTCGTAGCCGACTGATCCTCCCCCTCCCACACGACTTGCGGTGCAGGTTTCTCACTCGAAGCAGCAGCAGGAAGGACCTTTCATGACGACCCAGCAGATGTCCGACGAGGCACTCGCCGGACAGCCCGCCGCGTACTGGACCGGTGTCGCCTACGAGGCGCTGATCGCGTTCACCCGGGCCCGGCAGACCGAGAAGGGCTACACCCAGCCCCAGCTCTGGCTGCTGCGCAACCTGTCGGTGAACGACATCTCGCCCGACGGCGAGGGGATGACCGTGGCCGAGCTGCGGGAGGCGATGAAGCTGTACATCCGGCCCGAGGACGACCTGGCGGCAGAATCCGCGGTGCTGGAGGAGCGCGGCTGGCTGAGGCGGGATGCCGAGGACCGGCTGTGGCTCACCGAGGCGGGGGAGCAGGCCCGGGTGGACCTCGCACGCAACGCGCCCGCGATCCGTGCCGCCCTCCACGAGGGCATCGATGACGCGGACTACGTCGTCGCGCTGAAGGTGCTCGGTCGGCTGATCCGCAACGCGGGCGGGACGGCTCCCTGACAGGTCGGCGGGCGGCCTCCTGATTCCCAGGTTCGGGCATCCGTCGCACGGCCTACTCGCGCTGTTGAGTGCCTGTGTGTGAGGCCGCATGCCAACTGTGGGTTGAGGGTCGGGTTCTACGCTGCTCCGTGGCGAGCAGGACGGGTGGGCGGCGGTGCCCGGCCTGCGGATGTGTAACAGATCGTCAGGTTCGGTGCCTCTCTTCTACGGGGGCGCGATCACGCCGATGGCGCCCAGTGATGCGACACCGACCGAGGAATCTGGGGATCGACACATGAGGCGAGTACGACACTGGGCCGTGGCCGCACTGGCGGCTTCCGTGCTGACGGCGGCGACGGTCAGCGGGGCCACCACGGCCACGGCGGCCGGGGCGCCGGGAGCCGACGGCGTGCAGGTGGACGGCGCGCGGGCGGCGGGGGCGCGCTTCACACCGGCGAAGCTGCCGCTGGAGGACGCGGTGCTCAGCTCCGGCGCGCAGCTCGACGCCCGCACCACCTGGGCGGCCGGCTTCCGGATCACCGGGGCCGACCAGAGGCTGCTGTTCACCCCGGTGGTCACGGAGCGGGTGGGAGGGGACGGCGCCTGGCGTGAACTCCCGGCCCCCACTACCGACTACGACGGCCGGGCGACGGCGGTGGCGGGCAGTTCGCCGCGCGACGCCTGGCTCGTGGGCGACCTCGACCGGCGCACCGGCCGGATCCTGGCCGAGCACTGGGACGGCACCGCGTGGACCAGCACCACCGTCGAGGCGCCGCCCGGAGAGGTCAACTCCCTCTATCTGCTCGGCGTCTCCGCACCGCAGCCGGGCCGGGCCTGGGCGGTCGGTGGTGCGGCGGTCGTCACCGCCCGGACCCCGGGCCCCGTCCCCGGGAGCGACTCGGTGGAGCAGAGGACCACCGGACTGATCGAACGTTGGGACGGTACCGCCTGGCACCGGCTCGCCGTTCCCGAGATCGACGGGGACTGGTGGCTCAGCTCCGTCACCGAGATCGCGCCGGACGACGTCTGGGCGGTCGGGAACACCGGCTACCCCGACGACCAGCCCGTCCTGCTGCACTACGACGGCCGGGACTGGACCAGGGTCACCGCCCCCGCCTTCACCGGGCTCTACGGCGAGTACCAGAGCGTTGCGGCCGCCGGGCCCGACGACGTATGGGTGGTGGGCCGGGCCGTCCTCACCGACAAGGACCGCGGCCACCCGCTGGTCGCCCACTACGACGGCCGCTCCTGGAGCACGGTGGCCGCCCCGGAGGGCGTGGCCGGCAAGCTGTGGTCGGTCACCGCCGTCCCGGGCGGCATGGCCGCCGTCGGTTGGGAGGTGAGCGACGGGCCGGACCGGCCGCTCGGCCTGCGCTTCACCCACGGCCGCTGGGAGACGCTCGACCTCTCCGTGCCCGGCTACGCCGACCTGTCCTACCAGGCGGTGGTGGCCGGGCCGGGCGGCCGGTTGACCGCGGTGGGCGCCGGCATCACCCCGAAGTCGTCGACCTACCAGCCGATGGTGCTCACCGGCCGCAGGTGACGCCGTCCTGCTCCCGTGCCCGGTCCGGGCACGGGAGCAGGGGAACGCGCGGACCTGAACGTTCAGTTCGCTTTCGGTCGGGATCGTGTGGGAGGTCGCGGCGGCGGCCGCGGCGTAGTGGGCGGCGGTCGGAGGGCCGGAAGGACGGATCCGGCCGACCAGGAGCGCCAGGACGATGCCGAACGCGCAGAAGAGGGTGAGCCCGATGGAAGCCCGGGCGAACCCGGTCGCCAGCGCGTCCGAGGCCGTCGCGCCGGCCGCCTGGTGACGGCTGTAGACCGGGTTGAAGATGGCCACGCTCGCGCCGACGAGGTACGTGTTGCCACCCGGTCGGCGAGGTCGTCGATCGGGTCGCTCGCCGGCTGGGCTCAGTCACTGATCACGTTCGCGGTCTTGAGGCTGTCGATCTTCTCCTGGTAGTCGTCCAGCTTCTCCGGGCAGTACACCTTGATCACCTCGGCGCCGGCTTCGAGGATCCGCTGGTCGGCGACGATCGGGCGCTGTCCGGGACCGCCTGCTCCGTTGGAGAGCTGGACCAGCCAGAGGGCGCGTCTGAGTGCCGAGTTGGGGTCGTTGCAGACGGCGCCTCCGCTGGTGCCGAGGGTGAGGGCGAGGTTCTCGACGTTCCGGGGGCGGAAGCCCTGGTCGACGAGGGTGTCGTTCAGTTGGTTCGCCTTGCGGTGGGCCTCGTTGGTGGCCCTCTGCTGGGTGTACGTGAACAGTCCGATGATCATCATTGTGGCCAGCACCACGATCGCGCCGATGTAGATCCAGCGGTGCTGGGACCGCATCCGGGTGGGGCTCATGCGATGCCTCCGTCCACCGGCACGGCGTCCGCGTCGGGCCGGCGCCAACTGGGTTTGCGTGCCTTCAGGAAGCCGAAGGGGATGACCACCCCGAGGAGCAGCAGGCCGCCGCCGACGATGGCGACGTACGCCCAGCCGCTGCCGCCGCCGAATTGGGAGGACGGGACGAAGCCGATCGCCATGGCCAGCGCGGAGGCGACGAACCCGACCACGCAGAGCGTGGTGAGCATCGGCGCGCGGTAGCCGCGGGGGTGGTCCGGCAGCTTGCGGCGCAGTTGGATGGCGGCCAGGAACATTAGCAGGTACATGATCAGGTACACCTGGGTGGTGATCACCGAGAAGATCCAGTAGACGCTGGACACGTTCGGGATCAGCGCGTACAGCAGGGCGATCACCGTGGTGAGCAGGCCCTGGGTGACCAGGATGTTCTGCTGGATGCCGTGCTTGTTGAGCTTCTGCAGGTAGGGCGGGAGGTAGCCCTCCTGGCGGGAGATCAGCAGCAGGCCCTTGGAAGGGCCGGCCAGCCAGGTGAGCATTCCGCCGAGCGACGCGGCACAGAGCGCGAACGCGACGATCGGGACCAGCCAGCCGATGTGGAAGTACTGGAAGAAGGCGTCGAAGGCCTGCATCACTCCGGCGGTGAGGCTGAGCTGGTCGGCCGGGATGACCCAGCTGATGGCCAGGGCCGGCAGGATGAAGATCAGCAGCACCATGCCCATGGCCAGGAACATCGACTTCGGGAACTCCTTGGCCGGGTCGCGGAGCTTGTTGACGTGGACCGCGTTCATCTCCATGCCGGAGTAGCTGAGGAAGTTGTTCACGATGAGCACCAGGCTGGCGATGCCGGTCCACTCGGGGAGGATGTGCGAGGCGTCCATCGGTGCGGCGGAGGCGTTGCCCTGGCCGAGGAAGACGAACCCGAGCAGGACCAGCAGCGTGCCGGGGATCAGCGTGCCGATGATCAGACCGCCGGAAGCCAGTCCCGCGACCGCATTCGTGCCGCGGGAGGACACCCAGACGCCGGTCCAGTACAGCACCACGATGACGATCGCGGTGTAGACGCCGTTGCTGGCCAGCGCCGGGTTGATCACGTAGGAGATCGTGCTGGCCACGAAGGCCAGCAGGCTGGGGTAGTAGAAGATCGTCATGGCGAACTGGCACCAGACGGCGAGGAAGGCCAGTGGCTTCGACAGTCCCTGCGCCACCCAGTTGTAGACACCGCCGCTCCAGCCGGAGGCCAGCTCGGCCGACACCAGCGCGGTGGGCAGCAGGAACACGATGGCCGGCACCAGGTACAGGAAGACGCAGGCGAGGCCGTACACCGCCATGGTCGGCGAGGCGCGCAGGCTCGCGACGGAGCTGGTCGTCATCAGCGCCAGCGTCAACCAGGTGATCTTCTGCGATCCGGCCGTTGCCCGCGCAGCGTCCGAAGCCCGGGCGCCGCTCGACCGCCCGGCATCGTCCGCCGGCACCTCCGCACTGCTCATCGGAACCTCCCGCGCTGCGATCGGCTGTGAACTCACACCTCACACAGAAGGATCGCTACGACGCACGCCGCCGGCGCGGCGGCTTGGACCGTCCGAAGTACCGGGCGCGCCGCAGGAGCCGGCGGGCCGGAGGGCCTTTCCGGCCGGGCGCCGCGTGCCGGGTCCGGGCAGCCGCCCGCCTCACGGCCGGTCGGTGGTCCGCTCACGGCCGGTCGGTGGTCCGCGTTCCGGGGCCGCCGCCGGAGGCCCAGGCGCGGTAGGCGGCGACGGCGGTGGGAAGCGTGGGGAAGATCCGGTCCGTGCCGACGGAGTCGGTCAGCCCGTACGCGTCCAGGTCGGCCCGCAGGTCCTGCTTGACCCGGGCCAGGGCGAAGACGACGCCGCGTCCGGCCAGCTCGGCCCGCAGCGCCTCCAGCGAGTCGAGCGCGGTGATGTCGACCTCCACGTTGGCCTCCGTGTTGAGCACGAACCAGCGGACGGCCTCGGCCTCTTGGGCAACGGCGGTCAGCGCCCTGCTGCGGAAGTCCTCCGCGTTGGCGAAGAACAGGGGAGAGTCGTAGCGGTAGACGACCAGACCCGGGACGGTGTGCGCCTGCGGGTAGTCGTCGATGTCGTGCATGCCGGGAACACCGGGCACCATTCCCTGGACGGCGTCGTGGGGGCGGGCCACCCGGCTCAGCAGCTCCGCCACCGAAAGCCCCACGGCCACCAGCACCCCGTACAGGATGTCGAGCGCGAGCACCCCGACCAGGCAGCCGACGGCCAGCAGGAACTCCCGGCGCCGGAACCCCTTCAGCCGGCGCAGCCCCGCCACGTCGATCATCCGGATCGCGGCGAAGACGACCAGCGCGCCCAGCACGGCCGTCGGCGTGTACTTCAGCAGCGGGCTCAGGAACAGCAGCACGGCGAGCACGGCGACGCCGGCCGCCAGTGCGTACGCCTGGGTGCGCCCGCCCGCCGACTGGGCGAGCGCGGTGCGGCTGGCACTGCTGCTCACCGGGAAGCCGTGCAGGAATCCGGCGCCGAGGTTGGCCCCGCCGAGGGCGAGCAGCTCCTGGTTGGCGTCCAGCTGCTCGCCCTCGGCGCGCGACTCGAAGGCCCGCGCGGTGAGGATCACGTCGGTGTAGCCGACGAGCAGCACCCCGAGCGCGGGCAGCACGAGGCGGTGCACCTCGCCCAGGTCCGGCAGGGAGGGGCTGGGAAGTCCGGCCGGGATCTCGCCGATCACGGCGATCCCGTGGTCCTGCAGTCCGAACGCCGCCACCACCGCGGTGCCGGCGACCACGGCCAGCAGCGGCCCGGGGAGCCGGGGAGCGAAGCGGTCGAGGGCGAAGAGGAAGAGCAGTGCCGCCGCGCTGAACACCATGGTGGCGGTGTCCGCCTGCGAGAGGTGCCCCACGAAGTAGCTCAGCTGCGGACCGAACCCCTCGCCCTCCACCTCGACGCCGGTGAGCTTGGACAGCTGGTCCACCATCATGATCAGGGCCACCCCGGCCAGGTAGCCGATCAGGACCGGCCGCGAGAGCAGGTCGGCGACGAATCCCAGCCGCGCCAGCCACGCCAGCGCGAACAGCACGCCGACCACCACGGCGAGCGTGGCGGCCAGCACCGCGTAGCGGTCCGCGTCCCCGCCGGCCAGCGGGCCGACCACGGTGGCGGTCATCAATGCGGTCGTCGACTCGGGCCCCACCGACAGCAGCCGGGAGGAGCCGACGAAGGCGTACACGGCCAGGGCCGGGAGGATCGCCCAGAGCCCCGCCACCGGCGGCAGACCCGCGACGCCCGCGTAGGCCATGACCTGCGGCACGAGGTACGCCGCGACGGTGCCGCCGGCCAGCAGGTCACCCCGCAGCCAGCCGCGCCGGTAGCCCCTGAGCACGGCGAGCCCGGGGAGTGCAGGTACCGAAGGGCGCCATCCGCCGCTCCGTGGACCAGGCTGCGGCATGAATCTCCCTCCGTGCCCCCGTCCATGATGCGGCAGAGCTTCGTGGATGTGCGGCAAGGCTCCCGCCCAGCGCGTCCGCGCCGGAGGACCGGAGCCCTCCGGCCTCCTCCTGACGGCCCACCACGGAGGGCCACATCAAGGAGGGCCACACCACTGAGGCGTTGCCCACGCTGGGGTCTGCCCGGCGAACGAAGACCCGGGCGAGGGGGACGTCGTAGGCGGCCGGGTAGGCCAGGGCGCCGCCGCGGCCATCGGGCGACGGCCTCGCGGGCCGGTTCCGGGCACGACCACTGCGACAGGGGCGTGTGGGTCTCTGCAGGCAGTTGGCGGGCCAGGGCTTCGACCTGCGCGGTCTGAAGCACGGCGAAGGAGGCGGGCCGGCCCGGGCGCTTGCGGTCGGCGGGCCCGGGCAGGCCGGCGGACAGGCCGATCAGCAGAAGTGGATGACGTTGGGCGACGGCCTGCCGCGGACCAGTGGAAAGGCCGATGCGAATCCCTTCAGGCATTTTGACGCGACTCGGCAGGCGGCGGGCGCCCGGGCTCTCTGCCTGTCCGGGATCGCCGTCCCCTGAGCCGGGGCATCCGGGTGGCATGGCTGGTGCAGTCCCTGGGTAGCCCCGGCCGGGGCCGGCAGCGCAGATGCCGCCCCTACCGGAAGGCGGCGATGTGACGCTGAACCCAGTCGGCAAAGGTGCGGGGCTCGCGGCCGAGGACCCGCTCGACGTCGGGGCTGATCCGCTGCTCGGCGGGGTTGGGCTCGCCGATGGCATCGAGGGTGGTCGCGACCACGGGCTCGGGCATGAACCGCACCATCTGCGCGTGCGCCTCGTCGCGGGTCTGCTCGATGAACCGGATGGGCTCTCCGAGCGCGTCGCCGATCGCCTCGGCCCGTTGCCGGGGCGTGCTGAGGGCGGGCCCGGTCAACTCGTAGAACTGCCCGGCGTGACCGTCCTCGCGCAACGCCGCGGCGGCGACCTCGGCAATGTCGGCCGGGTCGACGGTCGGCAGGCCGACGTCACCGAACGGCGCGGCGACCGTCCGCTGTGCGCGGACCGACTCGGCCCACGCGTACGCGTTGGAGTTGAAGCCACCGGGCCGCAGGACCGTCCAGTCCATGCCCGACTGCCGGACGCTGTCCTCGATGGACCGCATCATGCCTCCGTGGGAGGACGACTGCGGTCGGGTGACGACTCCTATGGAGGACAGCAGCACGATACGTCCGACTCCGCCGGCTTTCGCGACGTCGACGATGTCCCGGGGGTTCAACAGCGCGGCACTGCCGCCGCCGTCGTGCAGGAACAGGGCGTCAGCGCCGTTGAGGACGGGCCGAAGGCTCTCCGGGGCGGTCAGGTCGGCCTGCCGGTGTCGGACTCCCTTCGGCACGACTGCGTCCGAGACCCCTCGGGATACCGCCGTCACCTGCTCGCCGGCCGCCGCGAGTGCCTGTACGAGCGGCCGGCCGACGTTGCCGGTCGCTCCCATCACTACGATCATGAACAACTCCCTTGCCACTGCACTGTGTTCCTCACGCCCGAGCGGGCGAGAACATCGCAGACCAGGGGCCTCATCGCGACCCGGCGAGGCTAACACCGTCGATATAGTAGGTACCTACAGGAAAGTGACTATGCATCAGGGAGCCAAGCGGCCGACCATGCGACCTGGACGGCGCTCGCGCCGACCGACGCCGAACATGCCTGTCCGATCGGCCCGGTCGTGGACATCGTGTTCAGCCGGTGGACCACGCCGATCCTGTGGACCCTCAACATGCACGGTCGGCAACGGTTCGTAGAGCTGCAACGACGGGTCGCCACCATCACGCCGAAGGTGTTGACCCAGCGGCTGCGGCAACTCGAACGCGACGGCATGATCTCGCGCACCTACCACCCGGAGGTCCCACCGCGGGTCGAGTACGAGATCAGCGAACTCGGCCGCAGCCTTGCGCCGCTGTTCGCCCATCTCGCTGAATGGGCCGCCACGAACCTGGATGAAGTCGAGCGGGCCCGGGACGACTACGACACCGGTTCGGCGCGGTAGTCGACTGCCCCACCCGGTTCCACCTTGCCGCCCCTCGACACCTGACAACACACATGCCCACGGCCGGCTCCGGAGTCAACCCCCGAAGGACTTCCGGAGCCGACCACTGGGACGGCCCCCGCCTCCATGCTCCGGAGCTTTCCGAAATCCCGGTCGAGCCATGCGGTCGGGTGTGCTGACCTGCAGAAATGCTGGCTGTTTGCATACGGGCGAGGCTGCATTGGTGCTGGCGAGGCGTGGGGGAGTGCAACGGCATCGGCTGCGCCGTCATCTGCCGGCGACGTCAGGAACGCATCAGCCTGATCGCCCGGAAGGTCACGCGGTGTCGCCTTTGCGTTCCACCAGTTCGTAGAGCTCGCCGTCCGGAGCGCGAAAGTGACGGTACCGCTCACGTCCGTTCTCGCCGATCGGCCCTACTGCGACGTTCGCTTCACGAAGGACCGCAACAGCCGCGTCGAGATCATCGACAAGAAAGCCTATGGACCGGGGCGTATCCCCCATCCCGCCGGGCGAGGCGACCGCGAAGGTCGATCCGTCGGGAAGTTCGAACAAGTCGGCCTCGACGCCATCCACTTGAACACGGGGCAATGCCAAGGTGTCGCCAAGAAAGCCGGCCATCTGTGAGCGATGGGGCGTGGACGTGCCCGCGAAGACGAGGCCGAGGATGCGCATGCCGCCATGCTCTCGCAACGCAACTGCCCCGGCGACTCAATTTGTTCGGAGTCCTCGACCTCGTCACCCCCTGAACGTTCCGCTGCCCCGTGCCTCCGCTCCCGGCCCCGCGCGGATCCGTCCCCCGAAAGCGGGGCGAACCGCGCGACCCTGGGCCGCACGGCATCGCACCGCACGGCACCGCTCCGCACCGGCTGGCCCGTCCACACCCGCGGGCGGGCCGACCCGGTCGACGGCTCCGCGCAGGTGTCGAGCATCGAGTTCAGCGCTGCGCTGCCGACCGCGTTGGAAGGGTGGCGTCGAAGGTGCCGGCGATCGCCCCGCATCGGTGCCCGGC
This sequence comes from Kitasatospora sp. NPDC042419, assembly GCF_056437345.1. NCBI lineage: Bacteria > Bacillati > Actinomycetota > Actinomycetes > Kitasatosporales > Streptomycetaceae > Kitasatospora > Kitasatospora sp. NPDC042419. Next base: position 9,449 of record NZ_JBWKAW010000015.1, read on the forward strand.
TCAGCGGCAGGCCGCTCGCCAAGACCCACAACTCGCCCTTCGTGGCACTCCGCCCCGCCGGATGAGATCCAGCGGGGCGGAATCGACCGACAGCGTCCGGACGGTGCGGGCCGCCGCCCGCATGCGCAACCTCGCCCGAACCGCCTGGAGCAGCAGGTCGGTCGGAATCCCGGCCTACCCGCACCCGACCTTCTGTGACAGGCTTCAGGTGCCCATGATCCTCGCGAAAGTCGCCGGATCGGCGTCGAAGCCGTGGACCCCGGGCCGGAATCCCCAGACCCCTGAGCTGTCCCGGACGAACTCCGCGACCCGCGCCGCCGTTGCCTCACCGGCGCCGGAGAAGTCCACTGCCGCGAACTCGTCGCGCCCGTTCCGGATCTTCACCACGGGGTTCGCTATGTCCCCGAACGTCAGCCGGCCGGCGTTCTGTTGGATGGCGACGCCCACGACAACCCGGCGGTAGCGCTGCGCCAGACGGTCGAGTTCCAGGACCAGGCGCTCGTCGACGCCGAGGCCCTTGCCGTCAAGGCTGTCCCTGGTGAGTGTGATCGTGCCGTCGGGAGCGCGACTGTCGAAGTGAACCAGGTAGGCGGGGGCGACGGACGGGGCGTCGGCGGTGTACGTCGCGGCGACGAGGTCCAGATCGTGACGTGCCGAGCCGGCGGGACTCGGGTCCCACAACAGGTTTACTTCGATCCGTTCCAGCCCCTTGTTGAGACTGCTCACCGGACTCTCCCTTCGTCGTCACACCGACCCGGCAAGGCGCCGTTGAGTACCTGCCCGTGATGGGCAACGATAGTGTACTGACATGCTATTGACATAAAGTCAGCTTCGCTGGACGGACCTCGGGCCTGGCTGACCGCCCGGCCCGACCCGACGGAGGCGACGTCTTCGTCAGCTCCACGCAGGACGGTCCGGTCGTGCCCGGTGACACCGCCGGACGCATCGGCGACTGAGAACCCGGAACATGCCGCCCTCCGCCTGCGCGATGTCGCTCGAATCGGGCCGACTGCCCGAAACGATTCGCCGGCGGACCGGGCGGTTCCCGAAGCAGTCCGCCCTGCCACGCCTCCGACTGGAGTGCCTGGTTCCACATCCGGTCAGGATCGCACCGAGCAGCTGAGCCACGTCACTCCGGCAGGGGACGGACCGCGGGGTGGTGCAGGGATGCTCCGAGTGGAGTCCATGAATGGTGGACGTCCTCCCACGACCGCAGGCTGGCCTGAGCAGTGCCCCCGCACCGAACCACGCGGCGGCGGGCGGAGCCACCCGGGTTGTTCCCGACGGGGCGGCCGGGGACGACAGCGAGAGGGACCACATGGCGGAACAGGGCATCAGTCGGGGCGGCGTGCCGACCGTTCGCGGGATCGGCAGGTCCGTACGAAGGCGGCTGCGGCGCAGGCGCGCACGGGGGCGTTCCCGGGGCGCGCCCACCGGGGCGGCGCTCGTCGCGGCCGGGCTGGCATTCCTGGGGGCCGTCGGCACAGCACCGGGCAGCGCCGTGTCACTACCCGTCCGTGAGCCCCCGTCCGGAGCTCCGGCGCGGTTCGTGCCCGGGCCCTGCCCGGACACGCCCGAGCCGGTCCCCGGGCGATGCGGGTTCCTGGAGGTGCCCGAGAACCGCGAACGACACGGCGGGCGGACGATCCGGCTGGCCGTCGCGATCATCCCGGCCGCGTCCACGACGCCGGCCGAGGACCCGGTGGTGTTCATGGAGGGGGGTCCCGGCGGCGACGCGTTCGGGGCGATCCCCTTCCTGATCGACTCCGGTGTGAACCGGGAACGCGATCTGATCGTCATGGCCCAGCGCGGAGGGCGCTACTCGCAGCCGAACCTCGCCTGCCCGGAGGTCGACCGCTTCAACGCGGACGCGGTGGGGCTGCCCTACGGCACGCCGTCGACCGGGCGGCTCCTGGTGCGCGCCACCACGGAGTGCCGGGACCGGCTGACGGCCGAGGGCGTCGAGCTGAGCGCCTACAACACGACCGAGAACGCCGCGGACTTCGCCGACCTCCGCAGGGCGCTGGACATCGAGTCGTGGAACGTCTACGGGTACTCCTACGGTACCGAGCTGGCCCTCACCTACCTGCGTCGGCACCCCGAGGGGATCCGCTCGGTGGCGATCGACTCGGTCGTTCCGCCGCAGATCGTGAGCCTGCCCTGGACCTGGGACAGCGCCCGGGAGGGGATCGGCGCGGTCTTCGCGGCGTGCGAGGCCCAGCCCGCCTGCGGGAGCCGCTACCCGGACCTCCCGGGCACGCTGACCGAGCAGGTCCGCCGCCTGGAGGCGGACCCCCTCACGCTGACGGTGCAACCGCCGGCCGGAGGAGACCCGGTGACGGTCGTCCTCGACGGGGGCGCGCTGGTGAACCTGCTGGTCGCCGACGGTGGTGCCCTGCCGTTCGCCGACGTCCCCGCGGCGCTCGACGAACTCGCCCACGGGAATCCGGAGCGCCTCGCGCGGGCCCGGGCCGGCGGTGCGAAGCCCGTCATCGGCGAGTTCGCCCAGGGGCTGACGAACTCGGTGGCCTGCGCCGAGTGGGTGCCGGGCTTCTCGGAGTCCGACCTGCTCGCGGCGGGGCGCCGGGCCTTCCCCGACTGGCCGGACAGCGTCCTGGCCCAGGCCCCGCAGCTGCCCTTCGAGCACGACGTGTGCCGTGCCTGGAACGTCCCGGACCGCACCGCCGTCCAGCGGGTGGCCACCTACAGCGACGTGCCGACGCTCATCATCTCCGGAACCTTCGACTCGAAGACCGGGGCGAGCTGGGGAGCGTACACGGGGCGGACGCTGTCCCGTTCGACCGCGGTGCGGATCGCCGGCATCGGCCACTTCGTGGTCCCCCAGTCGCCCTGCGCGCAGACCGTCCTGGCCTCCTTCCTCGCCCAGCCGACCGCACCCGACATCTGCTGCGCGGCAGGAGTCGAACCGAAACCGTTCACCATCACCCCTGAGCCGGAGACCGCCTGATGTCCGTCCGCCCGCCCCACCGCCGCCGCACCGCGCGGCGGTTCCTCGCCAGGCTCGCCGGGGCCACGGCCGGTGTCCTCGTCCTCGGCCTCGCCGCAGTGCCCACCGCAGCACCCGCCGCGGTGCCCGCCCACGCCGAGCCCGGCGCCGGCGAGCCGCTCGGCACAACCGCCCGGACGGTGGGTCACGCCCGCTTCGAACCGGGCCCCTGTCCCAGGACGGCGGACCCGATCCCCGCCCTGGAGAGCGCCCGCTGCGGAACGCTCACCGTGCCCGAGAACCGGTCCCGGCCCGACGGACGCGAGATCACCCTCGGAGTCGCGATCATCCCCGCGGCCACCAGCAGACCGGCGCCCGACCCGATCGTGTGGCTCGCCGGCGGGCCCGGCGACGACGCGGTCTCCGAGATCCCGATGGCGATCAACGGGGGCCTGAACCGCGACCGCGACGTGATCTTCATGTCCCAGCGGGGGGCCTACTCGGCCGACCCGGAGCTCACCTGCCCGAACGTCGACGAGTTCAACGCGCGCACCCTCGATCTCGTCTTCGGCGCACCGTCCACCGGGCGCCTGCACGTCGAGGCCACGCAGGCCTGCCGCGAGCAGTTGGTGGACCGCGGCGCCGACCTCAGCGCGTACAACGGCACCGAGAGCGCCGCCGACTACGCCGACCTGCGCGTAGCGCTGTGCATCGAGCAGTGGAACGTGTTCGGCATCTCGTACGGCACCGACCTGGCGCTCCAGTACATGCGCCTGCACCCGGAGGGCATCCGGTCGGTCGGCATCGACGGCGTCCTGCCGCCGTCCCTCGCCGGGGGAGCCGTCACCTGGAAAGCCGCACGCGAGGGCTTCGACGGCATGTTCAAGGCCTGCGCGGACCAACCCGCCTGCAACACCCGCTATCCGGACCTGAAGGCCACCTTCGAGCGCCTCGTCAGCGAGCTCGAAGCCCGACCGGTCACCACCACCGTCACGGTCCCGGGCCACCCCGAACCGGTGGAGGTCGTGCTGGACGGCGGAGTCCTGGTGAACTGGCTGACCTTCGCCAGCCACCTGGCGGCCGGAGTACCCCGCTCCATCGACGAACTGGCCCACGGCAACCCCCAGCGGATCGCCCAGCAGTGGGCGGGAGGCAAGCTCAGCCCGCAGGCCATCGGGAGGACGTCCTACGGGATCGCCAACGGCGTCTTCTGCAGCGAGTGGACACCGTTCGAGAGCGAGGAGGACGTGACCGAGGCAGGGCGGCGCGCCTTCCCGTCGTTCCCCCGGTCGGTGCTGGCCAACGCACCGCTGCTCGCCTGGCTCCACGACGACTGCCGCGCCTGGGACGTCCCCCCGGCACCACGCTCGATCCGGGACGTGACGCACAGCGACATCCCGACCCTCGTCCTGTCGGGCGGGTTCGACTCCCAGACCGCACCGAGCAGCGGGCCGTACGCCGCCAGCACACTCAGCCGGTCCACCGAGGTCACGGTCCCCTACGTCGCCCACGTGGTCTTCGCCGACTCGCCGTGCGCGCAGGAGATCACCCGCTCGTTCTTCGACACTCCGACCGCGCCGAACACGGAATGCCTCGCATGTCTCCAGCCGCCCGACTTCGAGATCGGGTCGTAGGGCCGACCGGCCAACTGATCCGGGTCGTAAGGCCGACCGGCCAACTGATCCAGGAGAAACCCCCGCGCCGGAACGCCCACCAGGACCGGCCTCCCACTCGGTGTGATGTCCCGGCGAGCGAGGTATGGGCAGCGGGTCGGCTCGGCTCCGGACGAAGCCGCGGAGAGCGGCGACGCCGGCGTACGCGTCGTCGGAGCCGTCCTGTCCGCAGCGCCGGCTCCAGGAAACGACGCCGACCGGCGTGCCGTTGACGGCGTGCGCGCTTCCGTGGGTCAGAGCAGAGCGCGGAGCAGTGTGGGCAGTGCGTGGCGCAGTTCGCGGTGTCCGTAGGTCCCGCTGTGGGTGCCGGGGTAGATGTGGGTGGTGACCGGGGCGCGGAGGGATGTGAGCCGTCTGGTGAGCAAGCGTGCTTCGTCGGCGCACACGGCCTCGGTGACGGAGACGACGCCCGGGTCGGCGAGGGCGACCCATTTCTCGGTGCCGGGGATGTGGGGGTCGGGGTCCGGGCCGTCGAGGGGGCCGGGGGTGCCGTCGCCGGAGGCGAGGTAGACGGGGGTGTGGCGCAGGCCCTCGGCGTGGTGGTAGGGGTCCCAGTCGAGCCAGACCTTCCACTGGTCCCATGGGTCGCCGAAGACCGCGTAGCCGTCGACACCGAGGAACTTCGCGCCGGAGAGCCACATCTCCGGGTGCCGAATCGGGTGCACGGGAGCTCCGAATGTCGCGACGGCGCCGAACAGTCCGGGAATCCGGGCGGCCATGCCCAGGGCACCGAAGCCACCCTGGGACTCCCCGGCCGCCGCCCTGCGCGGTCCGGCACCGTACTCCCGCTCCAGCAGGGGAATCACTTCGCGCAGGAAGTACGTCCGCACCCGGGGCGGGCCCTGCCTGCCGTGGTTCCACCAGTCGGTCCAGAACCCGAAGAGCGGCATGCTCGGCATGACCACCAGGACATCGCGCAGCTCGGGCAGGTCCTGCACCCGGAACATCGTCGTCCACGTCGTGTGGTCGCCGTCACCGCCCGCGAGCAAGTAGAGAGTGGGCCAGCGATCACCGGATTTGCGGCGCGCCCAGCCGCGCGGCGTGAGCAGAGCCACCGTCCCGGGGCTGCCCAGAGCCGGGGAGTCGATGGTCAGCTCGACGATCCGATCGTCCACCTGCTGCTCCGCCACCGCCCGGTTCACGGCCACGGCAGGGGGTGCTCCCAGGAACGACGGCCCACCGGTCCCCAGCAACACCGTGCCGACGAGTAGCGTGCGGCGTGTGTGCACGTACGTCATACCCCATGTCTTCGGCTGGGTGGCACCGCAGCTTGAACGCCGGCCCCGGTCGTCGTCGGCCCGGGCCGGTCCGTCGAGTCGGTGGACCGCCCCTGTCGCCTGTCCACCCTGTACGGCCCACACCCGTTCGTGTCGCCACGCCCGTGGTCTAGGCCCTCTCTTTCGGATCTTGCCGGGCCCGCGACGCCGGAGCACGCACGCCCCCAGCCTTCGGCCGGGAGGTACCCCCACGCCGACTTGTCGTCAGTCGCCGATGGCCCCCAGCCTTCGGCCGGGAGGTGCCCCCACCGCATGGACTCCATCCTCCGCGCCGCCGATGCACGCACTCCGACGCCGCGCGCTGATCCGACAAGATCCGAATGAGAGGGCCTAGCGGTGGTGCGGGTGGTCGTGGAGGTGGCCGTTGTCGATGTGCCGGAGTTGTTCGTCGGCGTCCCGTCCGTGCAGCAGCGGTTCGCGGCGGTCCCAGGTCGTGCCGTCGCGCTGGTCCTTGCGGCGTCGCGCCATGGCGGACAGGGCCTCCAGGACGACCCGGTTGCCGAGCAGGGCGGTGACGTCGGCGTGGTCGTAGGGCGGTGAGACCTCGACCAGGTCCAAGCCGACGACCGGCAGTTCGTAGCACAGGCGCCGGACCGCGTCGAGGAGCTGCCGGGGGGAGAGCCCGCCGGGCTCGGGGGTGCCCGTGCCGGGTGCGGAGCCCGGGTCGACGACGTCGATGTCGACCGAGAGGAACACGCCGTCACAGTCGTCGAGGGCGATACCGGCTGCCTCGGCGAGGCAGTCGTCGAGTCCCCGCTCGGTGATCTCGGTCATCTCGAAGGAGCGGATTCCGTGCTCTGCCATCCACCGGAGGATCGGCGGCTCGGGCCAGTAGCCGCGGAGCCCGATCTGGAGGAAGCGGTCGCCGCGCAGGGCGCCGGACTCGATGAGGCGGCGCATGGGAGTGCCGTGGGACACCAGGGAGCCGAACTGGGTGTCCCCGGTGTCGGCATGGGCATCGAAGTGGATCATGGAAACTCTGCCGAAGCCGAGGTGCCGGGCGACGCCGGTGTGGTCCGGCCAGGCGATGGTGTGGTCGCCACCCAGGACCACCGGGACGGCGCCCGAGGACGCGATCCTGAAGACGGCCGCCTCGATGTGCCGGACGGCTTCCGCTACGTCACCGCTGTAGAAGCCCACGTCGCCGGCGTCGTAGACCTTCAGGTCCCGCAGGGCGTCGACCCGCAGTGCCAGGCTCGGCCGTGAACCGTCCTGGGGCAGGTAGCACGCCCGCCGGACGGCCGACGGACCGAACCGCGCGCCGGAGCGGTAGGTGGTACCGCCGTCGAGCGGGGCACCGAGGACCACGATGTCCGCGTCGGCGTAGGTGTCCGGATCGTCGAGATCACACGCCGGAACCCCGAGAAAGGTGATCGGGGGGCCGAACACGGTGAGCGGTGGGTTCTGCATGGCCCTGCCTGCCTCTCGGAACGTGCGGGTGGGGCGTTTGCCAGGAGGCGGCGTACGGACACGCACCGGTCCTGGGTCGGCCTGCCCGGCCCGGGCCCGCGGGCAACTCCCCGGCACGTCGTCGCCCCGGCCCCGCGCGACCGTGTCGGCCTGTGCCGTGAAGCGCGTCCCGGCCCGCCGCGACGCCCTGCGCAGCCTCCGTCGCGGCGCCGACGTGCCCGGTGAACCACAGCACTCGACTGACCACTTCGGTACCCATGACACAGCCGATCGGACCGACCTGCAACGGCACGACACCGTGGCGGCCGAGCGGTCCGGCCGCGACCGCCCACTCGGTGCGGAACCGGGCCGCGAACCCGGCCGGTGGGCAGGCCGTCCACGACTCCCCGCCGAAGTAGCACCGGTGACGGCCGTTCCCATTCGGTCCCGAGGCGGCGAGGCCCTGAGCGGCCGACCCTCCCAGGTGTCCGGCCGGCCCGGCCGCGCACCGGCATGCGGGCGGGCAGCCGTCCTCCTATGGTGGAAGCGGAGCGTCCACCGAGGAATCCCCATGGTCGAGGGCCCGGGGCGGGACCCGTCACTACAGCACGTCACCGCATCCTTCGGGGAGCCGTCAGGACCGAACCCCGCACCTCCGGCCGCGCCGCCCCGCCCCGCCCCGCGCCGCTCCGGCCTCCGCGCTCGTCGGAATGCGGCTCCTCGACGGGGGCCACCGGCCTGCCGGCGCCCGCCCCTGCTCATCAGGTGCCCCGGCCCCGGCCGCGAGCCCGGTCCGGTGAGCCCGGTCCGGCGGCCGTCCGTCTCCGTCGGGCTCTTCGGGAACCGAGCGATCCCGCGCGTCCTGCGGACCGAGCAAGGAGCAACCACCATGAGCACGCGACGGCACACCGCACGGAGGGCAGGCGGCGGATACCGCACGTCCTTTTCCTGGCGCATTGTCACCGGCACGGCCGAGTACGTCGACCGGCGCATCGGCTGGGACAAGCTGGCCGTCGCACCGGGACTGCTGACCCTCCTGGGCCTGCGGGTCAGACTGCGGCAGCGGAACCTCCACGACACCGGTCACCTGCCCTCCGTCGGTGCTCCCGCGCCCGCGCCCCCGTCCGCGCGTCACAGGGTCAACCGGACCGCCGACGGCAGCCACAACGATCTCGCCGATCCGCGCATGGGCATGGCGGGTACGCGCTTCGCCCGCAACATCCCGCTGGACAGCATCGCCCCGGCCACCGCCGAGTCCGTGCTGTCCCGGCCGAACCCGCGCGAGGTCAGCCGAGCCCTGCTCACCCGTCATGAACTGGTCCCGGCCGAGTCGGTGAACTCGCTGGTCGCGGCCTGGCTGCAGTTCATGATCCGCGACTGGTTCAGCCACGGCACGAGCCCCGTGGACAGACCCTGGGAAGTCCCCCTCGTGGACGGCGACCCGTGGCCCGAGCCGCCGATGAGGATCATGCGGACACCGGACGACCCGACCCGGGATCCCCGGGCGCCCGCCGGGACCCCCGACACCCGCGTCAACGTCTCCTCGCACTGGTGGGACGCGTCCCAGATCTACGGGGCGAGCGAGGCGGAGCAGCGCGATCTCCGCACCGGGGAGCTGGGCAAGCTGCACGTGTGGGACAACGGGCAGGTCCCGTTCCCCTCGGACCCCGCCCGTGACCCTTCGCGGGTCCCCGGCTTCTGGCTGGGCCTGGCCATGATGCAGACCCTCTTCGCCCGGGAGCACAACGCGATCTGCGACCACCTGCACGCCGCCTACCCGTCCTGGGACGACGAGGAGCTGTTCCAGCGGGCCCGGCTCGTCAGTGCCGCACTCCTCGCCAAGATCCACACCGTGGAGTGGACACCGGCCGTGATCAGCCACCCCACCACCGTCGTGGCCCTGCGGGCCAACTGGTGGGGCCTCGCGGGCGAGCGCGTGCACCGCCTCTTCGGCCGGATCAGCGGGAGCGAGGTCGTCAGCGGCATCCCGGGAGGGGAGACGGACCACTACGGCATCCCGTACGCGCTCACCGAGGAGTTCGTGGCCGTCTACCGCATGCACCCGCTCGTCCGCGACGACTGGCACCTGCGCTCCGCCGCCGACGACGCGACCCTGCGGCAGTGCACCCTCCGCGACCTCTCGGGGCCCGACGCGCTGAAGGTCCTGGGCGCCGTGCGGACCGCCGACCTGCTGTACAGCTTCGGCACGCTCCACCCGGGCCTCGTCACCCTGCACAACTTCCCGAAGTTCCTGCAGGAGTACCGGCGTCCGGACGGGAACCTGCAGGACCTCGCCGCCACCGACATCCTGCGCAGCAGGGAGCTGGGTGTTCCCCGCTACAACGAGTTCCGGCGGCTGCTGCGGTTGAAGCCCGCCGGGGACTTCCAGGAGCTGACGGGCAACGCGGCCTGGGCCGAGGAGATCGAGCGGCTCTACGAGGGCGACATCGAGAAGGTCGACCTGACGGTCGGGATGTACGCGGAGAAGCTTCCGGCGGGGTTCGCCTTCAGTGACACGGCGTTCCGCATCTTCATCCTGATGGCGTCACGCCGTCTGAACAGCGACCGCTTCTTCACCGAGTACTACACCCCCGAGGTGTACTCCAAGGCCGGTCTGGCCTGGATCGACGAGAACTCCATGGTCACGGTGCTGCTGCGCCACCACCCGGAGCTGCGGACGGCCCTCGCGGGCCTGACGAACGCCTTCGTGCCGTGGCACACCGCCGGCGGGACGGCGGACTGACACGAGCGGGCGGCCGGGGCCCGGGGACGGGACACGGCAGCGGATCCGGTCCGCGGCCGGGGCGCCGGCCCCCGCCCACCACGGGCCTGGTGCAACTGGACCGGCCGCCGGTCAGTGCGACAGTCCGACCGCACTCCCGCCCGGCGCCGGCTCCTGGCGGTGGCGGGCGCCCAGGCCGGCCTCGCGGGCGCGGACGATGGCTTCGGCGCGGGTGGCGGCCTGGAGTTTGGCGAGGATGTGGGAGAGGTGGTTGCGGACGGTCTTCGGGCTGACGACGAGCCGCCGGGAGATCGTCTGGTTGTCGAGGCCGCAGGCCACCAGGTCGAGGACCTCGCACTCGCGGGCCGTCAGGCCGGGCAGGGCGGCGGCCTCGACGCTGCCCGCCGTGCGGTGCCCCGCCGTGCGGTGCCGGTCCGTCAGGTACCCCATCGCCCGGGAGGCCACCGCCGGGCCCAGGACCACGCCGTCGGCGGCGACCAGCCGGACCGCCCGGTCGATCTCCTCGGGTGCGGCGCCTTTGAGCAGGTACCCGCGGGCGCCGGCCCGCAGGGCGGCGAAGACCGAGCTGTCGTCGTCGAGCATGGTCACCACCAGGACGGCCGTGTCGAGCCGCCGGCGCACGATCTCGCGGATGGCATCGGTGCCGGAGGCGCCGGTGCCGCCCAGGTGGAGGTCCATCACGACGACGTCGGGCCGGTGTCCTTCGACGGCCTCGACGGCGCGCTCGGCGGTGTCCGCCTCGCCCACCACGTGCAGGCCGGGCAGGGAGTCGAGCAGGGCGGCCATGCCCATCCGGAAGACCGGATGGTCGTCCACCACGAGGACGGTGACGGTGGGCTCCTGGGCGGGCCGGTCAGCGGGCATGTGCCATCCCTTCGCCGAGCGGGATCCGCAGGACGAGGCGGGTTCCGCGTCCGCCTTCGCCGGGGTGCCACGCGACGGTGCCGCCGACCTCCCGGGCGCGCTCCCCGGCCGACTGGGTGCCGACGCCGGCGCGTGAGCCGGCGGGGATGCCGCGGCCGTCGTCCTCGACGGACACGGTCAGCTGCCCGCCGCCGCGCAGGCCGACCGTGCAGGTGCGGGCGCCGGCGTGCCGGGCGACGTTGAGCACGGCCTCCGCGACGATCGCGTACACGGCGCCCGCGACCTCCGGCGGCACCTCGGGTACGGCCTCGTCGCGCACGGCGACGGCCAGGCCGTCCGCCTCGTACCGCATCACCAGTTCGCGCAGCGCCGGTACCAGTCCGAGTTCGGCCAGTACCGGGGGCACCAGGCCTCGGGCCAGCAGGCGGACCTCCTCGACCCGGGCGTCGATCTCCTCTCGGAGCCGCCCGAGGAGGGTGTCCGCCGCCGGGGCGGAGTCCGGCAGGAGGTTGCGGGCCGCCGCGACGCCGAGTCCGATGCCGGCCAGTGCCGGGCCCAGCTGGTCGTGCAGCTCCCGGCGGAGGATGAGCCGTTCGTCATGGCGGGCGGCGGCGAGCTTTCCGCGGGACTCGCGCAGGGCCCGGGTGACGGCGGCGAGGTGGACGGCGGTGGCGACGACCGGAGCGACCTCGTCGAGGGAGGCGCGGACGCGGCGGTCGAGGCGCTCGCCGGGGCGGGCGGTGGCCAGGAGGGTGCCGGTCCTGTGCTGACGCACCACCAGGGGCACCTCCAGCCGGTCGTCCCGGGCGTCGGGCGCGTCGCCCACGGCGGCCAGCGGCTCGCCGGCCGTGTCCAGGATGCTCACCGAGCCGAGGTTGAACGAGGTCGCGACGCTCCGCGCGATCCCGCTCAGGGTCTCCTCCGGGCTCGCCGAGCTGCCCAGGTGGCGTCCGACCCGGCTCAGCGCGGGGGCGGCGTCCTCGCCGTGCACCAGCCGGTTCACCCGCCGCTGCAGCCAGCTCCGGGCGGGCTGGAACCCGGCGGCGGTCGCCGCGGTCGCGAGTACGCGGCCGAGCGCCCCCTCGGCGGGCAGCAGGACGCCCAGCGCGGCGACCACGACGACGTAGCCGGTCACCAGGGTCCCGGTCAGGAGTGACCAGACCAGGGTGCGGCTGACCACGAGGTCGATGCCCCACAGACGCTGGCGCAGCACCGCGACGAGGACGGCGGCGGGGAAGAACGCCTGCGAGGCGAGGTGGGTGAGCGGGGTGAAGAGCTGGAGCACCGGGCTGTCGCCGCTCTGCCAGGTGGCGAGCGGGAGGAACGTCAGGGCGATCAGCGCGGTCCCGATCGCCAGCCAGCCGAGACCCCGGGCGGACGGGTCACGGTAGCGGCGGTAGGCGGTGTGGCCGGCCGCCAGCAGGCCCAGGACCAGGACCGCGCCCATGAGCGCTCGCAGGCCCGGTTCGGAGAGTCGCGCCGTGGGGTGGGACAGCCGGACGGCCAGCACGGTGGCGATCAGGGCGACCCCGGCGGCCGGCGCGGCCCGGACCGGGCCGGCCGCCCGGCGCCGCGTCGACACGAGGTACGGGACGACCGTGGCCAGGGCGAGGGTGCCCGGGACCCACGCGGTGTTCTGCAGTACCGCCCAGCCCGGCAGCGGCTGGTCGGCCGCGCGCCGCATCACGAGGCCGGCGGTGACCGCCGCGGTCCCGCCGCCGACGGCGGTCACCGCGACCAGCCAGGCCGCCGGGTGCGGCCTGCGGTTGAGCACCACGGCTGCCACCAGGCCGTACACCAGGGCGTCGGTGGTGTCGACGACGCAGTACCACCGGTCCGAGGTCCACGGCGCCTCGGCGGTGGCCAGCAGGACGACGGACCAGACGCCCAGGCCCCAGGCGAGGGTGAACACCGCGACGGCGGCGGGTTCGACGCCCCGGCCGCGGCTCGCCGGTCGTGCACCCGCCGGTCCGTCCGCCGGCCGCGGACCCGTCGGTCCGTCAGCCGGTGTCCCCGCAGGTCGGTCCGCCGGTCCGTCCGCAGGTGTCCCCGCCGGCCCGGTCGAGGGCTCGACGGGTGTTCCAGGTCTTCGCATGTGCGGAGGGTAGGGCTCCCCGATTGCCGGAATATTGACGTCCGCTCAAGACACCCGCCCCGTCCCGTCCCGGAAACACGGGACCACGGTCCCATGCGCCCGGGACGGTCGGTACGGCACTCTTCGTGGTGCTCGCCGAGTGGCGGGCATTCGGGGGATCACCACATCCGCGTACGAGCGGCCGACGTGCCCGCGGCCCGGGGCGACCCGGTGGCCGGGCGCAGGCGCGATGCCGTCTGCCGGCACGTACGTGACGGCCCGTCCGGACCGCCGTGCGGGCGGCGCGGCGGGCACGGCGAGCGGCCGGTCCAGGCACCCCCGGGTCCGAGAACCATGGGAACCGAGGAGTGCGTGTGACCACCATCCTTCCGCTCGTGCTGTGCGGGCCGATCCTGCGCCGGGTCGCGCCGGACTCGGTCTCGGTCTTCCTCGTGCTCGGTTCCACGGCGACGGTCACCCTGCACGTACTGGACGCACAGGGACGACCGCTGTCCGACGCGACGGCGAAGGCCACCACGACGGCGGTCGGCGGCAACGCCCACGTGGTCGTGGTCTCGGCACACCTGCCGCTGACCGCCGGGACGCTCTACCAGTACGACCTCGAATTCGTCTGCCCGGGCGGCCCCGGGCCGCGGCGCCTCCTCGACGAGGGGGTGCTGGTGCCCGGCAACGACCTGGCCCGGGCCCGCAGCCTGGTGTCGTACCGGGACGAGATCCCCGGGGCACCCGCCCTCCCGGGTTTCACGACCCCGCCGGCGGACCTCGACAAGCTGCGGCTGCTGCACGGTTCCTGCCGGAAGCCGCACGGCCAGGGCGTCGACATGCTCCCGGAGGTGGACGGCATCATCGCGCAGGCACTGCGGGCCGGCGGCGTCGACCGGCCGGCGCAGCTGGTGCTCGGCGGGGACCAGATCTACGGCGACGACGTCGCGGACGTCGTGCTCGCCGTGATCCGCGCCGTCGGCACCCGACTGGGCCTGGTGCCCGAGCAGTTGATCGACCGGAAGGGCGACCCGCTGGGTCCGGGAAGGGCGGCGATCGGCCACCGGGCGGAGCTGGTCTCCGGCCGGAAGAGTGAGGGCCGGCTGAGCTCCGGTGCCGCGGCCGGCCACCTGATCACCTTCGCCGAGTACACGGCGATGTACCTGCTGGTCTGGTCCGACGTGCTGTGGCCGGAGCAGCTGCCGACCTTCGAGGAGGTCCACCCCGTCGACGCGGCGTTGATCAGGTCGGCGGACACCGACGCGCAGAGCCGTAGCCTGTGGGACGCGCGGAGCCGCCAGGACGCGTACCGGACGGACTGCGAGACGGTGCGCGGCTTCCTGGACGGCCCGCGCCACCTCCCCGCGGCGCAGCGGACGGCGGGCGCCGCCCTGCGCCGGGTGCGCAGGGCGCTCGCGAACATCCCGACCCTGATGCTCGGAGACGACCACGAGGTCACCGACGACTGGAACGCCTCGTCCGGGTTCGTCACCCGCGCCGTCCTGCCCTACAAGAACGAGGAGGAGGGCAGCCGGCTCGGCCGCCGCATCGTGCAGAACGGCATGCTCGCCTACGCGCTGTTCCAGGCCTGGGGCAACCATCCGGAGCGGTTCGCCCGGCCCCCGCTCGCCACGCCCGCGACCGGACTCCTGGCCGGGCTCGACACCTGGGCCGCCACCGGACTCCACGACCACGAGGCGCTCGGCGACCTGGTCGGCGTACCCAGGGCGATCGAGGGCGCCCCCGGCGACCGGTGGCTGGCACGCGCCCCCGGAGCCCTCGACTACCACCTCTACCTGCGGTGGGGCGCGTACGAGCTGATCGGCCTGGACACCCGGACCAGGCGGCACTTCCTCGGCAAGGACGACGACGCCCCGGCCCAGCTGTACGACGACGGCGACTACACGGCCGTGCTGCCCGCGGACGGCAGCCAGGACCCGCCGGCGGACGACCGGCTCACCGTGGTGGTGGCACCGATGCCCGTCCTGTCGACGAGGGTGCTGAGCCTGGCGAAGTCCGCCGGCGGCGCGCTGGGCTCCGCCGCCCGGGACTTCGTCGACTACGAGGACTGGGAGCTCGACCCCACCTCGTACCAGAAGTTCCTGGCCCGCCTGGTGGCCACGCCGGGCCGCCCCCGCAAGCGCGTCGTCCTGCTGGGCGGCGACATCCACCTCGGCTACGCGGCCCGGCTGCGGTACTCGGCGGCCAAGCCGTACCGGACGCCGGGTGCCGCACCGACCGAGGCGGTGCTGGCCCAGTTCGTGGCGAGCGGCTTCAAGAACTCGGACGCCAAGGTCCGGTTCCTGCACGCCACCGGGTACATCGCGGGCAGCCCGCTCACCTTCGCCGGCTGGGCGAACCCGGGCCGCGACCGGATGCTGCTGGGCGGCTACGCGGACGGCACGCCCTACTACAGCGACCGGAGCCCGGCGGTGGTGGAGACGGACGACCTCTACCTGTCGGCCGCGCGCAAGGCGGACGCCGAGTGGAAGGGACGGATCGACTTCCTGCGGGACACCCCGCTGCCGGGCGACCCACCCCGTCCCGGCAGCCGGCGGCCCGTGCTGAAACCGGGCTCCGACCTGGTCGGCGTCTTCCAGTTCCTCGCCGCGGCCGTCAACCAGGCCTGGTGGTCGCTCACCCAGCGCGGCGGCACCGAGATCGTCGGCGGCGCCAACCTGGGCGAGCTGAGCTTCGAGTGGGGCGCGCACAAGCGGGCCACCCAGCTGCTCTGGTGGCGCGACAACTCGCGGCCCGACCACGACGGCCACTGGTCCAACGCCGGAGCGGCCCGCCCCTACACCCGCTACGTCGCCGATCTCGAACCGACCGACCCCGTGCACCTGTGAGGAGACCGACGTGCCAGCGGATCTGATGGGAAGTCTCTTCGCCGAGGCCCGCCACCTCGTGGAGCCGGTGGCCCGCGCGGCACGCAACCCCGGCCACCGGGAGGCGCTGCTCCGCGCCGTCGGCTGGGACCTGCGGGCACTCGGCCCGACCGACGACGAGATCGCCGCCGCGCTCGGCGCGGCCGTCGCGGTGTCCTCCGTCCTGGAGGACCTGGCCGCGGCCGGTCCGCCCGCCTCCTTCGACGAGCTCACCGCCCGCATCGCGAAGGTCCGCGAGGCCGTCGGCCGGGTGACCGGCTGCTGGGAGCGGCTCAGCGGGTACCTGGACGTCGAGCTGAGCGCCGCCCAGACGGCGGCGCTCTCCACCGCGCTCGCCGAGGACCTGCTGACCCACCTGGTCGTGCGGATGCTCGCCGAGAAGCACCCGGCCGTCCTGAGCGCCGCCACCCTGCTGGGCCTGGTCGTGCCGGCCGCCGAGGAGCCGCCGGGAGCGGCGATCGTGGTCGGCGGGCGGCCGGTCCGGCTGCCGATCGCCCGCGACCGGATCGAGTGGGAACACCTGGGTCGTCTGCTCACCGATCCCCTCGCGGCGCTGCGCGAGGTCTACCGGCACCAGCACCTCGACGAGCTCGCCGACCGCCTGCTGCCCCGGGTCGCCCGGTTCGCCGCCACCCTCGGGGCCGAGGCCTCGTACGGCCTCGGGCCCGGCCTGCCGCCCCCGTCGGAGGACTTCGGGGCGCTCATGGCGGCCCGTACCGCGGCGGTGGACTGGTGGCTCCCGGTCGCCGGGACGGCCGCCCGGCTCGGCGCCTCGATCGCGCTCAGCCCGCCCGAACGGGGCGACCTCGGCGTGGTGATCTCCCCGAGGATCGAGATCGGCACCGCCCAGGCGGTCACCGCCCTCGGCGGCCGGTGGAGCACCGAGCTCAAGGGCAGCGCCCAGGCCGGCGCCGTCGCCATCGGGCCGCACGGCGTGCTGCTCGCCGGCGGCGAGCGGATCGACCTCGCGGCCCTGCTGCGCCTGGCCCCGGCGGACGGACCGGCCCTGACCCTGGGGCCGCCGGCCGGTACCCACCTGAGGATCGGCCGGATCGAGGCGGGCCTCACGGCGGGGTTCGGCGGCGGGGCGGCCGACTACGGCGTCCTGCTGCGGATCGCCGAGGCGGCCCTGGTCCTCAAGCCGGGCGCCGAGGGCGACGGGCTGCTGAAGCGGATCCTGCCGGCGGCCGGGACCGAGGTGGCGCTGGAGCTGGGGCTGGGCTGGTCCAGGGCGAAGGGCCTGCACCTGGCCGGCGGCGCCGGCCTGGAGACCACGCTGCCGGTGCACCTCACCCTCGGCCCGCTGGACGTCCGGCACGTCCACCTGGCGCTACGGGTCGTCGGCGGCCCGGACGAGGGACGGTTCTCCGCCGAGGTGACCGCCGACGTGGGCGTCGACCTCGGGGCGGCGAAGGCGGTCGCCGAACGGATCGGACTGGGCTGCGAACTGACGCTCCGCAAGGGCGCGTTCGACCTGCGGCCGGCGTTCACGCCGCCGACCGGCATCGGCCTGGCGGTCACGGCCGGCCCGCTCTCCGGCGGTGGCCGGCTCACCATCGACCACGCCCGCGGCCGCTACGCCGGGGCGGCCCGGCTGAAGCTGGCCCTCGGCGGCCGGGACGTGGAACTCGCGGCGATCGGCCTGATCGACACCAAGGACGCCGCCGGTGCCCCGCTGCGCGGGGCGGACGGGCACGAGGCCTGGTCGATGCTGCTGATCGCCTCCGCGGCCTGGTCACCGGGCTTCCAGATCGGGATGGGCTTCGCGCTGTCCGGGCTCGGCGCGCTCATCGGCGTCAACCGCGCCGCCGACCCGGAGGCGCTGCGGGCCGCGGTGCGCACCAAGGCCCTGGACGCGGTGCTGTTCGCCGAGACCGGCGCCGACCGGAACCTGCCCGACACCGTCGGGCGCCTCTTCCCGGTGGCCCAGGGCCGGTACCTCGCCGGGCTCCTGGCCCGGATCACCTGGGGGGCGACCGGCGGCGGGCCCGCTCCGCTCACGGCCGACCTGGCGCTGTTCGCGGAGTTCCCCGCACCGGTCAGGATCGGACTGCTGGGCCGGGTCACCGTCGCCCTGCCGGACCCGAAGGCCGCCGTCGTCCAGCTGCGGATGGACTCCGTCGGCCTGGTCGACCTCGGCACCGGAACCGCCTCGCTGGACGCCTCCCTCGTCGACTCCCGGGTGGCCGGCTTCACGGTCACCGGCGACATGGCGGTGCGCATCCAGTGGAGCGGGCGGCGCCGGTTCGTCCTGTCGGTCGGCGGCTTCCACCCCCGTTTCACCGACCGGCCGCACGACGTGCCGGACCTCGCCCGGGTGGCGATCTCCCTCGGGCGGGGCGACAACCCCCGGCTGCGCGCCGAGTCCTACCTGGCGCTGACGTCGAACAGCATCCAGCACGGCGCCCGGGTCGAACTGCGGGCCGGCGCGGCGGGATTCAGCGTCGAGGGCGAACTCGGCTACGACGCGCTGATCCAGTTCGACCCGTTCGGCTTCGAGGTCGACATCTTCGCCCGGGCCGCCGTCAGGCGCGGGCGACGGGTGCTGCTCGCCGTCGGCATCGAGGTCCACCTGTCCGGGCCCAACCCCTGGCACGCCCGCGGCAAGGCCAGGTTCAAGCTGCTGTTCGTCTCGGTGACCGTCGCGTTCGACATCACCACCGGCCGCCGCACCCCGGCGAGCCTGCCGGAGACCGTCGACCCGTGGCAGCGGCTCAACGACGCGCTGGCCGACCGGGGCGCCTGGCACGCCCTGCCGCCCGCCGGCCCGACCGGCGTGCTGGTCCGCGAGACCCGGTCCGGCCCGGGAGAGGTCCTGCTGCACCCGCTCGGCGAGCTGGCGGTCAGCCAGTCGGTGCTGCCGCTCGGCCCGGAGATCAGCCGGATCGGGCGCAACCCGGCCGGCCGGCGACGCAGCTACGGCATCACCGGCGTCGACTACGGCCGGGGAGCCGACGCCGTACCCGGCACGCTCGGCGACCCGGTGTACGAGGACTTCGCCGACGGCGAGTACCTCGACCTGACCGAACACGAGAAGCTCTCCCGGCCCTCCTTCAGCAAGCGGCAGTCCGGCTGCCGGCTGACGGCGACGGGGCTGCGCCTGCCGCCCGCCAAGGGCGACGACGGCGTCGAGTCGGCGACCTTCACCACCCTCGGCTACGAGGTCATCGGCGGCGGCCCGGTCCCGCACGCGGCAGCCGGCCCGAGGGCGTCGGGCCTCCGTACCGAGGCACCCGACGCCGACACCCTGTTCGCCCTCGCGGGCGGCGGCCCGGCCGGCCGCGCCCGCGCCGCCGCCGGGCGGTTCACCGCCGTCGGCCCCTCCCTGACGATCGGAGCCGCACGATGAACGGCGGGTTGCTCTTCCTGCCCTGGGTGCGCGACGGCGTGGCCGGCGGCATCGGCCCGCGGACCGGTGCCGCCTCGGCCCGGGCCACGGTGCCGATGAGCCTGCGGCTCCGCGGTTCGGGCGAGGGCGGCGAACTCCGGGGCGGTACCCCGCCGGTCGACGTCACGCTGCTCGGGCCCGGCGACGTCGCCGGCCTGGACCCGGCCCAGGTGATCCGGATGTTCCCGGCGCCCGACAGCACCGACGCGGAGGACACCGGCTTCGCGGCCGTCGAGTTCGCCCGCTGCGACCTGCCGTGGATGTTCACCCCGGAGGCCCCGAGCGGGCGCGGCCGGCTGCGGCCCTGGCTGGTGCTGGTGGTCGTGCCGGCGGCCGCCGCGAGCCTGTCGACGCCGGCGGCGGGCCTGCCGGTCCTCAGCTGCCCGGCCGGTGAACTTCCCGGCCTCGACCGGTCCTGGGCCTGGGCCCACGTCCAGGTCCTGGCCGCGGACCGGAACGAGAACGTCGCCGAGGTGCTGGCCCGGCACCCGGAACGCGCCCTGTCCCGGCTGCTGAGCCCGCGACGGCTGGAGAGCGGCACCACGTACCTGGCGGCCGTGGTCCCCGCGTTCGAGGCCGGCCGGCGGGCCGGACTCGGCGAACCCGGCACCACCTCGCTCGCGCCGGCCTGGACCTCCGGGGCACCGGGCCCGGTCACCCTGCCCGTCTACCACCACTGGCGGTTCACCGCCGGGCCGGACGGTGACTTCGAGACCCTCGCCCGCCGGCTCACCGGCCGCCCCGCCTCCGGTGTCGGCTACCGCGAACTCGACCTCACCGGGGCCGGTGTCCTCGACCTCGCTCCGGGCCGGCCCGGAGCGGCCGTCGCCCTGCCGAGCGTCCTGCGCGCCCCCGGCCCGGCCCCGGACTGGCCGCTGCGGGACACCTGGCGGGCGGCGATGCGGGTGCTGACGGCCCGCCAGGACCAGCTCAACCCGCCGGTGCACGGCGGCCTCCAGGCGCCGGGCGGCGCCCCCGTCTGGCTGGACACCCTCAACACGGACCCGCGCTACCGGGCGCTCGCCGGCGTCGGGGCGCGGATCGTCGCCGAACACCAGGAGGAGCTGGTCGCCGCCGTCTGGGAGCAGGTCGCGCAGCTGCGCGAGGCCAACCGGACCCTCCGGCAGGCCCAGCTCGCCCGGGACGCGAGCACCGCGCTGTACGAGAGGCGGATCGGCCGCGGCCCGGCGGCCCGGGGCCTGACGGCCGGCGGGCCGTCCGGGATGTCCGACGCCGCCCTGCTGGGCCTCACCGCGGCCGTCCACGACCAGGTGACCGCCGCTCAGCCCGGTCTGGCCGCCGCGCCGACCGTCGGCCAACTCCTCTCCCTCAACCCGGCGGTGGCCGCCGCCACCACCCCCGAGTTCCGCAGGAGCGCCCGGATCCCGGCCTCCCCGGGCAACCGACAGGGTGCCGACCCCACCCGGACCGTCACCGCCCTCGCCGCCAACGAACTCACCCCCGCCCCGCCCGCCCGGCTCCCCTCGGGCGCCACCCCGGAGGGCAGGCTCCGCGACCCCTGGGGCTCGCCGTTCAGCCTGGAGTTCTTCGACCCCGGCCTGGTGGCCACCGCCGACCCGTGGTGGAAGGCCCCGGGCCCGGGGCAGGTCCACCCGTGGGAGCAGCAGGGCAGCCGGGTGGGGTACCCGCCGGTCGTCGCCGAGGACGGCCGCCTGTACGTGCTCACCGAGGACATCCGCCTCTACGAACTGATCCCGGCGGGCGCGCCGGACGGGCCCCGCTGGCGCGACCACGGCCGGGTGCCCGGTGTGTTCCACGCCTGGGGCATGGTGAACGTGGGCCTCACGGTCACGGCGGACGGGAGCCGGATCTTCATCACGTCCGTCCTGGGCCCCACGAAGGTCGTGGAGCGCCGCCGGGAGGCGGACCGGTGGCGATGGATCACCCGGCTGGAGGACCCGACGGGGGAGCTGTCCTGCGGTGAGCCGGCCACGGCCGCGGGCTCGCTCTGGACGGCGACGAGCGGCGGCCTCCGCGAGCTCCGGCTCGACGGCGACTCCTGGGTGGACCACGGCCGGCCGCCGGGCGGGGAGACGGTCTGGGGGAGGCCCGCGCCACTGGCCGACGGCTCGTCGGTGTTCGTGGCCCTGAGCGGTGGGCCGCAGGAACTCGCCGAACTCCGGCGCGACGGCGACGGTGTCCGGCGGTGGTACTACCTGCCGCTGCCCCCGGCGGACGGACAGAGCGTGGTCGGGGGCACGCTCGTCCCCGTCGACTCCATGGGCATCCGGATCGTCATGGGTTCCTCCTTCGTACTCGGCCACATCCCGGTGGACATGTGGGAGTTCAACCGCCTCGTCGGGCGCTGGCGCAACCTCGGCCGGCCCGGACGGGAGGCGGCCGGCGTCCCGGCCGGCTCGTTGTTCGACAACGGCGGCGTCGCCGGGCCGGGGGTGCCTCGCCAACGCGGGGTGCAGTACTCCCTGCTGAACGACGGCCGCGTGGTGCAGGGCCTCGACATGCTGGGTCCCCAGTCCAGGTGGATCATCCGGAACGACCCTCCGCAGGCCCGCGTCCGCTACTGGTCGGACCGGCTGGTCGAGCACCCCGGCGCCCCCGGATCCGTCTACGTGGTCACCAAGGACGGGGGCATCGCCCTGAGCGGCGAGGGCGGCGCCTGGACGGACTACGGCGTCCCGAAGGACCTGGGGGCCCGGGGCGACCTCACCGACCCCGCGCCCGCGGACCGGTGGCGGTTCGCGCCCCGGATCGGGCTGTACTCCTCGATGGTCGTCGCCCACCTCGACGCCCCGCCCACCGCGTGCGCCGTCCGGCTGCGCGTGGGCGCGGACCTGGGCTTCGACGGGGCGCCCCGGGCCGGTTGGACACCGGGGGAGCCACCCAACCAGAGCCCGCCGTTCCACCCGGACGCGGACGGGCTGGGCATCGCGCTGGCCGACCTGACCGGCAACGGGCGGCCCGACCTGATCGCCTTCACCGTGGAGCCCCGGCCGGAGGGGTACCGGGGCGTGTACCGGATCGGCCGGGACGTCGCACCGGACGGCAGGGTCACCGGCGGCTGGTCGGAACCGTTCGTGCTGCCGGACCCGATGCCCGCCGTACGGGCCTGCGACATCGCCGTGGCCGACCTGGACGGCAACGGGCGCTGGGACCTGGTCGTCGGCTACGCGAGCGGCGACCAGGTCTCCTACCGGGTCGGCTGGGGCCTGACCGCCGCCGGAGGTGTGGAAGGCGGCTGGGGGCTGGCCCAGGCCGTCGAGTGGACCCCGGCCGGCCCCGTGCACGGCCTGGGCCTCGCCGTCGTCGACCTGGTCGAGGACGACGACCGGGCCGA
Source organism: Kitasatospora sp. NPDC042419 (assembly GCF_056437345.1). Classification (NCBI taxonomy): domain Bacteria; kingdom Bacillati; phylum Actinomycetota; class Actinomycetes; order Kitasatosporales; family Streptomycetaceae; genus Kitasatospora; species Kitasatospora sp. NPDC042419. Next base: position 32,011 of record NZ_JBWKAW010000015.1, read on the forward strand.
CCTGCTGGTCATGGTCGCCGAACAGGTCGGTGACGCCGACCGGTTGACCTACCGGGTCGGCCGGCAGCTGAACCGGCGCGGCGCCGTCCACGGCGGTTGGACCGCGCCCCGCCGGATGGGCGGGACCGGGCAGATCACCCACCAGGGCATCGGCGTCGCCGTCGCCGACTTCACCGGCAGCCGCCGGCCCGACCTGGTCGTCTTCCGGTTGGAGAACCAGCCGCAGGCCGACCGGGCGCTGCTGCGGATCGGCTTCGACCTGGACGACGACGCCGCGCCGGACTGGTGGGGCGAGGACATCCGGATCCCGTGGGGCGAGTGGAGCAGCACCGGCGCCGCCGTGGCCGTCACCGACCTCGACCCGGCCCTGGCGGCCCGGCGGGACGCGGTCGGGAGCCGGCTCGTCGCGGCGGCCGTCCGGCACCAGCAGGTGGTGGCCGACGCCCAGAAGCTGACCCGCCGCCCCGCGCCACCGCCGGTGCAGCTGCCGCAGGCCGCGAACGCCGTCCGGGCCGCCCTGGACCCGCGCCGCACCGTGCCCTCCCGGGCGCTCGCCGAACTCGGCCTGCCCACCGGTCGACTCCCTCCACAGGAGGATGCGTTGGGCCAGCTGGTGGCCGGTGTCTCGTTCCCCGGGCCGACCTACCGGCTGCTGGAGGAGGCGTCCCGGGAACACGTCCTGGCCGGCGGCGCGAACATCCCGCCCGACACCGTCACCGTCCTGGAGGCGGACCCGGCCGTCATGGAGGCCTTCCTGGCCGGGCTGAACGGCGAGCTGGCCCGCGAACTCGTCTGGCGCGAGATGCCGGTGGACCACACCACCACGTTCTTCCGCCGTTTCTGGGACCGGCCCACCGGTGCCGTGGACGACATCCCGCCGCTGCGCGACTGGACGGCCGGCGAACTCGGCACCCACGCCGGCGCCGTCGGAGCCCCCGGGGAAGGGATGCTGGTCCTGCTCCTGCGCGGCGAACTCCTGCGGCGTTATCCGGACACCCCCGTCACCATGCGCCGGGCCGACTGGACGGACGCGACCCGGACCCGGCACCACCTGCCGGAGCGGAGCGAGGAACTGCTGCCGCGGTTCACCGGCAGGTTCGGCGACGACACCCTCCTCTTCTGCTTCGCCAAGGGGCGCACCGAGGCACTCGGCGGCGCCGGGGACCCGGGCTGGTACTTCACCTTCCGCGAGCAGCCCTCCGCGCTGCGGTTCGGCGTGGACGACGGCGCCGCCGAACCCGCCGACCCGGCGAACTCCGCCCACTACGCGCTCGCCACCCTGCAACAACCCGTGCTGCTGGCGCTGCACGCCCGCGAGCTGATCGACACGAAGGCGAACCCGACATGACCACTCCCGCAGACTGGACGCTGTCCAGCAGCCACCCGATCGCCCTGCTCCCGGTCCGCGTGGAGACCCGCTTCTCCGCCGCCCCGCACGAGTACCTGAAGGTGCGGATCTTCCCCGACGTCCTGCACGTCGACACCCACGAACCGGCGCCGACCGAGGCGGAGGCCGTGGCCGGCCGCCGCTACTGGGAGGAGGCCTGGCGCGCGGCCGGTGACACCGAGCGCCGCGAGCACGCCTTCGCCCGGCTGGCCGCCGAGCTGGGCGCCACGCGCGCCGCCTGGGTGGCGCGGGTGCTGGAGCCGGACCCGGCCGGCCGCCCGGCCGAGCCGCTCGCCGAGGACGCCCCGCTGCCCCGGCAGCCCGACTTCCCCACGCCCACGACCAAGACCGCGGCGTGGACCCGGGCGGCGGTGGCCCGGGCGCTGCCGAGCCACTGGCACGTCGTGGCGATCGGCTACGGAGACTGCGTGGCCAGGGTTCGGAGCAAGGCCGTCCGGCCCGACCCCGCCGTCGGCCTGCGCCCGGACAGCACCGCCGACCGGCTGCCGGACGCGCAGGCACCGCTCGACCCGGAGACGGCCTGGCTGGCCGACTTCGCCGCGGCGGAGGCGGTCGGCATGGCCGTCACCCTGGAACTCCCCGCCGAGCTGCGCGCCGGCATCCAGCGGCTGTTCGTCTTCGGCGTGGCGGCCGGAGCGGACCCGGCCGCCTCCGCGACCCGACTGGCCGACCTGCTGGAGGCACACGCCGCCACCGAGGGGCTGGCGCACCTGCGGCCCGGCACCCCGACCAACAACACCGGCGAGGTCCGCTCCGGCCTCGACCCGGCGGTGACGCCCGCGCCGGTCTGGCACGACGACCGCCCGGCCCCGCCCGGCAGCAACGCCCAGCTCACCGCCCGGGCGCTGGGCCTGCCGGACGGCACCGCGCTGGCCGCCGTGCGCAACCGCCCGGTACGGCAGGCCGCGCCCGGCGCGCTCGCCCGGTCCGCCCACGCGAACGAGGAGGAGTCCGCGCTGGCCCGGTCCGTCCAGACGGTGCTGTGGCCGGCGACCTGGGGATACTTCCTCGATCACCTGCTGCCCGGCGCCGTCACGGACGCCGGACGCGCCCGGATGCACGCGCTGTACCACCGGCACGTCCGCGCCGAGGGTCCGTTCGCCACCCTGCGGATCGGCGAGCAGCCGTACGGGCTGCTGCCGGTGATGCGTACCGACGACTTCCTCCCGCTGCCCGGGGAGCCGGACGACCGGGCCGGGATGGGCCTGCTGTGCCGGCTGCGCTCCTACCTGTGGCGGCCCTCGGTGGCCGGGGTCGCGGCGATGGGCCGGCGGTCGGCGAGCGCGGACCGCAACCTGGTCGAGATCCTCGGCGCCGCCGCGCACCCCACCGAGGTGCAGGCCCGCAGCGTGCTGGGCGCCGACTACGTGACGTGGCTGTGGCGCTTCCTGCGCCTGCGCCTCGGCCGCGACTGGCAGCGGGAGCTGTTCACCGCCCCGCGTGCCCTCCTGCGCAGCCTCGCACTGCCCACCGAGGCCCCGCTGACCACGGCCGTGTTCGCGAGCGGTTCGTTCCCGCTGGCCGCCCCGCTCGCCGGCGCCGGCGCCGTCCTGGACGAGCTCGGCCGTCCCGGCCTCAGCCCGCTCGCGCTGCTCGCCGAGCCGCCCCGGCCGGACCGCACCCTGCTGCACCAGCTGGCCCGGGCCGGTCTGCTGCTGGAGCACGCCCGGGCCGCCGCCGCGATCCTCGGTTCGCCCGCGCCGGCCGAACCGCAGCTGATCGACATCCTGGAGGGCGAGCAGAGCGACACCCTGCCCCGCCGGCTGGCGCGACCGCTGCCCGGCCGCCCCGGCACCACCGTCGACCAGTACCTCGCCGACGAGAGCGCCGGCCAGAGCGCCGGCGAGAACGCCGGAGAGAGCGACGACCCGCGCACCGCCTCCCTGCGGGCCTACCGGGCGGCCCTGCGCGATCTCGCGACGAAGCCGCCCGCCGACGTCGAACGGCACCTGGCCGCCGCACTCGGCCTGCACAGCCACCGGCTGGACGCCTGGTTCACCGCCTTCGCCACCCGCCGCCTGGACACGCTGCGCGGCACCCACCCGCAGGGCGTCCACCTCGGTGCCTACGGCTGGGTCCTCGACCTGGCACCCGACGAGAACCGCGGCGCTCCGGCGAAGAACCCGCCGCCGGACGAACCGGCCGGACCGGCGGGCACCGCGCTGTACGACGCCCCGGCCGGCAACGGCTACGTCCTCGCCCCGTCCGTGCCGCAGGCCACCACCGCCGCCGTGCTGCGCAGCGGCCGCCGCACCCACGGCGAACCGCTGGCCCTGGACCTCTCCTCCCGCCGGGTGCGCACGGCCAAGGCGCTGCTCGACGGGGTCGGCGAGGGGCAACCGCTCGCCGTCCTGCTCGGCCGGCGCTTCGAACGCGTCCTGCACGAGACCGGCGGCGGATTCCTCGACCGCTACCTCCCGACGTTCCGCGCCCTGGCCCCGTTGCGGGCCACCCGGGTCAGCCCCGAGGGCGGCCTCGACGGCACGATGCTCGCCGGGACGGTGGCGGATGGCCTCGCCCTGCACCGCCGGCACACGGGCGCCGGCCTGCCCTGGGGCGGCCCGGCGCCCGCGCCCGCCCGGCCGGGCCTGCCGGTGCCGCCCGCGCTGCCCGCCACCGGTACGGCCGACCACCGGGCGCTGGAGGGCGTGCTGGCCACCCTGGCCGAGGACCTGGACTCGGTGCACGACGCGCTGCTCGCCGAAGGCGTCCACCAGGTGGTGCAGGGCAGGCCCGAGCGGGCCGGCGTCGCACTGGATGCGCTCTCCCGGGGCGAGCGCGGCCCCGCGCTGGACTTCTGCCGCAGCCCCAGGTCGGGCACCGCCGTCACCAACCGGCTGCTCGTCGTGGGGAACAACCCGGCCACCGTGGACCCCAGGCACTGGGGCGCCTCGGTCGGCCGACAGCCCCGCTTCGTGGCCGCCGCCGAGGCCGACGCCGTCGCCATCACCCTGCTGCCCGCGCCCCAGCGGGTGCGGTGCGTCCTGCGCTGGACCGCGTCCGACGGCACCGGGACGGTCGACGACCTCACCCTCGACCACCTCGGCCTGTCCGCGATCGACTACGTGATGATGGCGCCGCGCGGCCTCGCGGTCGGCGACCACGAGCTGGAGCGGCGGCTGACCGCCGCGGCCTGGGAGAAGCGCCGCCCCGACCAGGCCCGGTCGTGGACCCTGCGGCTGGACTTCGACCGCCCGCCCGCCGGGGGGCCGGACACCGTGAGCGTCACCGAGTTCCTCGCGACCGTGCGCCGCACCCGCGAGCTGTTCGACCGCTCCCGGCCGTTGGAGGCCGCCGACCTCGCCCTGGAGGGCTCCGGGCTCCCGTATCTGACGAACAATCAGATCACGGTCAACCGAGCCGACTTCGCGCTGGCCCACGTTCGGCAGACGGTGGCCGCGCTGGCCGCGCCGGACGAGGAGACCCGCCGGGCCGGGCTGCTCAAGGCGGCCGGGTGCGGCGTGCCGGACGTGCTGCCCCCGTCGGCCGGCTTGCCTTCGTCGGGCGGCCTGCCCCCCTCGGCCGGCTTGCCCCCGTCGGGCGGCCTGCCCGGTGCGGCCGATGGCACCGCCGAGGCCGTCGAACGCGCCCGTGCGGAACTGGACCGCCGCCTGGCCGCCCACGGCGCGCTGGTCGCGGCCTGGGCCGCCACCCCGGCCGCCGAACGGACCCCGGCCGCCGAGTGGGACCACCACCGGCAGCGCATCCGCACCCTCTTCGACCCGGACCTTCCCGTCCTCCCGGTCCTGGGGCCGCTGCCGGGAGGTGACCTCGCGGCGGCCCTCGCCGCCGGAGACTCCGTCCGCGGCGGCAGCGGCCACCCGCACCGCTGGCTGCGCCAACACGCCCGGGTCCGGGCCGGGGTCGGCCGCTGGCAGGAGGCCGCCGACCTCGCCGAGGCGCTCGGCGCACCCCTGGCCGCCGCCCCCGGCACCGACCCGCGGGGCCGGCTGCGGATCGCCCAGCTCCCGCACACCCCGGGCGACCGCTGGTGGGGCGCGCCCCGCACGGAGCACCCGGACCAGCCGGCCCGCCTCTCCCTGGTCCTCGCGGTCACCTCGCCGAACGGCGTCCTCGACCCGGCCGCCCCCGTCAGCGGTCTGGCCGTCGACGAGTTCGTCGAAGTCGTCCCCGACGACCGGCAGACCGCCGCGCTGGCCGTCGAGTACGACGCCCCCGCGGCCGGCGCACCGCAGACCGTCCTGCTCGCCGTGCCCTCCAACCAGGGGCCGTGGACGGCCGCCGTGCTGGAGCGGCTGATGCTGCAGACCGTCGACATGGTCAAGTACCGCGCGGTCGACACCGAACTGCTGGATCGGGCCGGCCAGTTCCTCCCGGCGCTCTACCTCGGTCTCAACGTCGACCAGCAGGCGATCTCCACCGACCTCCGCCCCGGTGCAGCCCCGGCAGCCCCAGCAGCCCCGGCCGGCCCGGCCGGCCCGGCCCTACAGGAGCAGCGATGACCTCCGTCCCGCCCGTTCCCCCCGCCGCCCACGCCCCCTCCGTCCCCTCCGTCCCCTCCGTCCCCTCCGTCCCCTCGGTCACCTCGTGGACCCGGCTGGAACCGCGGACCCGGGCCGCCGACATGTCCGCGGGCCTGCAGGCCCGCATCGCCGACCCGCTCTGGCTGCTCACCCGGCAGTGGCAGGTCGGCGAGTTCCAGGGCGAGGACACCGGCTCCCCGGTCACCGTCCGGGTCCGCGCCCAGTGCGCACCGCTGACCCGCTACCGGGGCGAGGGCGGCACGCCGGGGCCGGCCGTCGACATCGACGGCAGCGTCCCGCTGGAGGCCCTGGTCGAGCGGGAACCCGCCGAACTCGCCTGGGACCGCCGGCTCGCCGCCGAACTCGGCCAGGAGTACCTGCGCTGCCTGCGCGAGGCCGGCGCCGAGTTCGCGATCGACCCGTGCATCGCCCACTACCCGCTCTCCGCCGAGCCGGGCGACCTCACGGACGACACCACGACCGGCTACCTCGCCGTCATGGCGGGCCGCTGCCCCGACGGCCTCGAACTCTGGCGGGACGTCGGCACCCACGGCGTGCCCAGCCGGATACCCGTTCCCGCCGGGTACCGCGTCGCGATCGAACGGGCCACCGCGAACTGGCGCGAGCTCGCCGGCCTGCCCACCCCGGCCGCCCCCGCCGACCACGCCTGGAACCGCGAACGCTTCGAGTACGCCTTCGCCGTATCCGCCAGGGACCGGACCGGCGAGAGCGTCCTCGCCGCCCGCGAGTACCACGGCGACCGCCTCGACTGGTACCACCTCGACGTCCGCCCCGGCGACACGCTCGGCGCGTCCGCGGCGGCCACCGACCTGACCCGCACCGTCCTGCCCACCGTCGCCGCCTACCCCGGGATGCCCGCCACCCGCTGGTGGGAGATGGAGGACGCCCGCGTCCACTGGGGCGGCATCACCGCCGAGCCCACCGACCTCGCCCGGCTGCTGACCGCCGAGTACGCCGCCACCTACGCCGACGACTACTTCCTCGTCCCGCTCGACCTCCCCGTCGGCGCGGTCACCCGGGTCACCTCCGTGGTCGTCACCGACACCTTCGGCGAGCAGCTCCTCGTCCCCGCGTCCGGCGAGGACTGGAACCTCTTCCGGCCCAGCCAGTCCGGCCGGACCGCCGCGGCGGACCTCCTCGTCACCCTCCCCACCGTGATCGACACCCTGACCGGCGAACCGGTCGAGGACGTCCTGCTGCTGCGCGACGAGGCCGCCAACCTCGCCTGGGCCGTCGAACAGAGCACCACCGGCGTCACCGGACACGCCGTCACCCTGCGCGCCGACCCGGCCCCCCGGCCACCGTCGCCGGCGGAGGCGGGTGCCCCGAAGCTGCGCTACCGCCTGCAGACCCCGGGCCCCGAGCACTGGGTGCCGCTCACCCCCGTACCCGATCCGGCGGCCCCCGGCCGCACCCTGCTGCGCCGCCTCGGCGCCACCGCCCGCACCCGCGTCCTCGACCCGGGCCGCCCGATGGACGTCCCCGACGAGGAGATCACCGGCGCCGGCGCCAGGGTCACCCGCCGCTGGCAGCTCGCGCGCTGGGCGGGCGGCACCACGGTGCTGTGGCTCGGGCGGACGAAGTCCGCCGGCCGGGGAGAAGGATCGAGCGGGGTCCGTTTCGACGTCCTGGAGGAGGAGGCACGATGACCGGCTCCGCGCTACGGCGCTGCCTGGAGCTCCTGCTGGCCGAGGCCGGTTACAAGGAGGGCGGCGGGAACCACAACAAGTACGCGCAGGAGCTGATCGCGGTCGGCCGGGTCCCGGGCTGGTGGCAGAACCAGCCGTGGTGCTACGCGTTCCAGTCCTGGGGCACCTGGCGGGCCGGACTGCAGGAGTACTGCCCGATCTCCGCCTACTGTCCGGACGGCGTGGCCTGGTACCGGGCCCGGGGGTGGTGGTCCGAGTACCCGATGGTCGGCGCCGAGGTGTTCTACGGCACCCGGGGCCAGGACCACGTCGAGCGGGTCTACAAGTTCGACGAGGACGGCATCTGGACGGTCGGGGGCAACACCAACACCAACGGCTCGGCCAACGGCGACGGCGTCCACCTGCGCGGCCCGATCCCGCGCCGGTCGGTCCGGGTGCACGGCTACGGCTGCCCGCCGTACCCCGAGGGCCGGATCTCCGCCGACCCGCGCTGGGGCGGACGCACCGCCGGCTCGTACACCGACCTGCCGGCGGGCGAGACCTCGCCGCCGCCGGTGCTCGACCCGGTCCCGCGGCCCACCGAGGACACCCGCCCGTGGGTCTACCTCGGCCAGCTGAAACACGCCATCGCCTGGGACGTGCCGGCGGAGACCGGCCACCGCTCCTACAGCTGGCCGCAGGTCCTCATGGTCGAACGCGCCCTGGTGGAGGAGAGAGTGCTCGACGGCAGCCACGCGGACGGCTCGTGGGGGACCCGCACCCTCAGGGCCTACGCGCAGTGGCAGAACCGCTGCGGCTACTTCGGCCGGGACGCCGACGGCATCCCCGGCCGGCGGACGCTGCAGCAACTCGCCGACCGCCACGGCTTCCGCGTCGGGGACTGACCCCCGGGCGCATCGCCGCCGGCGGGCCTGCACCGATGCCGTACGGTGACAGCGCCCTCGCGAAGAAGGCCGCCACCGCGGTCCGCTACGTCGAGAGCGTCCCGGACGGCCCCGTGCCCGGCACCCCGTCGACCTCCGCCGGGGCGAAGCCACCCTCACCGCAGGCAACTGACGGGCCGACCGGCCGGAGCGCGCGCCGCGAATCCGTGTGCTGTCGTGGTCCGTGGTCAAGGTCGTCGGGGTCACGAGTCCGTCCCGGCGGGCGGCGACGGCGGCGGCAGTGCGCGGCAGCGCGCGGCGGCAGGGCGAACGGGCGTCCGGGCAGGTCGGCGGCGGGGTGCGGCCCGGGGCGGCGGGCGGGGCGCGGGCGGTTCGAGGCCGTACATGTCACAGCTCTGTCCTGGGGCCCGTTCGGGCGGAACGGCTCGTCCGGGCGGGCGGTCCTGGTCGTCGGAGACCCGCTCGCACCGAGCACCAGGCACCGCTGCCCCGTCCGGAGGAAAACACCATGCGCGTCCGCAAGCTCGCCTTCGCCGCCCTGGCCGTCGCCGCCGCCCTCTCGCTCGCCGCCTGCCAGGACGACGAGGCGGGCACCGCGCAGGGCGCCCCGACCGCCGCCCCGACCGCGTCCACCGGCGCCTCTCCCAGCGCCGCCCCGGCCTCAGGCGCCCCGGCCTCAGGCACCCCAGGAAAGGGCAGCACACCGTCCGGCACCGCACCGTCCGGCACCCCGTCCAGCACCACACCGTCCAGTGCCGCACCGGCCGGCTCCACCGGGGCCGGGAAGGCCGCCAAGTGCCGGACCGCAGACCTGACCATCACCGCCGCGGACCGCACCATCACCGGTGACGCCGCCAACACCGTCGTGGTCGAGCTGAAGAATCACAGCGGCAAGGACTGCACGCTCTCCGGGTACGCGGGCGTCGACCTGAAGACCTCCGCGGGCACGCTGTCCGCGAAGCGCTCCGGCGAGCCGGTCGTCGCGGGCGTCGTGAAGGACGGCAGGTCGACGTACTTCGGCATCAGCTACCCGGCCAACACCTCGGGCGGCTCCGGCGTCCGGATCACCCACCTGGTGGTGACCCCGCCGGACGAGACCCAGTCGGTCACCCTGCCCTGGCCGGGCGCCGGCGCGCTGCCCGTCACGGACGGCAGCGGCTCTCCGGTGAAGATCGGCCCGATGGGAAGCGCCGGCCAGGGCGAGTGACCACTACTGCCTGCGGGGACGACAACCGCAGGCTCGTCGCCCTCGAAGGCGGAGCAGGGGGAGCAGGGGGAGCGCTCCGCTGGGCCAGGCTCTGCGCCGTGGTGGTGTTCACCGGGCGTCCTTCCGGGGGCTCAGGTGAGTGCGGGTGAGTGCGGGTGGGCTCAGGGCCGCGACCAGGGCGCGCGGGTCGTCGGCGTGGAAGCGGATGGTCCGTGCCTCTCCGGTACTGCCGAGCGGGCGGGCGAAGGCCAGCGGGCGGGTCAGCTCCAGGGTCACCGCGGTCTGGCCGGCCACGATCAGGTCGAGCACGCCGTCCTCCGAGAGGGCCAGGAGCCTGCCCAGGGGATAGCGGCGGTCGACTCGGACCGATGCGACCGCGTCCGCCGGGACGGCGAGGTCGAAGAGGGCTCCGTAGCGGATCCGCAGGGAACCGTCGGGCCCGACCACGTGCGGACGGGTGACGCAGGCGGCGTGCAGGCCCAGCACCTGCAGGACCCCGTAGACGTCGAGGACCAGCATCGTCACGTGCACGGCGGGCCACGGGATCAGGTAAGCGAGCGCGACCGTCTCGATCACCGAGACGCAGACCAGCGTGTACAGCAGCGCGGTCTGCGGCCCGGTGTACCCGGCGGCGTGGTCCCCGGGGCGGACTCCGTGCTTGCGGCGCACGGCCCACCCGCCGAGGGCGGCGGCCGCACGCAGCTCGTGCACCAGGAGGCGGCGGACCCGCACTGGGACGGCGGCCCGCGGAGCCGGTACGGCCCCGGCCCCGCTCATCCCCGGCTCCTGCGTACGAACGCCTCCATGACCCTGCGGACGACCTGCGCCTGCGCAGGGGCGTACTCCGCGAGCAGCGCCTCCTGGAATCCGGTCGCGGCCTGTCCCTCGGCGGGGATCGCGGCGAACACCTCGTCGGGGACGGCCGCCACCATGTCGGCTGCGAGCACCGGGATCCGGGGGTCGTCGGTCGGGGCCTCGGCGAGCGCGTCGAGGCGCTCGTACAGCGCGAGCACGGCCGGGTCGTCCGCCAGCGGTCCGAGGACGGCGTACAGTTCCCGGCCGCCGGAGCCCGCGGCCTCGATCAGCGTCAGATGCTCGCGGTCCTTCGCCGCGGAGGGCGAGGCCGTGCGGGGTGCCTTCGCGAGGAGTGCGGCGAGTGCGGGGGAGAGCGGTTCGGTCTCTCCCGGCCCGGCGGCGAGCAGCGCCGCGAGGCGCTCCCGGCGCTGCCCGATCTCGGCCTCCTGCCGGGCCAGGTCGGCGTCCAACTCCTCCAGTACTTCGGCCAGGTCGCGGCCCGCCTCGTCCGCGAGGACGTCCCGCACCTCGTCGAGGCTCAGCCCGAGCTCGGTCAGCCGGCGTACCCGGGCCAGCAGGACGGCGTCGCGGACGCTGTAGGCCCGGTATCCGTTGGTGCGCCGCTCCGGTTCCGGGAGCAGCCCGACGTGGTGGTAGTGCCGGATCGCCCGGGTCGTGACCCCGACGAGCGCGGCGATCTCTCCGATCCGCATGGCCTCAGTAGAAACCCTGCCGCCGCGTCAAGGTCAACCGGCGGACGTGCGGCGGCCGCACCGCGCCGCCGACCGGTGGCGAACGGACCTCGCCGGGCGAACGCGGTGTCGGTCAAGCATCGCCGAACCCCGATCGGGAGATGCATAAAAGAGTTATATAAATCTGCTATGTTTCACGCATGAGTCGCCGAGACGCCGCGCACGGCGCTTCCGATGCCATCGGGTCAGCCCTCTACGGTCTGGCCACCAGGGCCGTGAGACGCCTTCCCCGCGACATGAGCCTGACGTCCGCCGCCACCTTGGCCACCCTGGACAAGACCGGCCCGCGACGGATCACCGATCTGGCGGTGGCCGAGGGCGTCACCCAGCCCGCGATGACCGCCCTGGTCCGGGTGATGGAGGAATCCGGGCTGGTCGAGCGGAAGGGCGATCCGTCCGACAGGCGGGTCACGCTGGTGTGCCTGACCGAGGCCGGCGCGTCGTACGTCCGGACGCGACGCCAGGCGGGCGTCGACGCGTACGCGCGGTTGATCGACGAACTCACCGGTGACGAGGTCGAGGCCTTGGCAGCAGCCCTTCCGGCGCTGCTGCATCTGGCGGAGCTCGAAAGCCACGCCCGTGAGGAGTCGGACCGGTGACCGCGGCCGAGGCCCGTGACCAGCCCATGAGCACTGCCCTGATACCTTCCGAGGCACGGCTGCTGGTCCCCGCCCTGACGTTCATCGCCCTGGTCGTGGCGGCGGTCGCCAGCCTCGGAACGCCGCTCATCACCAGCGTGGCGACCACGTTCCACGTCTCCCTCGACAGCGCGCAGTGGACGCTGACCATCGCCCTGCTCAGCGGCGCCGTCGCCACACCCGTCCTCGGCCGGCTCGGAGCCGGTCCGCACCGGCGGGCCACGATTCTCGCCACGCTGGCGATCGTCGTCGTCGGCAGCGCGCTCACCGTGCTGCCGCTGCCGTTCGCCTGGCTGCTCGTGGGCAGAGCGGCCCAAGGCGTCGGACTCGGTCTCACGGCGCTGATGATGGGCGTGGCCCGCGACCACCTTCCCGAGGAGCGCAGCGCGGCCACGATCGCCCTGATCTCCGTGGTCTCCGTCATCGGAGCCGGCGTCGGCTACCCGCTGGCCGCGCTGCTCGCCGAGTCCGGCGGACTGCGGGCCGCCTACGGCCTCGGCCTGCTCGTCACCGCCATCGCCTTCGTGACCGCGTGGCGCTCGATGCCCGCGGCTCCCGAAGGCCGCTCCGCTCACGTGAACGTGGCCGGTGCGCTCGTCCTGGCGGGTGGACTGCTCCTCGTCCTGTTCCTGGCCGGCGAGAGGAGCCTGTGGAGCCGGCACCTCGCCGTGGCGGTGACCCTTGCCGTCGCCGCCGTACTCCTGCTCTGCGTCTGGACCGTTTCCGAACTGCGAACCAAGACACCCCTGGTCGACGTCCGGGCGGTACGGCACCCGGGGCGAACATCGCCATGTTCGTCGGCGGGAGCGGCATGTACCTCCTGCTCACGCTCATCACCCGCTACGCGCAGACGCCGCACAGCGCCGGCTACGGCTTCGGACTGACCACCTTCGTGGCGGGGCTGGTCCTCATCCCGTTCTCCGTGCTGGGGTTCGTCGCCGGCAAGCTCACGCCGCGGGTCCGCGAACGGATCGACGGCCCCCTGCTCCTGGCCGGCAGCGCCGCCGTCGTCGTCGGCGGGTTCGTCCTGTTCGCCACCGCCCGGTCCGGCCTGGCCGAACTGCTCGCGGCCATGGGCGTGCTGGGCTTCGGCGTCGGCAGCTTCTCGGCCGCCATGCCCGGCGTCATCCTGGCCGTCACCCCCAAGAGCGAGACGTCGAGCGCCATGAGCTTCAACTACGTCGTCCGCAGCGTCGGGTACTCCCTGGGCAGCGCCATCGGCGGTCTGGTCCTGGCCGCCGGCACCGCCACGGGCCGCCTCTTCCCGAACGACGACGCCTACACGACCGCGGCGCTGGTCGGCGTCGCAGCGATGGCGTTCACGACGATGGCCGGCCTCGCCCTCGCCCGCCGACGGCGTCCGCGCCGGTAGGAGGATCGTCGAACCGGCGTCTCCGATTCGTCGGAGGGCGATGAGGGGCTTGGCGGGCACAGCCACCACTTCTCCCGAGGCCGTCATCACCTGCAGTCCGTGAGGCCCAGAGGCGAGGCACTGCAACACCGCAGCCGTAGTCGCTGAACTGCGTCAGCCTCCGGACGGGCTCAGTCTCCTTGATGGCCGGATATCCCCCGGCGGAGACGCTGTGTAGCGAGTCGGCGGCGCCGGCGGGGTGGGTGGGGCTCGGTGGGCGGTGAAGTCGCGACCAGCGGACAGGAACGGGAGGATCGGCGGGCGGATACGCGGACTCGGCGAGGTGGGTGCCTCAAAGGGAGCCGCGCCCGCCCCGGGGTGCGGGAGTGCTGTGGGCACAGGTGCCGGGCCAGGGGCGGGCGACGGGTCCGGGAGGCCGGCGCGAGCCGGACCCGGCGGCCCGGTCCTTCACAGCGGTCACCGCCCCGCTCGCGCGCCAGTCGACGGTGGCACCCCGGGCGGCGCGCTCCGCGGCGGGAGCGGCGCCGCCCGCGGCGGCAGGCAGGCCGATGCCGCCGGTCACGGCGAGCGCGGACACGACCGCGAGCACCGCGGCGCGGGCGCGGTGGCCGGCAGCTGCGGGCAGGACAGGCAGGGGCGTCACGTGTTCCTCCAAGAAGACGGTGGGGCCTTCCCGGACGCCGCGGGGACGATGTCCCGGGACAGGCCGTCTCTGACCACGAGACATCCTGGACAACGGGCCCCTCCCCGCCGTCGGCGGCGCGCTGACCCTGCGGCACACACCACCCGGCCGGTACTCCGCGACCCTGCACAGGGCCGACCGGTGTCCGCTGCCAGTGGCCGGTCGCGGACCGCGACGGCCGTCCACGACGGGCGGTTGCCCCGGCCGCCGCCCCGGTGCCGGTTCGGTGACGCGGTGGGTGCCGCGCACGGGTGTGGCCCGGCATCGGAGACGGCGACATGTCAGGGCACGGACCGCTGAGTCGGAGGCCCGGGTGACCGTTACCGCCGGTGGAGGCGCCCGGCCAGTTCCCCTCGATCCTGAGCCTGAGCTTGAGCCTCGACGGGTCCGGTCGCACCTGCGGGGCCGTCTCGATCAGGCCAGGCTGGGCCCTGACTTCAGCCCGCTGCGCAGCGGGGAAGGAGGCTGTGGTGACGGTCCGGCGGTCGTCGGGCGGGGTGCCGCGCGGGGCGTTGTCCAGGTTGCGACACGTGCGCATGGCGACGGAGAGTCTCAGCACGAATGCTCGACCGCTGTACCGGGACCGGGGCCGTCCTGGTGAGCGGAAGCGGGGGCGGTTCCGGTCAGGCCGGGACCTCCGGCTCTGCGGCGCGCGCGGGCGACACCGAGGCCGCTGGTCTGGGACGGTCCGGCCCGGACGGCGGCCGTCCCCACCGAGGCGGGGGCCGGCCCCCGCCTCGGTGGGTGCGCTCCGCTGCCGCTCTGTCATCGGCCGCCGCTGTCCGGGGGTCGAGCGGGTCCGGCGACGGCAGGGGCCGTCGGCTGGGTGTGCCCGGACCCGGGCGACGGAGCCGGAGGAGGCCCGGCCGGTCAGCCCGTGCGTACGGCCCGGTCACAGTCCGAGCAGACCTTCCCGCTCCGGTGCCACTTGGGCGGGTACCAGGCGGAGCCGGGCCCGGAAGGCTGGTAGTCCACGACCTGCATCCGTCGGGTGTCGGCACCGCACAGGGTGCGGCCACCGAGGCTGCCGAGGCCGCCCGCCACGGACGGGGCGGCCTCGGCCGCGTGCACGGCGCGCACACCCTCGACGTACTCCTCGGCGGCGCCGCCGAAGGGCGCCACCCGCTGGAGCTCGGGTTCGAGAAGCACGATGAGACTCATCACCCCACCTTCGTGGCGGCACGGGCCGCGCGCACGCGCGGCACGCCGTCGGGACGAGCAGCCCGCCCGGCTCGCTGCACACCGGTGTGCGGCGGGCCGGCACCTGCTTCCATCGCGCACGGCCCCGCCACCAGCGGCACCCCTGCCCGCGTGTGACGTGCCGCCGGTGGCCGGCCCGCAACGCGTTCGGGGCCGGTGCCGTTCACGTCGTGGGACACGGCTTGAGGGCAGGGGTCCAGGACTTCTCGATCTGCGGGTGGCAGGACCCCGTCGGGGTTCCGCTCGGTCCGGCGTACGGTCGCGTCGCGATCGGGGTTCGAGCCGTGGAGCCGGCGGACCCGGTTGTGGAAGCGCTGGGTGTTGAGGGAGCGCTCGTCCGCGTGGGCCTCCACGGGCCGTGTGCCGGTCCCGACCGGACGTTCGGGTCTGCGGTGCAGGTCGGCTGTCAGCGGGATGCGGATACGGATGCGGATGTGGTCGGTCCGTCGGTCCGGGTGCCGGACAGTGCTGCGTGCACGGCGGCCGCGGAGTGGAGCCGTGCGGTGGGGAAGAGCGGGACGGGACTGTCGTCGGGGCCGATGAGGAGCTCGATCTCGGTGCAGCCCAGGATGATGCCTTCCGCGCCGCCGGCGACCAGGTCCGTGATGACCTTTCGGTAGGCGGCGCGTGACTCCTCCCGCACGATGCCCAGGCAGAGTTCCTCGTAGATCACGCGATGAACGATCGTGCGCCCGTCGGCGTCCGGGACGCGTACGTCGAGGCCACCGGCTTCGAGGCGGCCTCGGTAGAAGTCCTGTTCCATGGTGAAAGCGGTGCCCAGCAGGCCGACTCGGTGCAGGCCCGTCGCCCGTACGGCCTCCGCGGTGGCGTCGGCCAGGTGCAGCAGGGGGATGGAGACCGCTGCCTCGACCCGGTCGGCGACCTTGTGCATGGTGTTGGTGCAGATCAACACCATCTCTGCGCCGGCCGCCTCAAGGGCCTGGGCGGCTGCGGCAAGGATCTCGCCGGCCTCCGCCCAGCGGCCCTGGACCTGCAACTGCTCGATCTCCGCGAAGTCCACCGAGTAGAGCACGCAGCGCGCCGAGTGGAGTCCACCGAGGCGGTCGCGCGTGAGCTCGTTCAACAACCGGTAGTACTCCGCGGTCGACTCCCAGCTCATCCCACCGATCAGCCCGATCGTCTTCATCGCCACGCCCCTCACACCGACTCCCGGGCGGCATCGAGGTCGCCGCCGAACGCCTCAGTATAAGGAGGTAGGCATGTAGCGCTCAAATATATAAGACATGCTTTGGCTTGGTCGTGGCGACTGGGTCGAGGTGGGCCGCAGCAGTGGGGGAAGGGGAGTGCGGTGGGCCGCACGACGAAGCCGGCGGCCCGGTCGCCCGGTCCGCCTTTCGGGTGATGGCCTGCGCGCGGGCGGTGTCGTCAGTCCGCGTGCCCGGCGGTTTCGAGGACGAGCGCCCGGTGCGCGGCGGTCATGTCGGTCAGGTCCGAGCGCAGCTGGGCCAGCCACTCGGGCTCCTGCTGGGCGGGGCCGGCCAGGGCGCGGGTGAGGCGGACGAGGGAGGCGGCGGCGTTGAGGCCGGCGAGGAGCGGTAGGTGGGCGACGTCCTCGTCGGAGAGCGGGCGGACGCTGCGGTAGCCGGCGAGGAAGGCGTCGTAGTGGGGGCGGTGCTCGGGGGAGGGGAGGCCGGTGGGGCCGGTGAGGTCGCGGAGGGCGTAGGCGATGTCGGCGGCGTACCAGGAGAGGGCTGCCTCGTCGAAGTCGTAGGCGGTGGAGTCGTCGTCGCCGGTCCAGGCCATGTTGTCGAGTTCGAAGTCGCCGTGCACGACGCCCCAGCGGTCGCCGTCGCGCACCAGGTGGCGCAGCCGTGCGGTGAGCTCCGCGACGGCGTCGACGAGGGCGGTGTCCTCGGGGAACAGGCCGGGGACGTCGGAGAGTTCGCCGAAGGCGGTGGGCAGCCCGGTGCCGAGCCCGGCGGCGGCCTCGTGCAGCCGGGCGAGTGCCCGGCCCCAGTGCCGGGCCCGTGGCTCGGTGAGGTCGGTGGCGTCGAACTCCTCGCCGGGGGCCGGTTCGAGGACCATGGCGTGCATGGGGCCGAGTCCGGTCGGCACGGTCACGGTGAGCGTTCCGGCGGCGGCCGGGACCGGCTGGGCCACCGCTGACCCGGCGTCGTGCAGCCGGGCCATCAACTCGGCTACTGCGGACAGGTGTTCCGGTCCTCGGTAGGAGTGGGGTACGAATCGCAGGTAGCGACGGGGTCCGTTGCCGGGGAGGACGAACACGTGGGAGGCGCTGGAGCGCCACCACTTGGCGGTCCCGGGCGGGTAGCCCCGTGCGGCGGCGACCTGGTCGGCGACCGCGCTCGTCCAGTCCTCGGAGACGGTCTGCTTCAGCTGGTCGATCTCAGTCAGTGGCATCATCGCGGGCCAGTGTTCGGTGCGTGCTCGGCCGGGCGCAACTCCTTTTCCGGAGCGGTGATGGAGGCTCCGTGGGCGGGTGGTTGTGCGGCGCGTCGGTTGCCGCGGGCCGGTGGCTCCCCGGCGCGTCGGGTCCGCGGGCCGGTGGTTCGGCGGAACGGCCGGGCCCGGCTCGAACCCGTGTGTGCGGCGCGCGGCGGAACGGACGCGCCGGGCGGGTGATCCGCCCGGCCGGCGCGCGCCCTACCGGTGCCCGCAGGGGCGTGGTGATGATGAACGGACCGCCAGAGCGCAAGCGATCCGGCCAGCCCCGCGCACCTGTCCCTCGGCGGGTGCGCGGACGGTGGAAGGAGTCCACGGTGTTGCTTCTCATCTCCCCGGACGGCGTCGAGGAGGCCCTCGACTGCGTGAAGGCGGCGGAGCACCTCGACATCGTCGACGTCAAGAAGCCCGACGAGGGCTCGCTGGGCGCCAACTACCCCTGGGTGATCAGGGAGATCCGCGAGGCGGTGCCGGCGGACAAGCCGGTGTCCGCGACCGTGGGGGACGTGCCGTACAAGCCCGGCACGGTGGCCCAGGCGGCGCTCGGCGCGGTGGTCTCCGGAGCCACGTACATCAAGGTCGGCCTCTACGGCTGCACCACGCCCGCCCAGGCCGTCGAGGTCATGCGGGGCGTGGTCCGGGCGGTGAAGGACTACCGGCCGGACGCGCTCGTCGTCGCCTCGGGCTACGCCGACGCGCACCGGATCGGCAGTGTCAACCCGCTGGCCCTGCCCGACATCGCCCGGCGCTCCGGCGCCGACGCGGCGATGCTCGACACCGCGATCAAGGACGGGACGCGGCTGTTCGACCACGTGCCGCCGGACGTCTGCGCGGAGTTCGTCAGGCTGGCCCACCGGGCCCAGCTGCTCGCCGCCCTCGCGGGCAGCGTCAAGGCGGCGGACCTCGGCGAGTTGACCCGCATCGGCACCGACATCGTGGGCGTCCGCGGGGCGGTGTGCGAGGGAGGCGACCGCGACGCCGGGAGGATCCGGCCGCCCCTGGTGGCCGCTTTCCGGGCCGAGATGGACCGGCACGCCCGGGAGCACGCCGCCGTCGCCGCCGCCGGC
This sequence comes from Kitasatospora sp. NPDC042419, assembly GCF_056437345.1. NCBI lineage: Bacteria > Bacillati > Actinomycetota > Actinomycetes > Kitasatosporales > Streptomycetaceae > Kitasatospora > Kitasatospora sp. NPDC042419. The sequence goes on from NZ_JBWKAW010000015.1 coordinate 50,594, forward strand.
TGACCGCCGGCATGCCGACAGGTGAGCGCGCGCCCGCCGCCGGCGGCCGGGGCTTCGCCGTCCTCGACCCGGCCACGGGCGAGGCCTTCGACGAGGCACCCGACCAGCGGCCGGAGGAGCTGGACGCCGTCGTCGACCGGGCCCACCGGGCCTGGCGTGGCTGGCGGTCCGACGCCGCCGCCCGCACCGCCGCGCTGCTCGCGGCGGCCGACGCGGTGGAGGCCGCCGGGGCCGAGCTCGCCCCGCTCCTGACCCGTGAACAGGGCAAGCCCGTGGCCGAGTCGTCCGCGGAGGTGGCCCGTACGGCGGCCCGGCTTCGCTACTTCGCGGAGCTGGCGGCCCCGGGACCCGTGCCGATCGCGGACGGGCGGCCGGTCCGCAGCGAGGTCCGCTGGCGGCCGCTCGGACCGGTCGCCGCGATCGTCCCGTGGAACTTCCCGCTCCAGTTGGCCTCCGCGAAGCTGGCGCCCGCGCTCGCCGCGGGCAACACCGTGGTGCTCAAGCCCTCCCCGTTCACCCCCCTCGCGACCAGGCTGCTGGGGTCGGTGCTGTCCGCCGCGCTCCCGGCCGGCGTGCTGACGGTCGTCACCGGCCGCGAACCCCTCGGCGCGCGCCTCGTCTCCCACCCGGGCATCCGCCACGTGACCTTCACCGGTTCGGTCCCCACCGGGCGGGCCGTCGCCAGGGGTGCGGCGGACTCCCTCGCGCGGGTCACCCTGGAGCTGGGCGGCAACGACGCCGCGATCCTGCTGGACGACGTGGATGTGGAGCGGATCGCGGACCGGCTGTTCTGGGCGGCGTTCCGCAACTGCGGGCAGGTCTGTATGGCGGTCAAGCGCGTCTATGCTCCGGCCCGGCTGCACGCCCAGGTGGTCGAGGCCCTTGCGCAGCGCGCGCGGGCCGTCGTCGTCGGAGCGGGGGCCGACCCCCGCACGCAGCTGGGCCCGGTCAACAACGCGTCCCAACTCGCCCGGGTCGAGCGGTACACGGCCCAGGCCCTGGCGGCGGGTGCCCGCGCCGCGGCGGGCGGCCGCCGGTTGGAGCGGCCGGGCTACTTCTTCGCCCCGACGATCCTGACCGACGTCCCCTCCGACAGCCCGGTGGTGACGGGGGAGCAGTTCGGACCGGTCCTGCCGGTCCTGCCGTACGGGAGCGTGGACGAGGCCGTCGAGGCGGCCAACGGCACCGGCTACGGGCTGGGCGGCTCGGTGTGGGGGAGCGACCTCGACCGGGCCGAGGCGGTGGCCGACCGGCTGGAGTGCGGGACGGCATGGGTCAACCACCACGCCGAACTCTCCCTCGCCCAGCCCTTCGCGGGGGACAAGGAGAGCGGAGTGGGCGTCGCGGGCGGGCCGTGGGGGCTCTACGGGAACCTCAGGCCGTTCGTCGTCCACCGCCCCGAGGGACCGCGGTGAGGTTCCGGGCCGCGGTACTGCGCGCGTACGAGGGCCGGTTCGCCGTCGAGGAGGTCGCCCTGGACGGGGGCCCGGCGGCCGACGAGGTCCTGGTGAGGATCGCGGGCTGCGGGATGTGCCGGACGGATCTAGCGGTCCGGCGTTCGGCCGGCCGCTCCCCGCTGCCCGCCGTCCTCGGCCACGAGGGGGCGGGGGTCGTGGCGCAGACCGGTGGCCCGGACACCGGCCTGGGCGTCGGCGACCACGTCGTGCTGAGCTTCGACTCCTGCGGGCACTGCCGGAACTGCCGCAGCGCCGCCCCCGCCTACTGCGATTCCTTCGCGTCGCTCAACCTCTTCGGGGGACGTACGGAGGGCGCGGGGCGGTTCACCGACGCGGCCGGGCAGGTGCTGGCCCCCCGCTGGTTCGGCCAGTCCTCGTTCGCCGAGTACGCGGTGGTCCCGGCCCGCAACGCGGTCCGGGTCGATCCCTCGCTGCCCCTCGAACTGCTCGGACCGCTCGGCTGCGGCTTCCTCACCGGCGCCGGAGCCGTGCTGAACTCCTTCCGCCTCGGCCCCGGCGACACCCTCACGGTCCTCGGCGCGGGAGCGGTCGGCCTGGCCGCGGTGATGGCGGCGACCGCCGCGGGGGCGGTGACGGTGGCCGTCGACCGGCACCCCGGCCGGCTGGCCCTCGCCGAGCGGTTCGGCGCGCTCCCGCTGCACGCGGCCCCGGCCGGCCCGCCCGACCTGCCCGCGCGCATCCGACGGCTGACCGACGGCGGCGCGCAGTACGCGCTGGACACCACGGCATCGGCCCGGTTGATCAACGACGCGCTCCGGTCCCTGCGCCCGACCGGCCACCTCGGCCTGGTGGCACGGCTCCACGACCGGCTCGCCCTCGACCCGGGGACACTGGACCGGGGCCGGAGGATCTCCCACATCTGTGAAGGGGACGCGGTGCCGGGGGTGCTGATCCCACGGCTGACGGGACTGTGGCAGGCCGGGCGGTTCCCCTTCGACCAGCTGATCCGCACATACCCGCTCGCCGCCGTCAACGAGGCCGAACGCGACTGCGAGGCGGGGCGCGTGGTCAAACCCGTCCTGGTGCCGGAGGGCCTGGAAGGCGCGGTGGGCTCGGCGGGTCCGGCGGGCGGCTGAGCGGGGACGGCGGCGCCGCCCCGACTCGGGTCGGCGCACGAGGGACTCCGGGGCGCGGCCGAACCACCCGCCCGCCGCCCGCCCACTTGTCGTCAGCCGCCGGCGGCCGGACGGCGGTTCAGCGGCGACCGGGGCCTGTGCGCGAACACCCACCGGTTGCCCGCCAGGGCGTCGTTCTCCTCGGGCAGCGGACCGCGGCCGTGCCGGCGGGTGAAGTCGAACGGGGTGTGCACCGACGTCGACCACCCCCTCGCGGCCAGCCGGCCCGCGGAGTCGGGGCGGGGCCCGGGATCGAACAGGCCGAGCAGGTCGATGCCGATCTGGAGCTTCGTCGACGTGTAGATCGGACTGTCGCGGTACGCGAGCAGGTCCTTCTCCAGCTTGACCTCGAAGGCGAGGGCGCTTCCCGGCGGGCTCAACCGGTCGACCGTGTCGATGAGGTGCGTCTCCGCGGCGCTGGGAAGGTAGAACAGCAGCCCCTCGGCCAGCCAGACGCTCGGCGCGGACGCGTCGAAGCCCGCGGCGGCGAGGGCCGTGGCCCAGTCGGCGCGCAGGTCCGTCGGGACCGGGACGCGGGTGGCCCTCGGGGCGGCCGCCAGGCCGTCGATCACCGCGTGCTTGAACGCCAGCACGCCCTCCCTGTCGATCTCGAAGACCACGCACCCGGGAGGCCAGTCGAGCCGGAAGGCCCGCGTGTCCAACCCCGCCCCGAGCAGCACCACTTGGCGGGCACCCGCGTGCGCCGACCGGAGGAGGAAGTCGTCGAGGACCTTCGTCCGCAGACCGAAGTACCGTGCGAATCGCCCCCACAACGGGTTCGCGTCTCCCTCCGACACCTCCTGCGGGCGGACGGGCCACGCCGCGGACGCGGGCGCGGCGCGCACGAAGTGCTCGGCGTAGTCGTCCTGCGCCAGGCTGTCGTGCCGATGGGTCTCGATCGCGCGCGCTGCAGCGACCAGCAGAGCGGTGAGACCGACACCTCCTTCCACGCCTTCCACGCCTTCCGCACCGGCACTTCGATGCGCTGATTCGACCATGCGTCCTCCCTCGGGCGAGTCGGGGCCACAGGCGGCGGGGCACGCCGGAGGCGACCTGCTGCGAACGCGCGGCAGCGTTCGCGGTTGTTCGGACCGGCGGCAACGCGTCCGGCGATCCCGGCCAGGCCTCGTCGGACAGCGGCCGACACCAGCGGTACGCTCGACGGCCTTGTGACCGGCCCCCATCCGAGGCGGCGTTCCCCGCGCCGGCCTCCCCCTCGCAGGCTCCCCGTGGCCGCTCCACTATCCGGCCGATATCTGCCTCCCGTGCGGGGAAACCGATCGGGTTCACCGGAACGGGTGAATCAAACGGGTGAATCAAGTGGGCGCCCCGGCGCCCCGGACGGTCTCACCGGACAGACGGCTGCTCGCGGCCCGGGAGCCGCTGTCCGGCCGGGAAGGGCGCCGACGGAAGCGGTCGCACAAGCTCTCACGATTCCCTCGTTCGCGTGAACTGCCTGTATTCACGAGAGCCGGCCGCCTCCTTCTCCGTAGAGTCGGCGAGAAAGATCCATGTGTCCACGTACGAGAAACCGGAAAGCGAGACATCGATGCAGGCAGAAGCGGTCGACCGGGTTCGGCTTGTTTTCACCCTGTTCGACGCCGACGGCAACGGATTCGTCGAGGCCGACGACTTCGAGCTGATGGCCGGGAGGGTCCTCGCGGCGGTGCCCGAAGCGGGCGACCCGAAGCGGGGCGCGATGCTGAGTGCGTTCCGGGCCTTCTGGGGCACCCTGGCGAAGGAGCTGGACGCCAATCGCGACGGCAGGATCGATTTCGAGGAGTTCAAGGCGGTCGTGCTCGCGCCGGAGCGGTTCGACGAGGCGATCGGGGAGTTCTCCGAGGCGCTCACCGCTCTGGCGGACCCGGACGGTGACGGTCTGATCGAGCGCCCGGTCTTCGTGGAGGTCATGACGGCCATCGGCTTCGCCCTTCCGAACATCCACTCGCTGTTCGACGGCCTGGAGCCCACGGCCGCGGACTTGGTGGCGGTGCGGGCCTGGGCCGAGTCCATCAGGGACTACTACCGCCCGGACCTGGCGGGCATCGTGGGGGACCGCCTGGTCGGGAGCCCCGCGAACTGAGGGCCGCCGGTCGTAGCCGGTAGCGGGCCGGAGGGGGACGGAAGCCGCCTCCGCCGGGTGCGGGACGGTCGGCGTCGGACGTCGGCTTCCTCCTTCTCCCCGTGCCTGCCCCGACGGCCGGACACGCCCTCCGTTCTGCCCGGCCGCCAAGGCCCGGGCACGGGCAGGTCTGCCGGCGCACGCCGTTCACCTGGACGGCGCAGTGCACCCGGCCGTCGGTGGCCCGGTGGGTCCCGCCGGGGTGCGATGGCAGTACCGGGACGACCGCCGACCGGCGGTGGCGCGCGGCCGTGGACCAGGACCGGCGCGCCGAGGGCAGGTGCCCCGCCTGCCCACCGGGGAAGGGAGCCGAGGATGTTCGGCGAACGAAGGGCCCGCCACCGGGCCAACGACGCCTTCGACGACGGCGAGGGCGTCACCCGCTACCGCATGCGGCAGAAGGTCTTCTCCATCGGCGACGACTACTGGATCGACGACGAGGCCGGCGACCACGTCTACAAGGTGAACGGCAAGGCCCTGCGCCTGCGCCGGACCTGGGCCATCGAGGACCGCGAGGGCCACCGGGTGGCCGCCGTGCAGAGCCGACCGATGCGGATCAAGGACTCGATGGAGATCGAGGACGCCGACGGCCACCGCATCGCCCTGGTCAAGAAGGGCATGGTGGGACCGGTGCGGGACCGCTGGCGGATCAAGCAGGAGGAGGGCGGCGACCTCACCGTCCACGGCAACATCGTCGACCACGAGTACACGATCGAACGCGACGGCTACAAGGTCGCCGAGGTCTCCAAGAAGTGGTTCCGGCTGCGCGACACCTACGGCCTCGGCATCGGTCCCGACACCGACCACGCCACCGTCCTGGCCGCAGCCATCGCCATCGACGCCATGGCCCACCCCGGCGACTGACCACCCGCGCCGCGCCGCCGCCGGCCGCCTACCGGTGTGCCCCCACAGCGACGGTCCGGCTCCCGGTGCCCGACAGCGCGTCCGGGTCTCGGCCAAACGGATGGACTTCAGGAGCGCGCTGCTCCATATGCGAGGCCGGCGGGTGCACCGGTCCCATGCTGGGCCGGAGAATACACCCGATCAACAAGGGTGCGCCGTTCGGTGCCTGCAGGTGGCCGGGTTCAGGGCCGGCTGCCGGTCACCGGTCGCCGGTCGCCGGTGAGGCGAAACAACTCCTTGCATTCTTCAATCGACGACGCAGTTCACAATGCTCCTCCTTGAGCAGGCCTGGCAGGTGAAGCAGTCGAGCGCGGCGCCGCAGATATCGAACAAATCCATCGGACGGATGTTCCGGCTGCAGGAATCTGAACAGCAGTGGCACCAGGACGGGCGGGATCGAGCCGGTCGACGGCTCCGGCCCGTCGGTTCACCCCGACTGGCGTCGACCGCGAAAGTCTCTGTCAGTACACGAATCACCTGATTGGCGGGTAATCGCCAGGCGCGCGTCTGGAAGCCCCGGACAGAATGGGTGGCCAGGACAGCGGCAGCAGCGGGAACCGGACTCTTCCCGATTTCCGTGAATCCGCACTTCGCGCCGGGGGCAGCCGGCGCGGGAAAAGAGGACCCATGAATTCCCCTCCCGAGGTACGCCGGGACCATGCGCCGGCGCACGGCAGGGCCTTGAGGACGCCAACGCGGCGGACGGCGCCGAGGAATCCCGGCCGCCGCGGGGCGCCGGGGGCCGACCGGTGACCGACGAGCAGCCGGAGGGAACCGGCATCACGGAACTGCGGATCCTCCCGCCACTGGCCATCGGTCGCTTCGGATCGTCCGACGAGCCGATGGACAACTACCACGCGGTGGTCCGCGAACCGACCGGATACCGCGAGCTGCAGCCCGCGCCGACCCTGCGCGTCGACCCCGACAACGGGGCGATCGCGGAGGAGACGCAGCCGACCGAAGTCCGGTTCCGGGACGGCACGGGCCGGGTCCGTCCGGTGGCGCCCTTCCTGGAACTGTGGGCCCGCTTCGGCACCGGCGACCTGGAACCCCTCACCACCGCACGCCTCGAAGCCGTCGGCCTCACCCCCGCCGACCTGCAATGGCGGGTCGTGGCGGCCAACCTCAAGGCGGCGCGGCGCACGGGGGACGTCAAGGACGGGATCCACGCCGACACCGGGCCGTTCAGCGACCACGCCGCACACCCGCTCACCGGTCGCGCCGACAACTTCAAAGCCGGCAAGTCGATTTCGTTCGGCACGATCCGCTTCATCAGGCCGACGGCCGAGTTCCCCGAGATCCGGATGCGCTTCGTGCCCGGCCGGGGTGCGGTGTTCGGGGTGCGGCCGGGTGATCCGCAGATCAGCGACGACGTGTACGACCCCGCCGTGGGTCGCTGGGACGACCACTTCGACGGCGATCCGGCCGCGCCACTGGTGACCTTCCCGGCTCAGACCTACGAGGGCACGCTCGACCAGCAGGGGCAGCGCTACATCTCCAAGGGCTATGTCGACGATTCCTGCGACGGAATCGTGAGCGTCGAGGCCACCGTCGGCGGCCAGGTGCTCAGCGCGTCGGCCCGGATCTGCTCCGGAGTGCCCGACTTCGCGCCGGACGGTTTCCATGTCCGCACGCTGCAGGACGACCTTGTCCAGGCGCTGCTCGGGCCGGTCGTGTCCGGTGAGCTGGACCGGGACGAGGTGGAGGACACCCTGCGCCGCGCCCTGGAGACGGTGCGCCTGATGAACACGATGGCCATGAACGCGGACCAGGGGATCGGCGGCGTCGTGACGAACGCCACCAACCAGGCGCGGCACGAGACCGCCGAGTACGAGCGCGCCTTCGAACCCGTGTTCGGCCAGGGTGAGGCTCCCTACCACCAGGTCCTGGCGATTCACGAGCAGCTCGTGAGGAGCTGGCGGACGGGCGTACTGCCCATTCCGCGTGACCTGATCCGTTCCTACGACGAAGCCGGTGATTTCTCGACCATGGCACGCCAGAAGATGCCGGCGCTCATGCGCGGCAGCGACACCCTGGAGCTGACGCTCACCCGCCGTCAGATCGAGCTCCTGCGTCGTGCCGCCCTGGAGACGCAGGCCACGACCGAGCCCGAGCGCATGATGTTCCGCCTGGTGGAATTCTTCCGCTCGATGGCTCCCCTCCACGAGCACATCCCCACGGAGTCGGGTCCGCTGTCGGACCTCTTCGTGCGCCCCCTGGACCTGCTGGACCACCTCCGCACGGCGAACGCCCAGGGACCGCTCGCGGGAGCGGAGGCCGGGCAGCGCCTGGTGACCCCGGGCGATCCGGAGGCCTCGGCGTTCGTACGCCTGCTGCGCCGCGAGGACCACCCCATGCACGGACCGTTCAGCCTGACCCTGCCCGGCACCGACAAGACCGGCCTGGAGATCGTCGAGGCCTGGATCGCCGCGATGCCCCCGGACGGGGACGCGTGACGACCGCCACCGCCACCGACGCCGGCACCAAGCCTGGCACCAAGCCCGGCACCAAGCCTGGCACGAACGCTGCCGCCAACGCCGTCATCGCAGAGCCCAGGAGTACGCCGTGGACCCGATCTCGCCCCGGAACCTGACCGCCCAGCTCGCGCACCGGGCGCGTGGCAACCCGCCCGGTACGACCCCGGCGTCGTCCGTCGGCAACTTCTTCCCCGGCCTCGAACTGGACCTGCGCAACCTGTGGCGTCGCCTCTTCGCCGGGATCCAGCTGCACGAGGCGGTCGCCCTGGTCCTCGCCGTCGACGACGACGCACCCGATGAGGTGCGGGCGCTCGTCGGCGAGATCCTTCTCGCCGTCGACGGGCATCCGGTCTGGATCGAGGTCGCCGGCCCGCGGTCGCCCGGTGGGGCCAGCGAGAGTCTGGGCAACTGGTCCCTGGAATGGTCCAACGCCCTCGCCGACGTCGCGCAGAAGACGGGGCAGGAAGTCCGGTGCACCTTCAGCAAGGGCGACGACGACCAGCAGGACGTCCTGCTGAGGGTCCGGAAGGTCTTCGAGGAGTCCGGGCCCGAGGGCGGGGAGGACGCCCGCACCGCGATGATCAGCCGCGAACTCGCCCAGCCCGGTGAGCTGACGCAGAGCCTCTGTTCCCCGTGGCAGAACGACTTCGTCGGCTGCGGTTGCTACTACTGGGCCGCCAGCCGACCCGACTACGTCAACGTCGAGGCGGACGGGGCCGACGGCAGCCGGGGCCACAACTGGCTGCAGCGCGACCGGACACCCACCACCCCCAAGGTCTACACCCTCCGTCAGGCGGACCTGCTCCAGCACGAGGACATCATCGAGAGCTGGGAGGACAAGCTCACCTTCGTCCTGGAGGGAAAGGACGCCCCCACGCTGTCCGAGCCGCCGGAGTGACGGACGGCGCGAGACGGCAGCACGCTCTGCCGCGGATCGCCGCCCACAGCACCGTCGACCGTCGGCGGACGAGGGAGCACGCAGCCGACCTCGCCGACGTGGTCCTGTGAAGCGTTCGAGCCGCGAATCGATCAGTCGACCCACGACTGGAAAGGTAGGACGATCATCAACGCGACGGTGACCGGGCCTCGGGTCCGCGGCTACCACCTGTTCGACGGGGGGACCGGCCCGCACGTCCTCGTCTCCGCCGGTTCGCTCGTCTACGCGATCCCGCCGGAGGTCCGGGAGCTGTTCGAGGACGCGGCGGCGGCCCGGGACGAGGCCGCCGCCGGCGCCCTGCTCGCCCGGTTCGGCCTGGACGTCCCCGTGAGGCTCGACGAGACCCCCGGCGAGGTCCCGCTGCGCTCCGTCTCCCTCGCCATCGCGCAGACCTGCAACCTGAGCTGCACCTACTGCTACGCGGAGCAGGGCGACTTCGGCGGTGCCGCCAAGCTCATGTCCGAGGAGGTCGCCCACCGGACGGTCGACCGCCTGGTGGACGGCGCGGCCACCGGGGAACAGGTCACCATCGCGTTCCTCGGTGGCGAGCCGCTCGCCAATCGCCGCGTCCTGCGGTCCGCCACCGAGCACGCCGCCGCGCGCGCCGCCGAACGTGGCGTCCGCGTCGGATACTCGATCACGACGAACGGCACCCTGGTCAGGCCCGACGACGCCGAGTTCTTCGCACGGCACGGATTCGCCGTCACCGTCAGCCTCGACGGCGTGGGCGCCGTCCACGACCTCCTGCGCCCCGCGAGGAACGGACGGCCCACCTACGAACGGGTGCTCAGGCGTCTGGAGCCGCTGCTGAACGACCGACACCGAACCATGAGCCTCACCGCCCGCGTCACCGTGACACCGCGGAACCTGTCCCTTCCGGAGACGCTGGAGGAATTCATCTCCCTGGGGTTCGACAGCGTCGGGTTCTCGCCGATGCTCAGCTCGCCCACGGGCGCCGACGAGATGGCCGGGACCGACCTGACCGCCATGCTCGAACAGATGACGGCCTGCGCCGAGCGTTTCGAGGAGCGGGTCGCGAACGGCGTGGCGTACCCGTTCCTCAACGCCGTCAACGCGCTCCGGGAGATCCACCGGGGCACCCACCGCCCGTACCCGTGCGGTGCCGGAGCCGGATACCTGGGCGCTTCCGCCGACGGTGAACTGTTCGCCTGCCACCGCTTCGTCGGAGACGACGAGCGCAAGATGGGCGACGTCCTCACCGGGGTGGATCCGGCACGGCAGCTGAAATGGCTGGACGACCGGCACGTGCACCGCCAGCAGCCGTGCTCCGACTGCTGGGCGCGGTACCTGTGCGGCGGGGGATGCCATCACGAGGTGATCGGGCGCGGCCGCCCGGCCTGCGACTACATCCGGGGCTGGCTCCACCACTGCCTGTGCATGTACGCGCGGCTGACGGAGAAGCGGCCGGACTACCTGGACGCGATCGGAACCGGCCGGTGACGACCACCGTTCGGGCGGACGTCTGCGTGATCGGCGGCGGGCCCGCGGGCTCGACCGCCGCCCGCCAGCTCGCCCTGCTGGGGCACTCCGTCCACCTCGTGGAACGTGCGGAGTTCCCCCGCCGCCGGCTCGGTGAGTGCCTGGCGCTGGGGATCTCCCAGGTCCTGAGCGCTCTGGGCCATCTCGCACCCTCCGGCCTGCGCCCCGCGGAGCTGCTCGCGCGGTGGGCCGGCGACGAGCACAGCGCGCCGACGTTCGTCGCCGACCGCGGCGTGTTCGACGCGTTCCTGCTGGACGAGGCGCGGACCGCCGGAGTGCAGGTGTCGCAACCCGCCCTCGCCCGCCGCCCGCGCCGGCACGACGACGGCTGGCGCATCGAGGTGCGGCAAGCCGATCAGCGGTTCGACCTGGACTGCAGGTTCCTCATCGACGCCGGCGGACGGACGGGCCTGCTCCGCCAGCAACGCCACCGCGCGGGCGCGCGCACCACCGCCCTCTACGGATACTGGCGACCCGGGGTGCGGGACGGGCCCGACGTCCGCGTCGAGGCGGGCTACGACGAGTGGCTCTGCGCCGCGCTGCTGCCGGACGACACGATCAACGCGATGGTCTTCGTCGAGCGCGCCCGGTGCACCGCGCTGGACGGCGACGCACGGCGACGGCTCTACCGTTCGCTGCTGTCCGGCTCGGACCTGTTCGGCCCCTGGCTGGGCACACAGATCACCGGAACGTTCGCCTGCGATGCCACGAGCTCGATCGCCCAGGACACCGTCGGCCGTGACTGGATCAAGATCGGCGAGGCGGCGCTGACCCTCGACCCGCTGTCCGCGCAAGGCGTCCAGACCGCGATGACCACCGCCATGCAGGGCAGCATGGCCGCCCACAGCATCCTCCGGTGGCCTGCCACCGCCTCCGCGGTCGCCTCCCACTACCGCTCGCACCTGCAGCGCCTCGCCCGGCACCACGACGGGCTGGCCGCTGAGCACTACAAGCGCCAGTCCCAGGTACAGGACCGGCAGTTCTGGACTCCGCGAGCCACCGCACCCTCCTGAGCGGGCGGGTCGTCGGAAGCAGCGGCACGCGGGGGCGGAGAGGCGGCGTGCGCGGCTGGATGCGTCACCGGCCGCCTGGTCCGGGCAGGCCGGGCAGGCCGGGCCCTGGTCCGGGCAGGCCGGGCAGGAGGTGGACTTCCCCCGAGGCGTGCCGAAATCCGGTTGATGGCCGCGGGGGCCGTGAGTACAGTGCCACGCGTGACGAGCCCTGAGTCGGACAGAGCGGAGCCGCCGGTCACTCGGCGGCGGGCGGTCGGCTGACCTACGGCCGATCGGCCCCTCGGCCCCTCGGCGGCTTCGCCGTGAGTGACCGGACACGTGCTCCGCGTGTCCGGATCGGGTGCGGCTCGCGTCACAGCAGCAGGTGACGCCTTTCGACGTCCGGCGCGCGGATGTTCCTGCCCGCGCTTCAACGCTGGAGCCGACTCCGTGCCTCTGTTCGTCTACGTCCTCGGCCTTGCCGTCTTCGCGCAAGGGACCTCCGAGTTCATGCTGTCCGGCCTCGTACCCGGAATCGCCCGTGACCTGTCCGTCCCGGTGGGCGCCGCCGCGGGCCTGACGTCCGCGTACGCCGTCGGGATGGTCGTCGGCGCGCCGGTGATGGCTGCGCTGGCCGCGCGATGGCCGCGCCGCCGCGCACTGGCGGGATTCCTGGCCGCGTTCGTCCTCGTGCACGTCCTCGGTGCGCTCACGGCGGACTTCGCCGTCCTGTTCGGGAGCCGGATCGTCGCTGCGATCGTGAATGCCGGGTTCCTGGCGGTCGCGATGAGTGCGGCGACCGGCCTCGCGAGGCCGGAGTGGCAGGGCCGGGCCACCGCCGTCCTGCTCTCGGGCGTGACGCTGTCGTGTGTCGTCGGCGTGCCCGCCGGTGCCCTGCTCGGGAACTGGGCCGGTTGGCGTTCGGCCTTCTGGGCGGTCGCGGTCCTGTGCCTTCCCGCGCTGGCGCTCGTGTTCCGGTCGGCGCCCGTCGACGCCGCCCGTCGGAACGGCGTCCCGGTCGCCCGGGAGGCGCGCGTCCTCCGGTCGCCTTCGGTGCGGTCGGCCCTGGCACTCGCGGCCGTCGTCAACGGAGCGACCTTCGCGACCTTCGCCTACCTGGCCGTCCTCGCCACGGACGCCGCCCACCTGCCCGCAGGGGCGGTCCCGGCATTGCTCGCGGCCTTCGGGGCCGGCGCCTTCGTCGGCGTGAACGTGGCCGGCCGTACGGCCGGCGGCCGGTTCCGGCACGGCACGCTCCTCGCGGCGGGGGCGCTGCCCGTCGGGTGGGCGGCCCTGGCCCTCGCCGGCACGCAGACGGTGCCGCTGTTCGTCCTGACGGCCGTCCAGGGCGGGCTGTCGTTCGGCGTCGGATCGGCGCTCGTCGACCGCGTCCTGCGGGTCACGCCCGACGCCCCGACCCTGAACGGGGCGTTCGCCACCGTCGCGCTGAACACCGGTGCGTTCCTGGGGCCGCTGCTCGCCGGTGCGGTGACCGGGGGAACGGGCGACAGCCGGGACGCCGTGTGGGTCAGTGCCACCCTCGCCGCCCTGGGGGTCCTGCTCATGGCCGCTCCGGGCCTGAGCCCGGCCCGCGGGGGAGGCGGGGAGGTCGGGGAGGTCGGGGAGGGCCGGACGGGGTGCGGCAGTACGTCGTAGGTGTCCGGGTCGGCGGCCGGCGGGTGGTCGCCGACCCGATCGCCCCCCGGAGGCCCGCAGGGGGGCCGCGGCGGTTCCGCGCTCCGGGCTTCCCCGGGGCTCCCTCCGGGCGGTGCTGTCAGGCGGGGGATTCGCTACGGGACCTGCGCCGGGGGAGTTCCACGACCTGGGTACCAGCTGCGCCGAGGAACTGCGCGACGGCCTCGGCGGTGGCGCGCTCCAGGGAGAAGACCCAGAAACCGGGCACCAGCACGGTGTCGACCAGCCCCTTGGAGGCCCGCGCGAGCAGGAGGCGCAGTTGGGGGCGCAGTGCGGTGGAGGAGGTGCCGTTGTCCAGGTAGAGCCGGGGGGTTCCGAGGCCGAGGTGCTGGGCGTGGTCCTCAAGCGCCCACCGGTGCGCGGCCATGTCCCACTGGTCGTAGGGGTAGCAGCGCAGGTAGACCGCGGTGCTCCCGATCAGGGTGGGCTGGTCGTGGGTGATGGTCATCGTCGCTCCTCGCCGGGCACGGCACGTGTGTGGCGCAGGTCGTCGGGCGGTGCCCTGGGTGGCTCTGTGCGCCATGGTCGCGACTTCGTCCGGGGTGGGATCGACTACGGCCGGGGGTCACGCAGTGGCTTCGAGTGAGGACGGCGACGGGGTGTGTGCGACCTCGGGAAGTGCCCTCCATCATGGAGCCGCGGAGCGCATATGTCTATACCAATGGGTCGGGCGTGGAACGGTCCGGTGCGCGCTGGTCCCGATGAACGGGAGGACACGGCCGTCGTCCGTCGTGAATTCGAACGCCTCGTGGCTCGGCACGCCTGGGGAGCCGAGGCTGCCCCACCAGGGAGGCCGACGATTGTGGCGGCAACGATGGCGGCGATCGCGGTGACGGAAGCGGGACCGGGGTCAGCGCTTGAGGAGCGCTTCCAGGGCGGCGGACAGGTACGCGGGGTCAGCCGGGACGGTACCCGGCGCCGCGTGGGTCAGCTGGGCGTGACCCACGTAGCTGGTGTAGACGAGGAAGCCGCGCTGATGGGCCTTGGGCGGTGGGAAGCCGAGTAGTTCGAAGAGGTGGGCGAGGTAGCCGACCCGGCGCTCGGTGACACGGGCGAGCGCCGCCGCCACCTCGGGGTGACGCTCGCGGCGAGCAGCCGAACCTCCAGGGGATTCTCGGCGGCCGAGGCGGTCGCTCCCCTCGCAGGAGCGCGCCGAGGCGGGCCGTGGGGTCGGGTTCGGTGGCCTCCATGGCTCGGATGATCCGCGTACCCGTCGGCGAACGGGAGTCCGGGCATGCCGCCGCAGGTCCTGGCTGCGGCGATCAGGTGACGGACACGTCCACGTCGCGGTGCACCGTGATCACCGCCTCCCGGCGGAGCACCCGTGCCTCAGCGCACCGGAGGCGTTGTACGCGCGTGCGAGCGGGTCCGACGGGGCTGGTGCTACCGGTCCGCACGGCGCAGGAACTGCCAGCCCAGTACGGTCAGGGCGAGCGTCTGCACGACAGAAGTGAGCAGGAGCAGGGGCTGAACGGCGGGAGAGCAACAGAACGCGGTCGTGCAGACCATGGGCAGGACCAGGTAGGTGAACAGGTCCACTGCGGTCTGGAGCCGTTTGCGCGTGCTGCGGCCCGCGAGGTTGCGGTGGTAGACCTCCCAGCCGAACACCGTGCTCTGGGTGGAGGCGAGTTCTCCCAGGCGCGGTCCCAGTTGGTCGCGGACGTAGTGGCCGATCGCCGAGATCTTCTCGTCGTTGACCAGGTAGGTCCATCCCAGGATCAGGCAGATCGCGGGGACGGAGAGCAGCAGTCGGGACTCTCCGCTCTGGACGGTGACCGCCACGACTGCGGTGGCCGCGGCGAGCGTGAAGTAGAGCAGGTTGTCGCGGAATCCTATGCGGGTCTTCTGCTCCTCCTTGAGGCAGTCGTACTCGGCCAGCAGGATCGTGCTCTCGGTGACGGCGTCCGTGGAGGTCACAGGCATTCCTATGTTCGAGCCCGGGATCAGCCGACGATCTGGAAGGGCGTCAGGTTGTCGTGGCCGTGTCTTTCGATCCAGCCCTTCCCGTCCGCCGCCACCCCTTCGAGGAGGCGGAAGGTGTGGGCGGAGCCGGCCGCGCTGAGGTTGATCTCGGAGATCTCCTGAGCGCTCTCGTCCGGCGCCAGTTGATGTGCGTCGGCGTCCTTGACGCGGATCTTCCTGGCCGGTCCGTTGGTGAGGACGAGCTCCAGGTCGTAGCCGATGTCGGCGTTCTCCGTCACCTGCACCGAGGACAAGGCGTCGAACCGGTAGTTGCTCCGCTGTTCGTTCCTGCGCGACGCGTCCGAGAAGTCGGACTCGGAGCTGATCTCGCGGATGCCGTCCTGGGTGAACAGGAACAGGCGGAAGACGTAGTGCGAGTACCGCCAGGGGCCGCCCCTGACCCGGCCCCGTTTGTAGGAAGGCGCCGGGGCCACCAGGATGGTGTGGGTGATCAGGTCTCGCCAGGCGAGCTGGTGGTGCCGGAGTGCCTCGTCGACGAACGCGGTCTTGTCGCAGGTGAGCCAGGTCTCCATTTCCCGCTCGCTGGGGCGGATGCCGTCCAGGTACGACTTCCAGCGCTGGTAGGCGATCTGTCGTGCGGTCAGCTGCTCATGGTACTGCCGGGTCTCCCGGGTCAGCCGGTGCTCTTCGCGCCGGACCTCCAGCCACCGGGACGCGGTCGCGTGCCCGGACCAGGCCGCACCGAGTACGGCCAGCAACGCCCACAGCGGCCGCGGTTGGGCGGCACCCGAGATCGCTGTGCCGAGCGCGGCCAGAGCCGCCGCGCCGAGGAGGGCGAGGGCCGTCACGGTCAGGGCCTTCGTCCTGCCCGGGGTCTGCCTCTGGTGGCTCTGGTCGAACAGGGTGCCGTTGGTGTGGCGGTTCCGGGTGTCCTCGGCGAGGTGCCGGATCAGCCAGTCGACCCGGTCCACGCCGATCCGGCTCTCCCGGTAGAGGTCCGCGATCTCGGCGGCGAGGCTGCCGCGGACCTGGGCGGTGTGGGCGAGCCAGGCCTCCGGAGTGAACCCGTAGGGGGTGCGGACTCTGAAGTAGTGATCGAACGAATGGCGGACGCTGTTGGTGAACCGGCCTTCGGCGGGTGCGGGATCGCGCGGGTGCGGGATGCGGGCCCCGGCCGAGAGGCCCGGTCGGGTCTCCCGGCCCCACCACCGGACGCCGAGACGGGCTGCGGTCAGACCCGCGCCGAGTGCCACCAGCAGTTCGACGACCGCCTGGGCCGGATCCACGGTCAGTGCCAGGGCCAGGAGGAGCGCGCTGCTGACGACGAACAGGGCCGCCCGGACCGGGAGGGCCGCCCGGGCGGCGGCAGCGGTGCTCGGGCGGGGCGGAGCGGCCCGCGCCCCGATGGGGACGGGCGCGAAGTAGGCCCAGACCCGTCGGGCCCGCTCGTTGCCGAAGCGCTCCGCCTCGGCCCGTTCGAGGGTCTCCGCCCACACGCCGTCCTTCAGCCCTCCGGTGAGCATGAGGTCGAGGTGGCGGAGAATCGCGTTGTGCTGGTAGGGCGGCAGGTCCTGCAGCTTCTTCAGTACGGGTCCGGTCTCGCTGCCGGCCGTGCTGAGTACCGCCAGCAGGTCGAAAGTGACGCGCAGGGCTTCCTTCCACCCGTCCTCGGTGTAGGTCCGTACGAGCCCGGAGGTGTACTGCAGCCCCCGGACCTCCTCGGTGCTGAGGTCGTGGTGGGTGCGTGCGCTGAGTACGGCGAGCACCCAGTGGAAGCGCACCTCCGCGCCGTCGTACCCGTGGGCGATCGCATCGGTGATCATTTTGCGGGCGCGGCTGGGGACGCCGTCCTGCAGGAGCTGTACGCCCACCCGGTACTTCTCATGCGGTGAGGCGTCAGGGCGGGTGATGTAGACGGTGGAGTCGTGGACGATCTGGGCCTGGATCCCGACGGTGGAGTCGTGGGCGGCCGAGCTGTACGCGGCACCGTTGCCGTGGTTCACGCCAGGCCACCGGCTGCGGCGACGATGGGGGCCAATGCGGCCACCAGCGCGGGGCATTCCGCGACCAGTCCGCGCAGCCTCCTGAGCGTCATGACCGTCCGCTTCGACGTCTCGGGGGTGTTCCCCCCGGCCGATCGGAGGGCGGAGTCCAGATCGCCGAGGGCCTCCCGGTAGGTGTCCTCGTCGAGGGAACCCTCGGCGCGGTGCCGCCCCAGCTGCTCGCGGAAGCCGTTCAGTTCCGCGATCAGGCCGGTCGGGCCGGATGCCTTCGGGGCTGCGCCGAGGTGGACGCTGCTGCCCGTGACCGAGCCGGCCATGATGCCGACGGTGCTGTTGTGGGCGGTGTTGCCGACGTGGCGGTCGAGCCCGTCGGTCGGACGGCCCCTGTCGTCCCGGTGCATCGCGGTCTCCTCCTGTTCCCCCACCAGTTCCACCGCCAGCCGGGTGGCGAACGCCGCCGCGTTCGCCGCGGCCCGCGGCTGCCAGTTGCGGTCGTCCGCACTGTTCTTCGTGCCGTCCGCCCGGTCGCTGATCCCCCGGATGACGGCCACCGGCGCCCCGTTGAGATGGCCGGCCTGGGCCACACCGGCCGCCTCCATCTCGATGGCGAGTGCGTCGTTGTAGTGTTGCCGGATCCACTTCGCCTCGGCCGAGATCCTCGAGTTCTGGACGACCTCGCCGGCGGCGATCGCCCCGAAGCGCACCTGCGGCGCGTCCTCGTGACCGGGCGCGGAGTCCGCCCAGTCGTCCAGGCGGGCCAGGTGAGAGGCGAGCTGGCTGATGCCGTGCGGTGCCTCCCACGCCCGGGGGCGGGCTTTGAGCCCGTCGTCCTCGCTGGTCCCGCCGTGGTAGGCGTACACGTGTGACGCCATCACCACGTCGCCCAGCCGGGTGGTGTCCCACAGGGCTCCGGCGACCCCGACGAACAGTACGGCCACCGGTGAGAACTCCTGGATCGCGCGTTCGGCGATCACCGCGGCGGCATGGTTCCCCTTGCTCGTCAGGCCGAGCGCGACACGGCACGACGTGCCCCGCACGGTTCCCACCTCGAACCGGGTGCCACGCTCATGGCGATGCACCTGCGGACCCGCCAGTTTCTGGCGTACGGCCTGGTACTCAAGATTGAGGGCGGTGAGAACCACCACCGGTCCGTTCGACATCTATTCCTCTTCCCCTCTCGTGTTCTCTTCCATCGCGGACGGCGCGGGTCGTATCAGCGGTGGAAACAGCACGGTTTTCGGACCGGCCCGGTACAGCCGTGCGGGCCGTCCTCCCGTGGTCCTGCGGTCCGTGCCGACGGGGACGATGAATCCCTTGGCGGCCTGGACCTTCCGGTAGAAGTTGCGGGTGTCGAGCTCGGTGCCCCAGACGGCCTCGTACACCTGTTGCAGCTCTGCGATGGTGAAGTCCTCCCCGCAGAATGCCGTGGCCAGTGCTGAGAATTCGAGCTTGGAGCGCGCGCATTCGACCCCGTCCGAAACGATTCGACGGTGGTCGAAGGCGAGCTGCACCTCGCCGGACAGGACTGCTTCCGCGGGAACCCACGCGGCATCGGTGGCATCCGTTCCCGCGGTCGGGTCGGGAAGCCCCGGTGCGATCGCCAGGTGGGCCACGGAGACGACCCGGCCCCGCGGATCGCGACCCGAGTCCCCGTACACGGCCAGCTGTTCAAGGTGTACCCAGCCGGCGGCCAGGGCCGTTTCCTCGCTCAGTTCACGGTGGGCGGCATCCAGGATCTCCTCGGCATCGTGGTTCAGGAATCCGCCGGGCAGGGCGGGCATGCCCCGGAAGGGATTTTCGCCCCGCTCCACCAGAAGGACGTGCAGGCGGCTCTCCCGCAGCGTGAGGATCACCAGGTCGACCGTCAGCAGCACACAAGGCGGTGACCATGCGTCATCTTGCATGTTCTGTAAGGTACTTCAGTTACTGTCACTTGCACAAGAAGGGGGTGGTGGGGGCTGCTGTGCGCGCGCCTGGGCGTGCGCCGGCTACACGATCCGCTTCGGCGTGCCCGGCCGGTGCCGCCACCGAGGTCACCGCACGGGACCCCGGTGGTGTGGGTGTGGTGCGGTGTCATGACCGATGATCGGTGGATGCGTCCGTTGAAGCACGGCTACACCAACCACACCGTCGGCGACGGGGCGGTGGTCGAGAAGACCTACGAAGGTCCCGATGCGGGTCCCAGGCGTAGGCGGGAGTACGCGGTGCTGACCCGGTTGCAGGGGAGGCTGCCCGTGCCCCCGGTGCTTGGCGTGGACAACGGGGTCCTCACCCTCGGGTTCGTGACCGGCACTCCGGGCCAGGAGTTGCTGGAAGCGGGTCACGCGGCGCAGGTGCTGGAGGCCTGCGGGACGCTCCTGCGCCGCATTCACGAGACCGCGCCGTGCGTGCCGGGCACGGGTGTCCGCGATGCCGGCCAGGTGCTCGTCCACGGGGACTTCGGGCCGAACAACCTGCTCCTGGACCCGGTGACGTTCCGGGTCACCGCGGTGGTCGACTGGGAGTTCGCCCACCTCGGCGACGCGGTCGAGGATCTGGCCTGGTGCGAGTGGATCGTGCGGACGCACCACGCCGAGCACCGCCAGGAGCTCGGTCGCTTCTTCGACGCCTACGGCGGGCCGGTACCCGGGTGGCCGGTTCGCCAGGCCGCGATGCTGGCCAGGTGTGCCGAGCTGGAGCAGTTCTGTCGGCGCCGGGAGCCGAACGGCCAGGGCGTGAGGCAGTGGCAGGAGCGCGCGGCCACGACTGCGGGCTGGCAGGAATAGCCGAGGCCGCGCCCCCGCCCCGTCTCGTACGGCGAACGTCCGGCGGCCGCTTCGACGACGGCTCCGCGCAGGCGGCGAGAGCCGTGTCCGCCTCTCCGCGCGGACGGCACTGATCGCGCGCAGCTTCCGCTCCCTGCCCGACCGCTGGCAGCAGGCCCTGTGGCACACGGTCGTGGAGGGCGGGAACGCCCGGACCGTGGGCCCGGTGCTGGGACTGACGGCCAGCGGCGTGTGGTCACTGGCCGAACGCGCCCGCGAAGGCCTCCGCGAGGCCTACCTGACGGCCCATGCGCACCGCCCGGGCCGGTCGGCGGAATGCGACCACCACAGTGCGCAGCTGGCCCGGGCCGTGCGGCGCTCCGAGCGAGGACCGGACCGGGCCCTGGCGGGCCACCTGGCAGGATGCGCCCCCTGCCGGCGCGCGTTCGACGACATCAAGGACCTCAACGGCCGCCTGCGTGCCGCACTGCCCCTCCTGCTGCCGGCCGCCCCGGGGGCCGGAGCACCGCTGTCCTGGCAGGCCGCCCCGCCACCCGCCGCGGCCCTGCCCGGCATCCCCGCGGGGCCGACCACCGCATCCCCCGCCACGTCGGCGGCCGGGTCCTCGCCGGTCGTGCCACCGGTCGTGCCACCGGTCGACCGGACCCGGCCGCGCATCGACTCCACCGGGTCGTGCATGGGCATCGGGACGCCGCAGCGGCTCAGCCGTACGAGACGCCCTGCACGGGAAGCCCGGAGCAGCTGTGGGACCTGTTGCCCGTGCGGGGGAGGAGCCGGCAGATAGCCGTGCGCAACGCCCGCTCCGGGCTCTGCCTCACCCACACCGGAACCACGGTCGACGGCGCGCCCGTCCGCCAGGCGGTCTGCGACGGGACCGCCCTGCAGACCTGGACGCTGAACCGGACCGCCGGGCGGGCCGGGATCCTCACCGGCGACGGCATGCACCTCGGCCTCAAGGAGTCGGCACGGGCCGACCGGCAGGGCCATGACCCGCTGATCGCGACGACACACTTCTACTACGGCTCGCCCTCGCTGCGCTTCCGCGTCGACTGAGGAGCGGGAGACTGAGGACCGGGAGGGACGGAGGAGGATCCCGGTCCACGCCGACCCGTGGGTGCCACGGAGGCGCCGCGGGCCCGGACGTACCCGGGGAGCGGTGTTCGTGCCACGACGCCTCCGGCCCGCCGGAGAGGCCGCGGCGCGCGGGCGACCGGGCGGAGACCCGGGGTGGGTGCGGAGGATTGTCACGCTGCGTGGCGGTCGGCGACCGGCGGAGGGGCCTGTTCGCTCGTGGGCCGCCGCTGCGGCCGCGACCACGGCGCCGGTCGGCCCCGTTGTTCTCCGGGAACGGTCGCGTTCGGCGCTTGACAGCGCTGACCACGGGTTTGAGACTCGTCGCATCCGAATCGCCGGGGCCGCTCCAGTCGGCCTGCTGGAAGCCCGGGCTGCCGTGCGGTCGGCAGCCCCGGGTCATGGGGCGCGAGTACCGTCCGATCACCCGAGGTGATGAACCATGACGCGTAGCGAAGCATCCGACGGGGTGCCCCGGCCCAGGTCGGCGCGATCGTCCTCGGTCCGCTGGCCGGGTACCGTGCGCCGACCCGGCAGCCCCGGGTTCGAGCAGTCCGCGAAGGACTGGCTGCTCGACCTCGCGCCGTCGCGGTGGCGCCACGAAGAGGTGTTCCACCGCAATCCGCTGGAGCTGGCCTGCATGCTCCGCCTCTACCTGGACGCCGAGGTGCTCGCCATGCAGGCGGGCCTCAAGGCGCTGCGCACGGCTCTGAGCGGGACACCGAGACGCCGGGACGATGCCGAGACGAT
This sequence comes from Kitasatospora sp. NPDC042419, assembly GCF_056437345.1. NCBI lineage: Bacteria > Bacillati > Actinomycetota > Actinomycetes > Kitasatosporales > Streptomycetaceae > Kitasatospora > Kitasatospora sp. NPDC042419. Next base: position 72,325 of record NZ_JBWKAW010000015.1, read on the forward strand.
CGAGGCCTACCTCCGGGAGCAGGCCTGGGCCAGGGCGGTGCGCGAGCAGGTCAGGCTGGTCGAGGACGCACTGCACCTGGCCGGTGGCGGTGCCGCCCGCAAGCGCGTCGCCTGGCGGATCGTCAGTGGCCCCTGAACGGCCGTGGACGATCCGCGCCCGCTGTTCACCGGTCACCGCGACCGGCAGCCGGGTCGACCAGCGCCCGCACAGGAGTCGACCAGCACTGCGCGGCCGGCGCGCCGATCGGACTCGTGGCGGTCTCGGCGAAGACCGCGACGCCCCGCCCCGGCCGGGGCGTCGTACCGCTTCCCGACACGGTGGCGGGGCACCCGGCCGGTGCTCCCGGTGCTCCCGGTGCGCGTCAGTCCGCCGGCCGACCGGCCGTGCGGGCCAACCGCGCTCCGGCCAGCCCGAGCCAGTGGGTGGCCCGCCGTCGTGCGTCCCCGCCGTCACCGGCCAGGGACAGCAGGGTGAGCGCCCGCTCGTCGGTGGACTCGCCCGCGACGACACGGACCGGCACGGCGGCGCGCCGTGCCCGGTCCAGCACCTCGCCGACGGCCTTGCCGAGCAGGCTGGTGCTGTCGAAGCGGCCCTCGCCGGTGATGACGAGGTCGGCTCTGGCGAGGGCGGTGTCCAGGCCGAGGAGGTCGGCGACGGCCGCTGCGCCGGGGGTGATGGTGGCGCCCCAGGCGGCCGCCAGTCCGTAGGCGGTGCCGCCGGCCGCGCCGGCGCCGGGCTGGTGCGGGTCGCCGCCGAGCAACTCGGCGTACCGGTGCAGGCCCTGCTCCAGGAGCGCGACCTCGGACGGGCCGGCGCCCTTCTGCGGTCCGTAGACGGTGGCTGCGCCGTCGGGGCCGAGGAGGGGGTTGGTGACGTCGGTCAGCAGCCGCACGCCGGCTGACGGCGGGCGCCGGAGACCACCGAGGTCGACGGCACCCGCCGTGGCGAGGGAACCGCCACCGTCGGGGAGCGGGGCTCCCGAGCGGCCCAGGACGCGCAGACCGAGGGCGGAGAGGAGTCCGGCGCCGCCGTCGGTGGAGGCGGAGCCGCCGAGGGCCACGGTCAGCCCGCTCGCACCCGCGTCCAGCGCTGCGGCGATCGTCTCGCCGGTGCCGCGGGTGGTCGCCGCGAGCGGGGCGAGCCGGTCTTCGAGCAGCGGAAGCCCACTGGCGGTGGCGAGTTCGACCAGCGCGGTGCCGTCGGGGAGCAGGAGGTAGCGGCCCGGGACGGGTCTGCCGTCGGGGCCGGTGCAGCCGGGGACTTCGTGGACGGCGGCGCCGGAGCGGGCGCCGGAGTGGGCGGCGGTGAGGGCGTCGAGGGTGCCCTCGCCGCCGTCGGCCATCGGCAGCAGGGTGAGCTCGTCGTCGGGCCGGACGGAGCGCCAGCCGTCGGCGAGGGCCCGGGCGGCCTCGGTGGCGGTGGCGGTGCCCTTGAAGGAGTCGGGGGCGAGGACGATCCTCACGAGCCGGCCACGTGGGCGAGGTGGCGTTCGGTGAGGGTGCGCAGGGTCTGCGCGCCGGGGGTGTCCCAGATCTGCTGGTTGAAGATCTCGACCTCGATCCAGCCGGTGTAGCCGGCGGCGGTGACCTGGTCGGTGAGGGCGCGGAAGTCGATGTGGCCGTCGCCGACGTGGCCGCGTCCGAGCAGGGCGTCGGCCGGGAGCGGGAGCGTCCAGTCGCAGACCTGGTAGGACGCGATCCGGTCCTCCCGTCCGGCGCGGGTGATCTGTTCGGGGAGGGCCGGGTCCCACCAGACGTGGTAGCTGTCGACGACCACGCCGACCTGGGCGGCGGGGTGCGGTGCGGCGAGGTCGAGGGCCTGGCCGAGGGTGGAGACGACGGCGCGGTCGGCGCAGAACATCGGGTGCAGCGGCTCGATCGCCAGTCGTACGCCGAAGTCTCCGGCGTGCGGGGCGAGTTCGGCGATCATGTCGGCGACGGCGTGCCGGGCGCCGGGCAGGTCGCGGCTGCCCTCGGGCAGACCGCCGACGACCATGACCAGGGTGTCGGTGCCGAGTTCGGCGGCTTCCTCGATCGCCTGGAGGTTGTCGGCCAGGGCGGCCCGGCGGGTGTCGGGCCCGGTGGCGGTGAGGAAGCCGCCGCGGCACAGGGAACTGACGGCGAGTCCGGCGTCGCGGCAGAGCCTGGCGGAGCGGGCGAGGCCGGTTTCGGCGACCTTCTCGCGCCAGAGTCCGATCGCCGGGATGCCGGCGTCCGTGCAGCCCAGGACGGCCTCGGGCAGGCTCCACCGCTTGGTGGTGATCTGGTTGAGGGAGAGACGCGAGAGTCCGGTCACGGTGCCGGGTTCCTTTCGGGCAGGGGGAGGGAGACACGGGTGGCCGCCCGCCGGGGGAGGGGGCGGCCACCCGTGGGCACTGGAGTGGGCTCAGCCGCGGGGTGCGGCGACGGCGAGGTAGCGTCGCATGCGGTCGGCGGCGCGGTCCGGGTCGGGCAGGACGCCGGCGGCGTCGGCGAGCCGGAAGAGCTCGACGAGGTGGGGGACGGAGCGGCCGCCCTGGGCGCCGCCGACCATGGTGAAGTGCTCCTGGTGCCCGGCGAGCCAGGCGAGGAAGACGACTCCGGTCTTGTAGTGGTAGGTCGGCGCGGCGAACAGGTGGCGGGCCAGCGGCAGGGTCGGTGCGAGCAGTGCCTCGTAGCGGTCGAGGTCCCCCGTGTCCAAGGCGCGGAGCGCGGCGGCGGCGACCGGGGCGATCGGGTCGAAGATGCCCAGCAGGGCGTCGCTGTGGCCGAGTTCGTCGCCGCGGATCAGCGCGGGGTAGTTGAAGTCGTCGCCGGTGTAGAGGCGCACGCCCGCGGGCAGGGCGCGGCGCAGCGCGATCTCGTGGTCCGCGTCCAGCAGCGACACCTTGATGCCGTCGATCCGGTCGGCGTGCGCCTTGATCAGCTCCAGGACGGTGGCGGTGGCGGCGTCGATGTCGCCGGACCCCCAGTAGCCGGCCAGGGCCGGGTCGAACATCTCGCCCAGCCAGTGGAGGACCACGGGTCGGGTGCACTGGCCGATCAGGTCGCCGTAGACCTTCAGGTAGTCGTCGGCGCCGCGGGCGGTGCGGGCGAGCGCGCGGCTGGCCATGAGGATCGGCCGGGCGCCCGCGTCCTCGACGACGTCGAGCTGCTCCTCGTACGCGGCGGTGACGGTGTCGAGGGCGTGCGTTCCGGGGGCGAGCTGGTCGGTGCCGACGCCGCAGGCGAGAAGTCCGCCGGTGAGACGGGCCTCGGCGCCGGAGCGGGTGATCAGTTCGCGGGTGGCGGCCCAGTCGAGGCCCATGCCGCGCTGGGCGGTGTCCATCGCGTCGGCGACGCCGAGGCCGAGGGACCACAGGTGGTGGCGGAAGGCGAGGGTGGTGTCCCAGTCGACGGCGGCGGGTGCGCCGGGGGCGTTGTCGCCCAGCGGGTCGGCGACCACGTGGGCGGCGGCGAAGGCCACCCGGGAGTCGGCGGGGACGGGGGAGGAGGGCAGCTCGGCGGGGGCGCGCATCCGGTGGCGGCCGTGGCCGGGCAGGTCGATCTCGGTCATGGTGTCAACGCAATCGCTGGGGGACGGTCGGGAGTCAGATCTCCAGGGCGGGGACGTCGAGGCGGCGGCCCTCGCGGGCGGAGCGCAGGCCGAGTTCGGCGAGCTGGACGCCCTTGGCGCCCTCCAGGAGGTCCCAGCGGTACTCCGAGCCGGTCGCCACGTGGCGCAGGAACAGCTCCCACTGGATCCTGAAGCCGTTGTCGAACTCGCCGTTGTCCGGCACCTGCTGCCACTGCTCGCGGAACCGTTCGGTGGCGGGCAGGTCGGGGTTCCAGACCGGCTTGGGGGTGGCGGCGCGGTGCTGGAAGCGGCAGTTGCGCAGGCCGGCCACCGCGCTGCCCTCGGTGCCGTCGATCTGGAACTCGACCAGCTCGTCGCGGTCGACCCGCACCGCCCAGGAGGAGTTGATCTGGGCGGTGATGCCGCCCTCCAGCTCGAAGACGCCGTACGCGGCGTCGTCGGCGGTGGCCTCGTACGGGCGGCCCTGCTCGTCGACGCGCTGCGGGATGTGGGTGGCGGTGTGCGCGTAGACGGACCGGACGGGGGCGACCAGGTTGTCGAGCACGTAGCGCCAGTGCGGGAACATGTCGAGCACCATGCCGCCGCCGTCCTCGGCGCGGTAGTTCCAGGACGGGCGCTGGGCGTCCTGCCAGTCGCCCTCGAAGACCCAGTAGCCGAACTCGCCGCGCACGGAGAGGATCCGGCCGAAGAAGCCGCCGTCGACCAGGCGCTTGAGCTTGAGCAGGCCGGGGAGGAACAGCTTGTCCTGGACGGCGCCGTTGCACACCCCGGCCGCGCGGGCGAGGCGGGCCAGCTCCAGTGCGGAGTCCAGGGACTCGGCGGTGGGCTTCTCGGTGTAGACGTGCTTGCCGGCGGCGATCGCCGTGCGCAGCGCGGTCTCGCGGGCGGTGGTCACCTGGGCGTCGAAGTAGACCTCGGCGAGGGGGTGGGCGAGGGCCTCGTCGAGTGAGGTGGTCCAGTGCTCCAGGCCGTGCCGGTCGGCGAGGTCCTTGAGCTTGTGGGCGCTGCGGCCGACCAGGATCGGCTCGGGCCACAGGACCTCGCCGTCGCCGAGCGGCAGGCCGCCCTGCTCGCGGATGGCGAGGATCGAGCGGACGAGGTGCTGGCGGTAGCCCATCCGGCCGGTGACGCCGTTCATGACAATACCGATCACCCTGCGGGGCATGGTGGTCCCTTCGTTCCGGGAGAGGGGGAGTGGGGAGTGCGAGTGTGCGGATTCTTGGTAAGCGCTTTCCGCCGGGTACGTTACGAGCATGCCGAACCCGAGGTCAACCACCCGTGCCACCCGATCCACCGGCGCCGTGACGCTCCAGCGCGTCGCGGAGCATGCCGGGGTGTCGATCGCCACGGCCTCGCGGGTGCTCCACGGGGGCACCCGCACGGTCGGGGAGGAGCTGCGCCGCAAGGTGGAGGGCGCGGCGCGGGACCTCGGCTACGTCTCCAACGCACCCGCGCAGGCGCTGGCCCGGTCCTCGACCTCGGTCGTCGGCCTGGTCGTCCACGACATCGCCGACCCGTACTTCGCGGCGATCGCCGCCGGTGCGATGCGGGCCGCCAAGCGGCACCGGCTGATGGTCATGATCGCCGCCACGTTCGGTGACCCGGAGCTGGAGATCGAGTACGTGCGGAGTCTGCGCGCCCAGCGGGCGCGGGCCGTGCTGCTCGCCGGCAGCGGCGTCGACGACCCGGACCTCACGGCGCGCCTCGCCGCCGAACTCGACGCCTTCCGGGCCGACGGCGGCCGGGTGTCCTGCATCGGTGAGCGCGGCGTCGACCCGTACGTCCCGCTCGACCACACCGGCGGGGCCGGGCGTGCGGCCACCGAGCTGTGGCAGCTCGGGCACCGCCGGATCGGGGTGGTCGCGGGCCCGGAGGGCCTGGTGACCGTGCGGCGGCGGCTCGCCGGGGTCAGGGCGGCGTGGTCCCGGCTGGGTGGTGAACTCCCGGACCGCAGGGTGGTGTTCGCGGACTTCACCCGATCCGGGGGCCGGGACGCGGCGCTCGGTCTGTTCGCGGCCGAGCCCGGTGTCACGGCGGTGCTCGCCCTGAACGACGTGATGGCGGCCGGTGTGCTGGCCGCCGTGCAGGACGACCTGGGGCGGAGCGTCCCGGGGGAGGTCTCGGTCGTCGGCTTCGACGACGTCCCGTTCGCGGTGGACCTCCGGCCGTCGCTGACCACCGTCCGTCTGCCGCTGGAGGAGGCGGGGGAGCGTGCCGTCCAGCTGATCGCGGACGGCGCCTCGCCGGCCCGGCAGGCGCCGCTGGGGGTGGCCCTGGTGGTGCGCGGCAGTACGGGGCCGGTGGGGGGCTGACGGGGGCGGGGAGTACCGGTCGGCCCTCGGGGGGAGGTTCGTGCGCTTGCGCTTGGTGGATAGCGCTTACCTGATCGGGGCTCCGGCCCGCTCCGGAGTCTCCGAAGCGGGCCGGACCGGGAAATCCCGAGGGATGCGTAGTGGCCACCGGCCTCCCGTTGCACCTGTTCACGCGACGCCCGCCGCTCAGCGGTCAGGCCCCCACCCTGGGCATACCGCGCACCATCGGCATACCGCAGGGATCACTTCCTGCAACCACCCGACAGCCGAGCGAGACCTCGGTAACTCGCGGTCATCCCGTCACCTCCGCAGCAACACCTGGTTGCGGACGGGTCCGCATGCCCCAGCGGGCAAGAGATGGACCGACGGCGCCCAGTGCCGCGAAGAACACCGCCAGCAGCAGCCAGCCCGTCGTGCCGAGGCCGAGTACCACCGTGGTGAGGATCGCGGGGGCGAGAGCCTGGCCCGCGCTGAAGCCGAGACCGAAGACACCTTGGTACTGGCCCTGTGCGTGGTCGGGGGCAAGACCGAAGCCCAGGGCGAAGGCCGCCGATGACTCCCAAACCTCTCCCAGACTGTGGACGAAGATCGCGGCCAGGACCAGTCCCGCCGCCGCCCAGACAGGGGTGTACGCCGCCAGTGCCATCATCGGGCAGCTGACGAGGAAGAGCAGCCCCGCCGTGCGAAACGCCAGGCCGCCGTCGTGCGGGGTCTCGATGCGCGAGCCGATCCTGGTCTGCATCAGCACACAGAACAGGGAGTTGACGGCGAACAGCGCGGCCACCGTCCAGCGCGGCGCCTCGGTGTGCTCGGAGATCCAGATCGGCAGGAGTAGTGAGACCACCGGGTACTGCAGTCCCATGGCCCCGTAGAAGGCGGTGAACGCGAGGAAGGGACGATCCGAGAGGACGAGCCAGCGCCGCTGTTGCGGTGGTGCCGCCAGTACCGGATAGCGGGGCAGCAGGAGCAGAAGCACCGCGCACAGGGCGAAGCTCGCCGCGTTGCCGAGGATCAGTGTGACGTAGGCGCCGCGGGTGTTCGCGGCCAGCGCCAGCCCCGCACCGACCGTTCCCAGGACGACGCCCAGGTTGACGAACGTGCGCAGTTTGGCACGGAACAGGGCCGGGCGCTCACCCCCGACCCGGACCACCAGCGCGCCCCACGCCGCCCCACCGGTCGCTGCGGCGATCTGGTCGACCGTCGCGATGATCGTGAGCGCGGCCCAGCTCTCGACGAGGACGAGGGCCGCCATCGACACGGCCTGGACCGCGAGGGCCGACATCATGATCGTGCGAGCCCCTCGCCGATCTGCGAGATGCCCGCCTGGTACCCCCGCGCACAGACCGATCACTCCGGCGATCGTGAGCGCGGCACCGACCTGCACCGCGGGCAGGCCCACGACCAAGGTGAAATAGAGCGCTGACGCCGCGTTGAACAGACCGTTGCCGACTCGGTTGACGAAACTGGCGGCGACCAGCACGCGCTCCGGCCTGTTGCCCCCCGCCATACGGCCTATTCGACCCGCTGAGTTGCCCTTGAACATGGATGGCACGCTAACAGTGGGCGCTGATCCAGCGGAAGTGGCACCAAGAGCACGTGCTCCGGTTCCGCCAGGGGCCCGAACCAGGACCGCGCCACCCCCGAGGAATCACGGCAACAGAGGACGACGCGCCGGCCTCGGAGGATCCGGTCACCCTGGACATGCCGGGCAAGGCCGCCGACTGCCTCCGCGCCACCGAGCCGGAGCCCGCCGAGCGGGCCGCACTCGACCAGGGTGCCGGACGGCGTGGCCAGGGCTACATCCTGCGCCTCAGCGCCGTTCCCGCCGTGCACCGTCAGCTCCTCGCCCGCTACCGGCCGCTCGACGGCGGCCAGGGCATCCCCGCAGTCCCGACACAGCGCAAGGCCCGCCGCGAGTACGGGAACCGGGTCGGCACCCTCACATCCTGACCAAGATCGTTCTCGCCGACAACCGCTGTACCGATGTTCCAAGCGCCGCCAATTGCATCCGATGCGAACTCGCGACGGTTCGCGAATCGTCGTGGCCAACGGCGCCCACCAGCATGCTGACCATGGAAGTTGGCCCAGCCTGCTGGTGGCGACGGTAGCGACGGACGTGAGGGCGACGCCAGCTGGTGTCACTCGTCCGGCTGACTGACCTGGGGTTTGTCCACTGACTCGCATCAGATGCGGTTTTCTCGCATACGACGCGAGTGACGGAGGGTGGTGGACCGGTGGGGTTCAACGGGTCGATCCCAGGTGCGGCACGGCTGCACCTGGTGGACGGAGTCGCGCTGCTGCGGCCGGAGGAACAGGTCTTCACCGCGATGCTGACCGGGTTCGCCAACCAGCAGCTCGCGCGGAATCTGGCCCGGACGACGGTGGAGGGCCGGGAGAACACGGTCAAGGCGTTCGCCGCCTACGTGAACACCTACCCGTGGCACTGGACGCCGGCGATGGTCGACGAGTGGCTCGGCGACCTGCGATCGCTGCGGGACCTGCGCCGTTCCACGATCCGGTCCTACTCGGAGGCGGTCCGGGCGTTCTGCCACTTCGTCACCGACCCGCTCTACGACTGGGCGGCCACGTGTGAGGAACGGTTCGGCACCCACCCGGTCCAGGTCGTTCACGAGTGGAACACCGCGGTGCACGTCCAGGACAACGAGGCCGACGCGAAGAAGCGGGCGTTCACCAAGGCCGAGCTGCACGCGTTCTTCGAGCACTGCGACGACGAGGTCGCCCGGATCAGGGCCTTCGGCCGCAAGGGCTGGCTGCCGGCGTTCCGCGACGCGACCTTGTTCAAGACCGCCTACGCCTACGGGCTGCGGCGCAACGAGACGCGGATGCTCGACGCCGCCGACTTCGGCCGCAACCCGCACGGCGCCGAGTACGGCGAGTTCGGCCGTTGCCAGGTCCGGTTCGGCAAGGCCAAGAAGGGCTCACCGCCCAAGCGCCGCGGCGTGCTGACCGTGTTCGGCTGGACCCCCGACGTCCTGGACGAGTGGTTCACCGAGGTCCGCCCGCTGCTGGGCACCGACGGCAACCCTGCGGCCTGGCCGTCCGAGCGCGGACTGCGGATCGGCTGCCAGCGCATCAACTCCCGCTTCATCGCCTACCGCAAGGCCCTGGGCCTGGACGACGGGCTGGACTACCACTCCTTCCGAAGGTCCTACGTCACCCACCTGATCGAGGACGGCTGGGATCCTCGCTTCGTCCAGGAACAGGTCGGCCACGAGCACGCCAGTACCACGTCCATCTACACCTGCGTCTCCTCGGACTTCCGCACCCGCACCCTGCGCCGGCACCTGGACGCCACCGTCGCCGCCGCCCTCCAGGCCCAAAACGGGAGGCAGGCATGAAGCGCAAGGTCGGCTACACCTGGCGGTTGCGTGAGCTGATGGCCCAGCACCGCATCTTCACCGCGACCGAGCTGGTGCCGCTGCTGCGCGAGCGCGGCATCGACCTGTCCGCCTCCCAGGTCCACCGCATGGTCTCCGGCACACCGGAACGGCTGTCGCTGCAGGTCCTGTCCGCGCTCTGCGACATCCTGTCCTGCACCCCGGCCGACCTGGTGGCCACCACCGCCGAGAACGCCGGTGTCCGCAAGACCGCCACCGGCGACCTGCCCACCCCGCCCGCGAACGTCGCGAAGCTCCGGCCCCGCGCGGCCCGCATCCTGCCCGACGCATGAGCCGCCCCTACGCCACCGACGAGCAGTACGAACGCTGGTACATGGCCGAGTGCTGCCGCTGCGGCCAGCGCAGACACAAGGCCGGCACCTGGCCGGACGGCTACGTCTGCCGGACCTGTTCGGACCGCGCGGTGCGAACACGAGGCACCTGCCCCGGATGCGGCCAGGACCGTGCCCTCCCCGGACTTCACCCCGTCGACGGCTCCGCGATCTGCACGACCTGCGCCGGCTTCTCCCAGACCTTCGACTGCTCGCGCTGCGGCTTCGAGGGCAAACTCCTGGGCGGCCGACTCTGCGAACGCTGCACCTTCACCGACCGGCTGACCGCCCTCCTGGATAACGGCACGGGCTGCGTCCGCCCCGCGCTGACGCCCCTGTTCGACATGCTGGTGGCGATGGACAAGCCCAGAAGCGGCCTGGCTTGGCTGGAGATGCGCCGCGGCCAGCCGGGAAACGCCTCCCAGATGCTGCGGCGGCTCGGGCTGGGCGAGATCCCTCTGACCCACGACGCCTTCCACGAACTGCAGCCCTGGCGGGCAGCGGCTCATCTGGAAGAACTCCTGATGGCCAGCGGAGTCCTGCCCGCCGTCGACAAGTACATCTGCTCCTTCCAGCGATGGCTGCCCGGCCATCTGGCCGACATCGCCGATCCCGAGCACGTCAAGACGATCAAGCTCTTCGCGACCTGGCACGTCCTTCCCCACCTACGGGAACGGGCCGATCGGAGCCACATCACGCCGAGCGTCCGCCGCTTCGCAGCCGAGCAGCTCAAGTACGCGACCGCCTTCCTGCGGTGGCTCGGCACCCGGGACAGCACCCTCGCGTCCTGCGGTCAGCTCGACATCGACGCCTGGTTCGCGGAGAACACGGAACACGGCCGCACCTGCCTGAGGGCCTTCCTCAACTGGGCCAGGCAGAGCCGCCGTTGTCCACGCTCCCTGTCCATCCCCACCATGAAGGTCTCCCGACGACCCGCACTGAGCGAGGACGAGCGCCTGGCCGTACTCGGCCGGCTGTTGACCGACGCAGACACCCCGATGCGCCTCCGTGTCGCCGGCGTCATCGTCCTCCTCTACGCACAACCTCTGACCCGGATCGTCCAGCTGACGGTCGACGACGTGCTCCACGACGGAGAGACCACGCTTCTGCGGCTCGGGGAGCCCGCTTCCCCCGTCCCCGAACCAGCGGCAGCCCTGCTACTGGCATACATCGCGGACCGCGACAACATGAACACCGCCACCAACCAGGCATCCCGCTGGCTCTTCCCCGGCCGCCGGGCCGGCCGTCCGGCCCGCCCCGACCACTTGTCCTCACTCCTGGGCGAGATCGGCATCCCGGTCGCCGCAGCCCGCGGCGCCGCCATCCGGCAACAACTCCTCGAACTGCCCGCCCCCGTCGTCGCGGACGCCCTCGGCTACCACGACAAGACCACCAGCCGCCTCCTCAGAGAAAGCGGCGGGACCTGGAGCCGATACGCCGCAGGCGACCACCTTCGGTCACCATCCGGCTGGACTCCCTCTCCACCCGCCGACGGTTGAAGCTCAGGTCACGTCCCGTGTCGGCTGCGGGTAGCCGATCTCGGCGAGGTCCTCGGCCAGGTCTGCGAGGGTGACCTCCGCGTTCAGCGATGACACGAGCTTCTGGCTCAGCGGTTGCAAGGCATACACGTCGCGCACTGCTTCCAGGTCCACGGGAACCTCGTAGTAGTCCTCGGCGAAGCGCTGGAATGCTTCCGGCGAGCGGTCGACGAGGAGCTCGAACAGGCCCGTTGCCCCGTCGGGGTCGGAACTCCCGGTGGGGAAGTCGATCACGCCGTGCCGCCACCGATCGTCCGTTGCCTCCCGCCACAGGCAGGCCGTCACGACGGGGACGTCATCCTCGTCGGTGAACGCCGGCTCTTCGACGAAGGGCTTGAAGACCTCCGGAACCTCGTCGATCACTCCCGGCCAGGGCTCGCCATCGTTGCCGTACGGGCTCATCGGTGCTTCGTGATCGAAGCCACGGACGTAGGCCCCGGCCGCCGAGAACACGATGGAGTACTCGTCTCCCGACCCGTTGCGCATCGAGGCCATCTCCTCGTCGTCGGCCCAGCCGGCGTTGAAGGAGTAGTACCGGCCTTCCCAGTCCGGGCTCAGGATCGCGTCGAGCATCGCCAGTGAGCGGCACAGGTTCCGCAGGTCAGCGATCGAAGGGAACTGGCGAGCTACGTCATAGACAGTCACGTGCTCATCCAACCCGATGCCCCTGACACCCAGAATCTCCCCCAAGGGCTGTCACGCTCAGTAGCAGCGCCGGAGTCAGGTGGGTCAACTCGCGACGGTTGAATACGCGAGCCCACCAGTACCGGGGCCGGAGGTGCGCCGTCCCCAGGGCTGCGGGGGCTGCGGTTGTTCGACGCCGAGCATGGCGTTTGATCGAATGGTCGATCTGTCGTGGCACTTGCAAGGCGCCGCTCGGGGGGAACGGGCCGGACGGCTTCCCCGCTGATCACCGCGCGGCCCCGGCCCCTGAAGGTGTCCTCGCGGACGTCATCGGTGTCGGGGTACAGGCGCAGTTCCAGTCCGTCCAGGCCGAAGCGGCGGGCGAGGGCGAGCGCCCCGGCGAGCGGCAGCCCGGGGGTGCCGGGGGTGCTCAGGGCCAGTCTCATGCGATTCCTCCACGGGCCGCCCGGGCCCTGCGGTTCGGGCGGTGGTGGGTGCGGGGGCGGGTGCGGGGGCGGGAGCCGGGGGCCCGGGGGTGCTCCGCCGGGCGGCGCAGGCGGCCCGGCGGGACACGGGGCGGCGCCGGTCAGGGACGCGCAGGCAGCTCCTCCACGACCGCCGCGCTCGGCCCCGACGCCGACGCCGCCCCCGAGGCGATCACCCCCGGCCACCGTTCCGCGGACTGGCACGACCTCCTCGACGGCTTCCTCGACGCCGCCCTGCCGGCGGAACCACGGCGGTCCTCGTGCACTCCGACCGGGAGGCGATCTCACTGGTGGCCCGCTGCCAGGAGCGCGGCATCGACGTGCCGACCGACCTCGCGGTCGTCGCGTACGACGACGAGGTGGCCGGTCTGGCCGACCCGGCGTTGACGGCGGTCCGCCCGGCGAAGCGACGACCACCTGGGGCGGCAGCCACCACCGCTACGGCCTTCCGGAGACCGGCCGCGGCGCGGGGTGGGCTGTCCGACGCGGCGGAAGCCGAAGCCGGCCGGGACCGGCCGCGGATCGTTCCCCGTAATCGGGAACGAGTACCGAGCCGACGTGTTTCGGCCCGTCCGCGCGTTACCGGTCCCCGATCCGGTGCCGCGGCGCCCAGAATGGAGTCGCCCTGTCGATGCGGTTGCCGACGCGTAGGAAGAAGTGCTCATGAGCGACACGGAGTTCATCAGCGCCCCCGCCCTGATCCTGCGGTCCCTGTCCCGGGACCCCGATCGGACCGCCGTCACCACCGCCGACGGTGCCGGGATCACCGCCGGCGGGTTCGCCGCCGCCACCTACCGCCTCGCCCACGAGCTCATCGCCCGGGGCGTCACCCGGGGCTCGACCGTCTCCCTGCTCACCGGCAACACCCCCGAGGCGCTCAGCGCCCGCTACGCCGCCGGGATCGCGGGCGCCCGGCTGGTCAACCTGTACGACGGCATGAGCACCCCGGTCCTCGCCGAGATCGTCACCAACGCCGACACCACCGTCCTCCTCGTGGACGCCGAACGGTACGCGGGCGCGGCCGAACTGCTCGCCCTGGTGGACGTGCCGACCGTCCTCACCCTGGGCCCGGGCCCGGAGACGATCGGCGAGGACGTGATCGGCGCCTCCGCCCACCGCCCCGACGGGCCCCCGGCCGTGCGGATCGGCCCGGACGACGACCTGGGCATCCGCCACACCGGCGGCACCACCGGCATCCCCAAGGGCATCCTCAGCCTGCACGGTGCCTACCGCAGGGTCTTCGACGTCCCGTTCGGCCCGGCGGAGGGCGCACCGCGCTTCCTCGCGGCCACCCCGCTCGCCCACCTCGCCGGTGTGCTCAGCGACCTGACGCTCCATCACGGAGGCTCGGTGTTCCTCCAGCGCTCCTTCGACGCCGGCGAGGTGCTGGCCGCCGTCGAACGCGAGCGCATCACCGACCTGTGGGTCCTGCCGCCGCTGCTCCACCGGCTGCTCGACCACCCGGCGATCACCGGCACCGACCTCTCCAGCCTGCAGCGCATCATGTACGGCGGCTGCGTCGCCTCGCCGACCCGCGTCCGCGAGGCGTTCGAGGTGTTCGGGCCGATCCTGACGAGCGGCTACGGGATGTCGGAGGCGCAGAACATCGCCGTCCTCGCCCCGCAGGAACACCACCGGATCGGGTCCGGCGGCCAGCTCTCCGTCGGCCGCCCCCTCCCGGGCGTGGAGCTGGTGATCCGCTCCGCCGACGGAACCGAACTGCCGACCGGCGAGCAGGGCGAGGTCCACGTCCGCTCGCGGTCCCTCATGGCGGGGTACTGGAAGCGGCCCGACCTCACCGCCGAGGTGCTGCGCGACGGCTGGCTGAGGACCGGCGACATCGGCTACCTCGACCAGGACGGCTACCTCTACCTGTCCGACCGCCTCACGGACAAGATCATCGTGGCCGGCGGGCACGTCTACCCCTCCGAGGTCGAGGACCTGCTCCTCACCCACCCGGCCGTCGCCCAGTGCGCCGTTCTCGGCCTCCGGGACGCCCAGCAGGCCGAACACGTCCACGCCGTGGTCGTCCCCGCGCCGGGGCGGCTCCCGGAACTGGACGACGTCCGCGCCTTCGTCACCGCGCACAAGGGCCGCGTGTACGCCCCGGAGGCCCTGCACCTGGTTCCGGAGATCCCGCTCACCCCGGTGGGCAAGCCGGACCGGAAGCGCCTGCGCGAAGCCCTTGCGGGCTGACCCTCCCTCGCCGCACGACCCGGCGGCGGATCCTCGGCGCGCCGGCCCCGGCGGACTGTCCGGGCTGTACGGCGCCGCCCCGTGCCACGGCCGTCCGCCGGGCCGTCAGCCGGGGCAGTCCGCCCGGCCCGTCCGCCGGGGCCGTCCGCCGGGGCCGTGTCAGTCCACTTGCTTCGGATTGGCCCTGGGGGCGCGTGCCCCGGGACCGTTACGGTCCGGGCATGCGCCTCTACGTCGTCGACGCCTTCACCGACCGTCCCTTCCGCGGGAACCCGGCCGCCGTGTGCCTGCTCCCCGCCGGACAGTGGCCGCAGGACGCGTGGATGCAGCGCATCGCGGCCGAGATGAACCACTCCGAGACCGCGTTCGCCCTCCCGCTACCCGCCTCGACCGAAGCCGACTGGGCGATCCGCTGGTTCACCCCGCAGGTCGAGGCGAACCTGTGCGGGCACGCCACGCTCGCCACCGCGCACGCGCTGCGCGCAGAGCAGGGCCTCGTCGGAGCCGTGCGGTTCCTGAGCCGCAAGCACGGCGTCCTGGTCACCCACACCGCCCCGGAGGGTGCCATCACGCTCGACTTCCCGGCGGCCCCGTGCACCGCGGTGCCCGTACCGGACGGGCTCTCCAGGGCGCTCGGCGCCGCCCCCGAGGCGGCGTTCCGTTCCGATCGCCTCGGCGACCTGCTGGCGGTCTTCGCGGACGAGGCAACGGTCCGGGCCCTCACGCCCGACCTCGACTCCGTGGCCGACACGACCGGCCGGGAGGCACTGCGCGGCATCATCGTCACGGCCCCCGCTGCCGGGTCCGCCCCGGGCCACGACTTCGTCTCCCGCTTCTTCGCACCGGCCAGGGGCATCCCCGAGGACCCGGTCACCGGCAGCGCCCACACCACACTCGCCCCGTACTGGTCGGCACGACTCGGCCGCGAGGAGCTCGCCGGACTCCAGGTGTCCGCACGCAGCGGCCTGGTGCGTACGGTCCTGAGCGGCGACCGCGTCCACCTCACCGGAAGCGCCGTCACGGTGCTGGAAGGCACCCTGCACGTCTGACCCGGGAAGGACCGGAGCGGCTCGCCGACCCGGTCGGGCGGGCCGCCGTCCGTGTGCGCGGTCGCCCCCGCCCGCCGCGCCGCGCCGCGTGGGCCGTGCCCCGCCGACCCGGTGGGGACCAGGTACCAGCCGTAGGCCCAGGCGGTGCCGGCATCACGTGGACATCCCGGTGGGGCCCGTGGGCACTGCGCCCGCGGGGACTCAGCTCCGCTGGAAGAACTCCAGCTCGGCCAGGGCGAGATGGCGGTCGCCGTCCAGGCCTGCGGGGGCGTCGAGGGTCAGGCGGATGGTGGTGGCGTCGCTGATGCCGGTGGGGAAGGTCTGCGGGCCGGGCTTGTCGATCAGGGTCAGCTTCTTGACCGACTTCCGGCCGTTCGAGGCCGTCACCTCCAGGTCGATCCGCAGTGCCCGACCCTCGCGGGCGTAGTCCTCGGGTGAGGTCGAGGCGCCGTTGGTGACGATCACGGCCACCAGACGGAAGGGTTTGGCGAAGGTGTAGGTGACCGAGGCGCCAGGGCCCGGTGCGCCCCAGTAGCGGTTGCTGAGCCCGTCCGTGGCGTTGCCGGCCGGCCGGCCGGGTACCTCGGCACTCGCCTCCACGCGGACCGGGGTCACCTGCTTGCTCTTGCCCAGCTTGTCCCGGGTGTCCTCGATCAGGTTCCGGCCGGCCGGCAGCAGCAGGAAGCCGCCCGCGCACAGGGCCAGCACCACGGCCAGGATCACCAGGAAGCGCGTTGTCCGGCCCGAGCCGGCCCGGGTTCGGCGGCGCAGCCGCCGGATCGACCGCCACCAGGGGAGCGGCGGTGGGGCCGTACCGGGCGTGAGCGGGGTCGCGCAGCGGCGGCAGAAGCGGCGGTCGGGCGGGTTGGGCGTGCCGCAGGAGGGGCAGGGCGTTCCGGCGGCGTCGTCGTCCACCGGGACCGGCCGGACGACCGGACGCGGTGCGACGGCCTTCGCCGGCCGCACGGGCTGCGGTGAGTCGGGGGGCGGAGGGGCGGAGGCGTGCGGGGGCTGCTCGGCGCGCGGGGGCTCGGTGGGTGGTGAGGGGTCGGGTGGACGGGGGACGGCGGGTCGGGGGACGGCGGGAGGTGAGGGGTCGGCGGGCCGGGGTGCGGCGGCTTCGGCCGGGTGGTCGGCGGTCGGGTGGTCGGCAGCCGGGGCAGCCGGGGTGTCCGACCAGCCCAGGTACGAGCCGCAGTTGCCGCAGAAGCCGTCCGTCGGGCCGTTGGACGCCCCGCACGCGGGACACTCGCGCATCACTGTCGCCCCTCCTCGCTCGTGGGCGGCCCCGGTAGGACCTCCACCCGGCAGATCGTGTGGACCGGGCACAGGCTCCGGACCAGCGCCCGGACCCGGTCCGCGTCCACCTCGTGCGCCGCGTCCACCGCTCCGCCGTGCCGCGGCCACACCCGGACGACCACCTCGTCGGCCGGGGCGGGCGGCAGCGCGCCGCCGGCCGTGTTCGACCAGGCGGCCTCGCCGTCCCCGGTGATCTCGGCGGACACGCCCAGCACCAGGCGCAGGGCCTCGACCAGGCCGCGCCGGGTGCCGCTCCAGCGGTGCAGTTCCACCGCGCGGGCCACCGCTTCGCGGCGCAGCGCCGGCGGCCAGCGCGGGTCGTCGGCGCCGCCCACCCAGGTGGCCAGCCAGGCCAGGAAGTCGGCCGGGGCCAGTCGCGGATCGAAGTACGCGGGCAGGTTGTCGAGGGTGGTGAACACCGGGGCCAGTACCGTGTCCAGCCCCGCCGTGAACCGTTGCGCGAAGTCGTCGTCGGCGTACAGCGCGGGCAGCTGCTCGCCGATCGGGTGCCGACTGGGCAGGCCCGGGACGGCGGCCCGGCTCATGCGCGCACCTCCGGCTCCCGCGCGGTCACGACCACCTGGTGCTGGTAGGAGAAGACCAGCGCACCCGCGCCGACGTCGATCCGGTCGACCGGGGCGCCGCGCCGGCCCGTGACCGGGTCGGCGGCGAACAGCCGGATCTCCTCCACCACCGCCTCCCCGACGGCGCGTTGCAGCACACCGAACACCTCCCCGTACTGCACGGGCCGCCCGAACGGCCGGCCCGTTCCGTCGGGTCCGCCGCGCAAGGGGTCGAGGTGCCGGTAGAGCGCGTCGAGCGCCCCGTCGCGCACGCGGTCGGCGTCCGCGGCCGGTGCCGAGAGCCGGGCGACGACGGTGACGCCCTGGTAGAACGGCGGCTCGACGAGGAGCCGGGTGCCGATCAGGCGCCGCTCGTCGAGGGCCGTGGTGATCCTGGCGAGGACCTGGTCGGACGGGATCAGCTGCTCGAAGCGCAGCCGGCCGCCCTCGTCGGCCACCGCGTCCGGCACCACCAGGACCCGTACCGCGCCCGCGCCCGCGTCCCGGTCGGGCAGGCAGCGGACCCGGCGCACGGAGGGTGCCGCCTGGCGGGCGATGATCTCGTAGTCCTCGGCGGTCACCGCGCGCTCCTGCATGCGCAGCGTCTCCGGTGCCCGCAGCTTGGCGTTGTCGACGGTCTCCCCGGCGACACCGCCGCGCGCCGCCTCCCGGTTGACGACCCGGGCGACGTACGGGACGGAGCTGCGCAGGACGGAGACCGCGCCGCGGGAGACGTTGCCCGCCGGGCCGCCGCCGGTGCGGTAGCGGGCCACGCGGATCCGGGCGCCCTTGGCCGGTACGGCCCCGCACGGACGCAGGGTGCCGTCGGCCTCGCGCAGCACCGGCGGGAACGCGAACTCGCCGGTGGTGGCGTCCACCCGGACGTGCCGGTCGGCCGGCCCCGAGCGCCCGAAGTGCTCCACCACCTCCCAACGCTGCCACCCGTCCGGCGAGGACACCTCCACCACCGGGGGTTCCCCGTCGAGCAGCACGGGCGGGCGGCCGAGCCGGAAGGACTGCCCCGCCACCCCCTCCGACACGCCGAGCGGTACGTCGGTCACCAGCTCGGCGTGCTCCACGGCCGTCGTGCCGCCGACGGTGAAGACGGCGGCCTCGCGCACCGTCGGTGACTCGGAGTAGAACGGCTGCCCCGGCTCCGCCTCGGTGACCCGGCAGCGCAGCCAGCCCGCCCGGGTCCCGCTGACCAGCGACGCCGTGTGTCCGGCCGGAACGTACACGATGACCTCACCGGGCCGGTTCAACCCGCCGGTGCTGTCGGAGCCGGTGTCGCAGCGCTGCCACCTGCCGCCGTCCCACGCCTCCCACACCAGCGGGGG
Organism: Kitasatospora sp. NPDC042419; assembly: GCF_056437345.1. Lineage (NCBI taxonomy): Bacteria > Bacillati > Actinomycetota > Actinomycetes > Kitasatosporales > Streptomycetaceae > Kitasatospora > Kitasatospora sp. NPDC042419. The sequence continues at coordinate 91,014 of NZ_JBWKAW010000015.1, forward strand.
CTGGCGCGGGTCGACGCCGACGCCCTCGACGCGGCTGTCGAGGCGGACCGCGACCACGCAGCGCGGCACCGCCGTCGGCAGGCCGAACAGCAGCGCGTCGCCCGGCTCGGGCGCGGCCTGGAAGCACGGGATGTCCCGGCCCTCGGCCAGCGCACCCGTCCGGTCGGTCTGCTCACCGGCACGGGGCGCGGTGACCAGCCGGGTCAGCTCGCTCGGCACGATGCGCAGGTCGTCGGTGGTGGCGAAGACCACGGCCGCCTCGGTCTCGCCGGCCGCGGTCGTCACCTCGGTGCCCGCGGGCAGCGTCACCGTGTCCGGTTGGGGGGCCGACAGCCAGAAGTCGACCTCGGCGACGGCCGCCGACGGCGGGTACAGCCGGATGCCCAACAGGTCCAGGAAGGCCAGGTAGTTCTTTTCCGGGACCCGGTTCAGCCGGTACAGCAGCTGGTCCACGAGGTAGGCGAACGTCTCGATCAGGGTGACGCCCGGGTCGGAGACATTGTGGTCGGTCCACTCCGGGGCGCGCTGCTGCACGTACCGCTTCGCCTCGTCGACGAGCTGCTGGAACCGTCGGTCGTCCAGGTTGGGGGAGGGCAGGGCCATCAGTCCGCGACCGTTTCCTCGGTCCCCTCCTCGGAGGGGATCGTGTAGAAGGGGAAGACCAGGTTGCGCCGGTCGTTGGTGGTGCGCACCGTGTAGCGCACGTCGATGTAGAGGGTGGCCGTCTCCACGGCGTCGAAGGCCACGACGACCTCGTCCACCGCGATCCGCGGCTCCCAGCGCTCCAGCGCCTCGCGCACCTGCTGGGCGATCCGCCCGGCGGTGACGCCGTCGCCGGGGGCGAAGACGTACTCGTGGATGCCGCAGCCGAAGTCGGGCCGCATGGGTCGCTCGCCGGGCGCGGTGCCCAGCACGAGGCGGATGGCCTCCTCCAGTTCCCGCTCCCGCTCGACCAGGGCGATCCCGCCGGTCGGCCCGACCCGCAGCGGGAACGCCCAGCCGCGCCCGATGAACCGATCGCCCATCACAGGCCTCCGATCAGCACGTCGGGCGCACCGGTCAGGACCGCCGCGCCGCACGCCGTCTGGTCGCGGGCCCGCGCGGCGGGCAGTCCGCCGATCAGCACCACACCCCCGGTGACCGCGGCCGGGTTGGGCAGCAGCACGTTCTCCGGCCCCAGGGCCGCGTGCGGCGGTACCGGGCAGACGTGCAGGCTGCCCACCACGGCGGCGGGCCGCCCGCCGATCAGTACCGTCGCCACCCGCGCGGCGGTGCCGGGCGGCGGGGTCGCGATCCGGCCACCGTGGTTCGTGGGGTCACCGGTACGGGCTGCGGCTGGCATCGGGGGCTCCTCGGGGAGAAGGGGGAGAGGGGAGAACAGTCGGGGAGAGGGGAGAGGGGAGAGGGGAGAGGGGACGCGGAGACGCTCACGTGGAGTCAGTTGATCCGGATGAGACGGGCCTTGAGGACGGCGAGCAGACCGCCGTCGACGGAGACGTCCGCCGTCCCGGACACCTGGACCGACCGGCCGCCGATGCTGACCCCGGCCGTGCCGTCGATGTCCACCTGCCGACCGGTCACCTTCACGGTGCCCTGCCGGGCGTCGAGCGTGATGCCGTCCCGGTCCAGCAGGACGGAGGTCAGCGGACGGTTCCGTCCCGCGTACACGGTGAGCTCGATCCGGTCCCGGCGGTCGTCCAGGCGGACCTCCAGCCGTTCGTCCCCGGTCACCAGCCGCAGCCCGGAGGGGCCCGGCGCCGGCGCGTCCAGCAGCTCCACACGGTGACCCGAACGCGAGGCCACCGAACGGCGGTTGAGCTTGCCGCTGGTCGCGTCGACCAGCGGCACCTCGTGCGGCGAGGGCTGGTCCACCCCGTTGTAGAGTCCGCCGATCACGTACGGACTGTCCAACAGGCCCTGCTCGAACCCGACCAGCACCTCGTCGTTGACCTCGGGACTCACCACCCCGCCACCGCCCTTGCCGCCCCACTGGACGGTGCGCACCCAGTCGGTGACGTACGTGTCGTCCAGCCAGGGGAACGTCAGACGCACCGCGCCGCGTTCGGAGCCGTTCGGCTCGCGCACGTCCGTCACCACGCCGATCGCCAGACCGGGGATGCGCGGGCCGCGCCCCGGAGCGTCGGCGCCGGTCATCAGACCGGGCAGGGAGCGTTCCGGGCCGGCGTCGACCCACACGGTGGTGCGGTAGCCGCCGTGCGGCTCCAGCACGTGCTGCACGGCCGTTGCCGTGTACCGGCCGGAGAACGCCGGCCCCACGTTGCCCAGCGCCACCGGTTTGCCTGCCCGCAGCAGCGGATTGCCCTCGGCCACCGCCTCCAGGTCGGCGAAGCCGGCGCTCACCCGGGCCGCCGCCGCGCGGGCGACCGACGCGGTCTCCGCCTGCGTCCGGTAGGGGGTGTCGGTGACGGCCACGACCGACCTCCCGAACCGGGCGGCCGTCCCGGGAGCGAGCCCCGGCACCACGGTGTCGCTGACCACGGACGGCTGCTCGGCGACCAACGGCCGCTTCGTGGCGACGTCCCAGCCGCGCACCTGCACCTTCGAGGCGCCGTCGGCGGCCGACAGCGCGGCCCGCAGCGCCAGCAGGTTGCGCCCGTACTCCAGGACCATCGGGTCGAGCACGGCCGACGTCGAGGGCGAGGGCGCCCCGGACGCCTTCGCGGGCCTGGTGAACTGGAGCAGCCCCTTGTCGTCGACGCGCACCCGCGCACCGCTCTCGCCCGCGAGGAACTGCAGGAAGTCCCAGTCGGAGACGTTCGCCTGGGACAGCTGCCGGTACGTCACCGGCGCGGCCTCCACCCTCCCGACGGCCAGGCCGGCGCCCGCAGCCACCTTGCGGACGATGTCCGCGGCCGTCATGTTCCGGTACGCGACGACCTTGCGGCCGCGCTGGAGCCGGTGGGCCTTGGAGTAGGCGCGGACGACGGTGAACGACCCGGTGCCGTCCCGGTCGATCTCCAGGGCCGTGACCTCCCCGTTGAACAGCCGCTCCCGTGCCTGCCCCTTCGCTGTCGTCACCGACACGCGCAGCGGGGAGCCGATGGTGATGCCGGTGGCGCGCAGGAACTCGTGGTCGGGGTCGCGGTAGGTGAGCACGGCGGCGTCCGGCAGGCTCACGTTCTCGTCGACCACGCAGCTGACCAGCTGCGCCGCCCAGATCTGCGGCAGCTCGCCGGGGGCCTCCACGATCGGGTCGGCCGCGAAGGACCTGCCCCCGGAATCGAACCCGCTCACCGTTCCCCCTCGCCGCTGCCGTTGCCGAACCCGTTGCCGCTGCTTCGTCCGTCGTCGAGTCCGTCGTCCAGTCCGTCGTCGAGTCCGATGTCGAAGGCGTGCCCGTCGCCGGTCGTTCGGGCGTGGTCGTCGTCCCGCAGGGCCGGCACCACCAACTCGGTGCCCGGGGCGAGCGCCATCGGGTCGTCGATGCCGTTCGCCTCCGCGATGACCCGCCAGGCCGTCGCGTCGCCGTACTCGCGCCAGGCCAGCATCGCCAGGCTGTCGCCTGCCACCAGGGTGTGCGTGCTGCGCGCGGTGCGTGCGCCCGACGTCGGGTTCTGGCCGGGCGGTTCGACGCTCGCCTCCTCGATGGACAGCGAGCAGGTCGCCCGCAACGGCGTGCCGTCCACGTCGAAGAGCGTGTACGAGACCGACAGGTTCGACAGCACCCCGTCGAAGGAGGTGGTTCGCGCGCTGCCCCACTCGAAGCGCACCCAGGGGCTCGCCGGCTTCTTGCGGCCGAGACTGGCCGGGGTCGGCACGCACGCCTTCATCAGCTTCTCGACCGCCCGCTCCACCGAGTCGTCATGGGTGGCGGTGGCGTCCAGGAAGACCTCCAGGCTCAGGGTGCGCGGGCCGCTGCCCACGAACTCCGGCAGCGCCGACTGCCCCGCCATTCGGGACGGGGACCGTCGCCACTCGGTGGTCTTGCCCAGCTGCAGGGTCGAGGGGTTGAACTGGAGGTCGAGCCGGGCGATCGTCCCGCCGGGCTTGGCCCCGACCGAGGCCGGGGGCTCTTTCAGGGTGAGCTGGGCCCTGGCGCGGCTGGCGCGTGCCGAGAAGGCCATGGCGTGGCTTCCTTCCGGAACGGGAGTGCGGGGGTCGTCGGACGGGGCGGTGGTGGGACGGGGCGGTGGTGGGGCGGTCAGGTGGGGAGCAGTCCCGCGTGGGCGATCTCCAGGGTCTCCACCGCGGCCGCGGAGTTGGCGGGGTCGAAGGACGGACCCTGCCAGCGGACCGGGACGATCCCGAAGACCTGCCAACTGATGATCCGGCTCAGATCGGGCCGCAGGGCCACGATCTCGCCGTCCTTCGGTTCGACCCGCCGCAGCGTCTCGTCCAGCCAGCGGCCGATCTTCGCCGTGTCGGCGGTGACCGGCCGGGTGAGGGTGATGTTCGACCAGGTCACGCGCCCCGGGAGCTGCCAGGTGAAGCCGTTGTTGCCGCCCTCGGCGTAGCTCTCCATCTCGACCTCGGCGCCCATGCCGGAGCAGGTGTGGAAGGCGCCCAGGTCGTTGCCGCCGATCGCCAGCCGGAAGAACACGCTGGTCGCGAAGATGTTGTCCGTCATCGGTCCGTCGTCCGTTTCTCGTTCGTGCGGGTGCTCAGCGGCGGCCGTCGAAGGTCCTGCCCGCGCGGTCCCGGCCGCGCCGCAGCTCGGCGCGCAGCAGGCGGGCGACCGGGTCGAGCAGGCGGCGTGCCAGGTCGTCCAGGTCGAGATCGCCTCCCTGTGCTCCGGCGTCACGCGGACTTCCGCCGGTTCGGTCGGCGGCGGTGACCCGCTGGTCCGGGGCGCTGGTGCGCGGGGTGGTGGCGGTGGTGGTGCCGGGGGCGCTGGTGCGCGGGGCGGGGGCGGGGGCGGTGGTGGTGCCGGGGGCGGTGGTGGCCGGGACGGCGCCCCGGATGCTGCCGGTGTCGCGTTGCACGGGGAACGGAGGCGGGGTCGAGGGGGCCGCCGGGGGGACTCCCGGCCTGCCGCCAGGGTCCGGCGTCCTGGACCGCACCAGCGGCACCACGGGTACGGGCCCCGCCGAGGACTCGGCCCGGGAAGGCTGGACCACCAGCGGCGGCGCGTGCGGGGCAGTCACGGGCAGCGGGCCGGACGGGCGCCCGGGGCCGGAGGTATGGAGGGCTTCGGGTCCACGAAGGGGTTCGGACGGGCGAAGGGGGCCGGACGCGGACGCCGGGTGCGGGCCGGGGGAGCCGGGCGCTCGCTGGACGTGCTGCGGTGCGGCGGCGGAGGGCGGGGCGGCCCAGCGTGCCGCGACCACGGGGTGGCTCACCGCGCGGGCGGAATCGACGGGGGCCGTCGCGCTCCCCAAGTCCCGGCCGCTGCCAAGGGCCAGGGGCCGCGCCGCGAGCAGCTGGACGCTGCGGTGCGGAGCGGCCGGTGCCCGGCCCGGGGCCCCGGCCCGACCGGCGAGGACGAGCGGGACGGGCTCGCTCGTCCTCGCGCCTGCGGGTGGCGCGGGAACTCCGGCGCGACCGCCGTGCCGGGACGCGGTGGTCGGTGACGCGGTGGTCGGTGACCTGGGAGCTGGTGACGTGGGAGCTGGTGACGGGGCCGGGGACGCGGGGTGCTGTCCCGCTTCCGGCACGGGCACGGGTCCGGGCATGCGCTGGACGGTGGACGGGGCCGCGGGATGGCTGGCGGTCGGTGGCATCGCGGGCAGCGGGGCCCCCAACCCGGCGCGCGGACGCCGCGCGGTCCGCCCAGGGCCGCCCTCGGCAGTCGGAGCCTCCGGCTGCCGTTGCACGACCGGCAGGGTCGGCGCCGAGGGCGCGGCCGCGGAGGGGGGTTCACCGGCCCGCGCCCGGACGGCCGTGCCGGTACCCGAGGGTGCTGCGGTGGCAGGGAGTTCGGCCAGCGGCGGACCGAGGGTCGGCCGGCCGGCCGTGCGTTGCACGGGTGCGTCGGAGAGGCTCTCCGTCGGGCGCTGGACGATCGGCATGCCTGGTGTGGGTGGGGTGGGTTCTGGTCCCAAGGGTGGTGCGGTGGTGGGGAGTTCGGTCGCTTGTGCGCCGAGGGTGGGGTGATCGGCTGTGCGTTGAACGGGTGCGTCGGCTGCGGTCTCCGCCTGGTGTCGGAGTGCGGGCGCGGCTGGCACGGGGATGGCGGCCTCCGATGCCAAGCGCCCGGTAGGAGGCGGGAGTTCGGATGCCGAAGCGCCCAGAGGAGGACGGTCGGCCGCGCGTTTCACGGGAGCCGCGTCCGCGCCCCGCACGGGTGTGCCGGGTCGGCCGGGGACGGTCTCCGCCTGGCGCTGGACGACGGGCATGGCCGGTGCCGGAGCGGTGGCGGGGCCGACCGCGTCCGAGGGCGCGGCGGGCGCCGGGACCTCGGGCGGCGGGGTGCCGAGAGGGGGCGCGTGGTCGGCCGCCCGCTGTACGGGTGCGTCGGGGGACGGTCCGCCGATGTGTGCCGGGGCGGCGGCGGGGCGTACGGCGGGCACCCGGCGCCTGGGTGTGGCGGGTACCCGGGCGACTGTCGGCGACGGGCCGACAGGGCGCGTCCGCACCACGGCGTGTGTCGCTTCGGCGCGGTCTGCCGGAGCTCCTTCGCCAGGGTGGCCGGGACGGGTGCCGGTGGCGGCGGGTGCCTCACGCCCCGGTCGGCGGCCGGTGGAGGCGGGGAGGGACCCGGCTCCGGTGGCGGTCCGTTGCACGGGCCGGCCGACGGGGGCCGCCCCCGGGGTGGCCTCGCCGGAGGTGCCGGGGACCACCGCGATGCGGCGGACCAGCGGGAGCCGTGCGGGCGCCGGCGTACGGCCGGCCCCGGCCGGGGCCGCGGTCGGGGCTGCGGCGGTCGCTGAGGCTCGCTGGACGACGGGAGCGGCGTCCGCGCCGAGCGCGTCCGGACCGGGCACCGCCGCGGAGTGCGCGGGCGGGCGGCCACGGGTGCCGGGTGCACCGGCCGCCGCTCCGGCCCTTGAGGGGGCCTCCCGCCTGCCGCCGGATCGACCCGGGCGCTCGCCGGCCTCGTCGGCCCGCGAGCGGCCGGCGTCGGCGCTGACCGCGGGCGCGGACTGTGCTGATACCGGAGCGCCCTTCGCCGAAGTACGCGCATCCGACACGCGCGCACCCGACACGCGCGCGCCCGAACCACCCTGCTGCGGACGCCCGGTGGCCTGCGCACCCGGTGCGGGAGGCGCCTCCGCTCCTGCCCCCGCTCCCGCCCCCGGCGCGGCGTCCGCGTCGGACAGGCGCAGCGCCCTGAGCAGCAGCGGGCCGCCTCCGCCGTGGGTGGGGTGCGCGATGGCGGGGCGGGCGATGCCGCGGACGAGGCCGGTCGGGGCGGTCGGCAGCAGGGCGTGGGCGAGGCCGGTGTCGAAGGACGGATCGCGCCAGGCGGCCAGCCCGTCCCGGAAGGCGAGTCCGTCACTGACGCCCATCGGTGCCCGGGAGACGGTCAGGAGGGTGGGCGCGGTGCGGCGCCAGCCGCCGTCCCAGTCCGAGGGCACGCCCGGGCCCCGGCCGGCGGCGGCCTCCTGGACCGCACCCGCCGTGCCCGCGGCGCCCGTGCCCGCGCCGTCCGAGGGCGCCCCGTCCGAGGGTGCGGTGTCCGGCACGGCGGCGCGCCGGCGCACCCTGTCCCGCCACGCCATCTTCTCAACCTCCTTCGTTCATGCGGGAGTTGATCTGAGCGATCTCGGCGACCCACTGTCGACGTTCGGCATGGGTCAGGTCGAGGATCTCGTCGCGTTGCCAGTGGAAGTGGTAGGCGATGTACGCGATCTCCTCCCTGAGCCGGGGGAGCGCGTACGTCACGATTCCCCCAGGCGCCCACCGGAGAGGTCGACCTCGAAGCCGCCCTCGCAGTGCGGGCAGGTGACCGCCGCGCGGGTGTGGCCCTCGCTGTTGACCCGCCGGTAGAAGTCCTGGAGGAACGCGACGTCGGTCGCGTACATCCGCTCCACGACCCCGGCGTGCACGTCGGTGACGGTGCCGAGCCGGGTGATGACCTGGCTGAGCAGCACCACGCTCAGGTAGGCCGGGTTCTCTTTGACCCGTAGGTCGATCTGGGGCCGCAGCTCGTCGCGGGCGGTGGCCAGGCGCATCGAGCCGTGCCGGTGCAGGGTGCCCGCCTCGTCCACGTACCCGCGCGGCAGTTCGAACTCGAACTCGGTGCGCAGCGCGTGCTCCTCGCGCCGCGCCGGAGCGTCGGCGGAGGGTGCCGTCGGCGGTGCCGGGGCCGGGGCGGGCGCCGTGGCCTGGAGGATCTCCTCCAGGCTGCCCGCCGTCACCGTACGTCGCCTCATCGGGGACCTCCGTGGATACCCCCGGCTTTGGCCGGGGGAGGAAACGGACCGCCTGCGGAGCAGGTCGGGGAGCGGCGTTTCGCCGTCGAGGCGGACCGTCGTGCGGGTGGCCGCAGGTCGTTGTCAGTGCCTGTCGGTAGGTTGATCTCGTGCATCTCAGGTACTCGTATCGTGTCTATCCGACGGTGGGTCAGCGGCAGGCGCTGGCCCGTACGTTCGGGTGCGCGCGGGTGGTGTACAACGATGCGCTCACCCTGCGTAAGGCGGCGTGGAAGGCGGACCGGTCGAGGATCCCGACCGGTGTTCCGGCCAAGTCGGTGATCACCGACGCGAAGAAGACGGACGCCCGGTCGTGGCTGAACCTTGCCAGGATCGGCGATGTCCGGGTCAAGTGGTCGCGGGCGCTGCCCGCCGACCCGTCGTCGGTGACGATCGTGCTGGACCCGTCCGGCCGGTACTTCGCTTCGTCCGTCGTGGACGTCGAGCCCGACCATCTGCCGGCACTCGACACCGAGATCGGCATCGACCTCGGGCTGACCACCTACGCCGTGATGTCCGACGGCACGGTGATCGACAACCCGCGCTTTCTGCGGAAGGCGGAGAAGGAGCTCACGGCCGCGCAGCGGGCGCTGTCCCGTAAGGCGAAGGGGTCGAAGAACCGGGCGAAGGCCCGGCGAAAAGTAGCCAGGGCGCATGCCGAGGTGGCCGACACCCGCATGGACTGGCTGCACAGGCGGACGACCAGGCTGATCCGCGAGACCCAAGCGATCTACCTGGAAGGCCTGAACGTGCGCGGCCTGGCCCGAACCCGCCTGGCCAAGTCCGTCCACGACGCCGGATGGTCCACCTTCCGGCGGCTGCTCGAAGAGAAGGCCGCACGGTACGGCAGGCACGTCGGCGTGATCGGCCGGTACGAGCCCACCAGCCAGGTGTGCTCCACCTGCGGGGTCCTGGACGGACCCAAGCCGTTGAACATCCGCGAGTGGACCTGCGGCGCGTGCGGTGCCTCTCACGATCGTGACCTCAATGCTGCTCGAAACATCCTGGCCGCCGGATGGGCGGACAGGCTAAACGCCTGCGGAGGACCGGTAGGACCCGGCGTGGCGATCCCACGCCGGGCACGGCCCGTTGAAAAAACAGGAACCCACCGGAACGCCGGCCGCACCGGGCGCAAGCCCCGTGCCGCAGGCGCGGCCGGAATCCCCGTGCTTCAGCGCGGGGAGGATGTCACTCGACGATGATCTCCTCGAACACGATGGTCACGGACTCGGTGGCCGCGGCGGACTCGCCGGCTTTGAGGGAGGGGCCCTCCCATTTGGAGGCCCAGCCGTTCATCAGCTGGATGCGCCGGACGGTCTCGCCCGTGGAGTCCTTGATCTCGATGGTGAGGTTCTGCCGAGCGGTGTCGACGGCCCCGTTGTTCAGGGTCTCCTTGATCCACTTGGTGAACTCGCTGCTCTTGTCGAGTCCCCGGGTGATCGTGACCTCGCCGGCCTGGCGGGCGCCGGGCTGCTTGCGGATGATCTGCTTGCCGTCCGCGCTGACCTGCCGGACCTCGACGACCTCCTCCTCGACGGTCAGGCCGCTGATCTCCTGGATCGACTCGACCAGGTAGCCACCGAGCTGCACGCCGAAGATATGGGTGGAAAGAGCATCGCCCTCTGCCATGACTGTCCGTCACCTTTCCTTGCTGTTCGTCCCGGTGTTCCCGGGACCGCCGGGCCTGCGGGTCACTCGTCGATGAGGCTGGTGCTGTCGGAGAACTGCGCCAGCCGGAACACCACGAACTCGGCCGGCTTGACCGGCGCCACGCCGATCTCGCAGATCACGCGGCCCTGGTCGATCGACTCCTGCGGGTTGTTGTCGCGGTCGCACTTGACGTAGAACGCCTCCGCGGCCGTCCGCCCGAACAGCGCGCCGCGCCGCCACTCCTCGGTGAGGAACGCGGTGGCGTTGCGCCGGATGCTCGACCAGAGCCGGTCGTCGTTCGGCTCGAAGACCACCCACTGGGTGCCCAGGAGGATGGACTCCTCCAGGTAGTTGAAGAGGCGGCGCACGTTCAGGTAGCGCCAGGCCGGATCGGAGGAGAGGGTGCGGGCGCCCCAGATCCGGATGCCCCGGCCGGGGAAGGCCCGGACGCAGTTCACCCCGATCGGGTTGAGCAGGTCCTGCTCGCCCTTGCCCAGGCGCAGTTCCAGGTCGACCGCGCCGCGGATCACCTCGTTGGCGGGGGCCTTGTGCACCCCGCGCTCGGCGTCGCTGCGCGCCCACACGCCGGCGATGTGGCCGCTCGGCGGGACGGTGGTGTTGCGCCCGGTGGCCGGGTCGAAGACCCGGATCCACGGGTAGTAGAGGGTGGCGTAGCGGGAGTCGTAGCCCGCCTCGTCGTTGCGCCAGGTCCGCACCTGCTGCGCGGAGAGACCGGGCGGGGCGTCCAGGACGGCGACCCGGTCGCCCATCTGCTCGCAGTGCGAGATCACCGCGAGCTGGACGGTGCGCACGCCCTCGGCATCGATGTCTCCGCGCTGGTGGGAGCCCATCAGGTCGGGCACCGCGACCATGGTGATCTCGTCGATGGTCTCCAGGCCGCCGAGCCCGGTGCGGGCCGCCGCGTCGCCGACGTACTCGGCCGGGTCGAGCCGGGCCGCCACGCCCTGGCCGGCGGCCGGGGCGGGCACGGCGGAGGGGGCGTCGGGCAGGGCCGCGGTCTGGTTCGCGGGCCGGCCCTGGGCGGTGCCGCGCTGCTCGGTGACCTCGATCAGCGCCGAGCCGCGGGCCTGGGTGACGAGGTAGCCCTTGACGTTCCGGCGGGCCGACACCTCGAAGGTCTCGGCAACCGCCCCGTCGCGGTGGACCAGCAGCCTGAACCGGTCCTCGGGCGGGTTCTCGCCGTCCGCGTCGGCGATCTCCACCGAGACGCCGGTGACGCCCGGCCGGGCCGCGAGCAGGAACCCGCCGAGCTCGACGGGTTCCGCCGCGCGCTGCTCGGCGCCCGCGGCGGGGGCGGGCGCGGAGCCGTCCCGGTCGGAGCCGCCGACCCGGACGACGTACGCGGCGCCGCCGCCGTTGGCGAAGTACCCGTGGACCGCCTGGGGCAGGTAGGCGCCCTCGGTGAACCCGCCGAAGCGCTGGGAGTACTGGTCCCAGCCGGTGACGAGGGTCGGCTCGTGGAACGGGCCGGTCCGGGCGAACCCGACGAACGCGGCGACGGCGGTGCCGACTCCTTCGATCGGGCGGGCACCGGACTGCACCTCCTCCACGTAGACCCCCGGGGTGAGGTACGTCGGCATGCTCGCTCCTTCGTGTCACTGGTCTTCGGTCGACGGTCTTCGGTGGATCTCCGGCAAGGTCCTGCGGACGGCGGAACGCCGTCGACGGACCCGGTCGCGCGCCGTCGCGCCCCGCCCCCAGCCTTTCCGGCGGGCCGTCGCCGGCGGGAGGGACCGGGGGACCTGCCCGGGGGCAAGGGCGCTGCCCTCCCCGGCCCTCCCGGGCCCTCCCCGGCCCGCCGCGACGGCCCGCCGACCGCGCCCGGCTCAGACCCGCGTGACCTGGGCCACGTACGGTCCGAACTCGCCCTCCAGCACCAGCCGGCCGAGCTTGCGGTACTCCTGCGCGACCGCCGCCACCGTCTGGGCCATCGTCAGCGGTCCACCCGACTCGGCGGCGAGGTACGCGGCGGTCACCGCGCAGGCCCGGATGGAGCCTCCGGCCAGGTCGAACCGGTCCGCGCAGAAGTGGAGGTCGAGGTCGTCGCCCCGGGGCACCCGGTCGCCCAGGCAGCGGTCCCACAGGGCGAGGCGCTGGTCGGCGTCGGGCACCGGGAAGTCCGCGATCACGTCCAGGCGGCGGGTGAAGGCCTCGTCCAGGTTGGCGCGCAGGTTGGTGGTCAGGACGGCGATGCCGTCGAAGGACTCCATCCGCTGGAGCAGGTACGCCGACTCCATGTTGGCGTGCCGGTCGTGGGCGTCCTTGACCTCCGAACGCTTGCCGAAGATCGCGTCGGCCTCGTCGAACAGCAGCACCGCGTTGACGGCGGAGGCCTCGGTGAAGATCCGCTCCAGGTTCTTCTCGGTCTCACCGACGTACTTGTCGACCACCGTGGAGAGGTCCACCACGTACAGGTCCATGCCCAGGTCGGCCGCCACCACCTCGGCCGACATCGTCTTGCCGGTACCGGACGAACCCGCGAACAGCGCGATCACCCCGCGCCCCCGCCCGCCGCCGGGCCGCATGCCCCACTGCCCGAGCACCTGTTCGCGGTGGCGGGCGCGCACCGCGAGCTCCCGCAGGCTGCGGTGGGTGGGGGCGGGGAGCACCAGGTCGTCCCAGCCCACCGCGGGTTCGACCCGGCGGGCGAGGCGGGCGAGCCCCGCGCCGTTCTGGGCCCGGACGGCCGTGCGCAGGTCGTCGGGGGAGACCGGGCGGCCGTCGAGCGCGGCCGTGCGCACCGCGGTGCCGGCGGCCCTGCGCAGCTGCCCGGCGTCCAGGCGGTGCGCGGCGACGGACCGGGCGAGCGCCTCGGCCCCGTCCTCGCCGACGCCCTCGCCGCCCCCCGCGCCGTGCTGCTCGCCGGCCCGCTCCAGTGCGTGCCGCCAGCGCGCGACCTGTCGGTCGGGGGAGGGGGCCGCCACCGTCAGGGTGACGGGGGTGTCGGCCGCCCAGGCGGGTTCCCAGCCGCCGGTCCCGTGGGTGAGGAAGGGGAGGCCGCGCAGGGCGTCGCACAGCGTGCGCAGGATCCTGGCCCGCTCGTCGGGCCGGTCGGGCAGCTCCTCCAGCGGCCCCAGCAGGACGCCCGCGCCCAGCAGCCGGGCCTCGCGTGCGACGGCCCGGGCGACGCCCGGCACGCCCCGGGGGTCATGGGACAGCGCCGCCGGGTCCAGGGCCAGCGGCGGCCGCCCGCCCGCCTGCAGCGCGGCGACGGCCAGCCCCTCGGGATCGCCGCCCCGGCTGCGCAGGTGGACGTGGCCGGTGCCGGTCCCGGCCGCGGCGGCGGCCCGGCGCAGCTCGGCCGGGTCGACGGCCGGATCACCGGCCGGACGGCCGAGCACACCGGTCAGCAGCGGGTCGGGCGCGGTGTCGCCCAGCAGGTGCGCGGTGACCCGGTCCGGGACGGTCAGCACCCGGGACAGGGGCGGCCGTTCGGGCTCGGTGACCTCCAGCAGACCGCCCGCGACGAGCGGCGCGGAGGGAGCCAGCCGGAACCGGGCCGCCGCCACCCCGCGGTGCCCGCACAGTTCGAGGGCGAGCCCGACGGTGGGCCGGCGGCGCGTCAGGTCGTCGTTGAGGTAGCCGTAGAGCCGCTCGAAGCGGGTGTCGAGGTCCGGGGCCAGGGCCACCAGCAGCAGGTCCAGGTCCAGGGGTGCCAGGGCGAAGCGGGCGGCGAGCACGGCCAGCGGCGAGCCGGGCGGCGGCGCGTCCGGACCGGGCAGGGCGGGCGGAGCGGGCCGGTGTCCCTCGTCCAGGACGCCGGCGGCCGCCTCCGGGGTGAGGAACCGGCCGCGGTACGGATCGTCCGGATCGGGATCGAGCGCGCGCCGGATCGCGACGGCCTCGCGCACCCGCTCCTCGACGACCCGCAGCCGCGTCCACAGGTACGGGGCCGGGGCCGGGGTCGTCGTCGCGGCCGCGGGTCCCAGGGTCCGCGTCACGGCTGCCGCTCCCCGCGTCGGCGGCGGGCGGGGGCCGGCTCCTCCGGCGCGGTCCGGGCCGCGGCGCGGACCACGAGCCCCTCGGTGACCGGTGGGGCGACGGCGGTGGTGGCCCCGGCCAGCGGCGCCCTCACCCGCAGCCCCAGCGACGGCTTCAGCTCGCCGCCCAGCGCCGACCACACGTCGGAGGCGGCGGGCGCGTCGAGCCCGGTGCCGCCGCCGTCCAGGCCCACGATGAGGCCGAGTTCGGCGAGCGAGCCGGTGAGCAGGCGCGGGGGCAGCGCGTCGGTGGACACCAGGCACCTCAGCACCTGGGAGAGCAGCCGGTGTTCGTCCTGCGGCCGGCTCGCCCACGCGGTGACGAGGTACGTCAGCTCGAACCAGCGGGCCGGGGCGCGGCGCGCGGCGAGGAAGCCGTCCGCGTCGTACACCTCGCCCGCGCCGCTGGCGCGCCGGGTGTGGTCCTCGCGGACGTCGTACAGGAACACGCACACCGTCGGGGCGCTGCGGCGGGCCGCCCAGTCGCGGGTCGGCGCGTCGAACACCACGTCGACGCCCGACGCGTCCAGGCCGGACTCCGCGAGCAGTCGGCGCAGCCCCTCGTCGACCTCGTGGATCATCGGCGGATCATCTCGTTGGGCGGCTGGACCGTGCCGCTGACCACCAGGAAGTCGGTCCGCACCGGGGAGAACCCGGGGCCGGTCGCGGTGATGACCCGGGGGCCGGTCTGATCCTTGGCGAGGATCAGCAACTGGCCGATGAACCGGCCGTCCGGCCCGGGCACGGTCGCCGCCGCCGCGGCCGTGATGCCCGGCTGCCAGGTGAACCGCACCGGCGCGCCGGGCGGGAAGTCCTCACCGCGTACCGAGGTGACGAAGCCGGGCTTGCCGATCGGCGGGACCGCGACGATGCGCGGCTGGAGGATCCGCAGCTGCTGACGGGCCTCGTTGTCCCCGGGGCCGGCGTCCGTGCCGGTGGTGGTCAGGGAGCCGGTCACCAGGCCGGTGAGGGCCTGATCGGGGCTGAGCACGACCTGCACGACGGTCCGGGCGCCCGGGGCGAGGTCGGGCAACGCGCACACCCAGGCCCGGTCGCAGCCCGGCGGCGGCCCGTCGTGGGGCACACCCCCGGGCAGGCCCACGCGCAGCCGCAGACCGGTGGCCAGCCCTTCGCGGCCGTTGCGAACGGTGTACGTGAGGACCACGCGACCACCCACGTAGCCGGGGTTCGGCTGCGCCGTGAGGCTCAGCCCGGGGCCGGCCGGAGGCGCGGGCGGCAGCGGCGGGGGTGTGCCGATCGGCGACGGGGCCGGTGGAGCGGGGGCGGGTGTCGGGGCCGGCGGCGGTACCGGGGCCGGCGGAGCGGGGGCGGGTGTCGGGGCCGGCGGCGGTACCGGGGTCGGCGGAGCGGGGGCGGGTGTCGGGGTCGGCGTCGGGGTCGGGGTCGCCGTCGGACCGGGCGTCGGCGGGGCCGGTGCCGGGCGCACCGGCACCACGGTCCGGCCGGTGTTGTCGCTGGGACGGGGGTCGAGGACGGCACCGGTGACCGACCAGTCCAGGGGCTGGTCGCCGGGCTCGACCCCGGTGACGGTGACCGTGACCGGCACGGTGTCGCCCGGGCGCACCACGCCCAGGGCGCAGACCAGCGCCGCCGCGTCACAGGTGGCGCCGGGCGCGGCGAGGCCCGTGACGGTCACACCGGCCGGGGGCGCGACGGTCAGCCTCGTCCCGGGCGAGGCGGCCGGGCCGTGGTTCACGACGTCCACCCGGACGGTCCCGGAGTCGCCCGCGGTGAGTGGCGCGGTCGTACCGGGTGCCTGGACCGCGAGGTCCACGGACTGCTGGACGCCCGGTTCCTTCTGGCGGCCCGGCAGCCCGGCGGTGAGCGGGGTGCGGGCCCCGGAGGCCGCGTCCACCAGGGACAGCTTCTCCGGGCTGTTGGCGGCCAGGGCGGCCCGGGAGCTGATCACCAGCGTCCTGCCGTCGGAGCTCCAGGCGGCGTCGCGGGGCTGGAAGGGCCCGGTGGCGGTGGTGTCGGGCAGCTCCCGGCCGCAGGCCCCCGGCCGGTCGCGGGCCGCGTCGGGCAGCAGTACCCGGCAGGCGCCGCCCGCCGCGGCGACCAGCAGGATCCCGTTGCGCTCGTCGACCCGGCCGGCGCCGTTCTTGCGGTTGAAGGCGATGGTGGCGCCGTCCGGTGAGAACGCCGGGCTGTCGTCGATGACCTCGCAGGCGCCGGGGCAGTGGGCGGCACTCAGGTCGCGCTGCCGGTCCAGACGGTCCACGGGCACGGTCCACACGTGCTTGTTGCCCCCGCCGCCGTTGATCACCTGGTTGCGGGTGAACGCCAGGGTCGAGCCGTCGGAGGACCAGGTGGGCTGGGCGTCGCCGCCCTGAAGCTGCCCCTCGGGCGGGACGATCACGCCCCGGACCGCGCCGGTGGCGGCGTCCGCGATCAGGATCCGTCCGGGACCGGAGGCGCCGCCGACCCCGCCGGGCGAGGTCCGGGTGAAGGCCAGGTACCGGCCGTCCGGGGAGAACGTCGGATCGGTGTCCCAGTCCCTGGGGCCGCGGCCCGCCAGCGGGAGCGCCGTCGGGCCGGAGCCGTCGGCGTCCGCGATCCAGATCCGTTCGATCCGCCCGGCCGGCAGGTCCGGTCCGGCCGGCGCGTCCTCGAAGCGGGTCACCACGATCCGGCGGCCGTCGGGCGTGTAGTTCTGCCGCTCGGTCCACGGGTCGTACCCGGCGGCGGGCCGGAACAGCGGGTCCTTCGCCGGATCCGTCTCGGTGTCGGCCGCCGGGTCCTCCTTGAGGACGGTCCGGTTGAGGTCACGGGGGTCGGAGCCGTCCGGCCGGACGTCCTGCAGGGTCACCACGTGCGGGCCGTCCGCCGAGACGCGTTCGACCACCGCGCCACCGCCCTGGAGCGGGCCGAGCCAGGTGGCCGGCCCGACCTCGCGGTCCTCGCTGAGCACCACCTTCGGTTCGTCCTCCGAGAGCGCTTTCACCCGGAAGACGTGGTCCCAGTCGCCCTCACAGCTACAGGTCCGGTCCGGGCTGAGGAAGAGCAGGTCGTTCCCGTCGGGCAGCCAGGTTGCCCCGTGCGTGCGCCACTGTGCCCGCGGGCCCGCCAGCAGCGGCCCGCCGGTGCGCCCGTCGGTCCACCGCAGCCGGGGACCGTCCGGTCCGGTGGCGGTGTACGCGATCCGGTCCCGGGTCGCCGGCCCGTCCACCGGGTTCCACACCGGCTCGGTGCCCGCGCCGTCGGCGGGGTCGGAGACCTGGGTGGCGGGCCCGCCCCGAAGCGGCCGGACGTAGACCTGTCGGCCGGCGGCCCGGTCGGCGTCGGAGGAGTACGCGAGCCGCGCGCCGTCCGGTGAGACGGTGGGGTGCTCCTCGTTCGCGGGGGTGTCGGTCAGCCGGGTGAGGCCGGTGCCGTCGGTGCGCACCAGCCACAGGTCGCGCTGGGTCCCACCGGCCCCGGCGGGCCGGGCCGCGTCGAAGACGACCGAGCGGCCGTCCGGCGTCAGCCGCGGGTTCGCCGCGTCCAGACCACTGGTCAGGCGGTGCACCGAGCCGTCGGCGGAGCGCAGGTAGACCTGCGGGGCCTGCTCGTCGCGGCGGCTCGCGAAGACCAGCCGGTCGCCCAGGGCGGCGGGCTGGACGTCGAAGTGCGCCGGGCCCTCGCCGAACAGCGGGGGGCTCGTCGTGTCCGTCGCCACCCGGCCGAGGCTCCGGTGGCGGGTACCGGCGTACGCGATCCGGCTCTCCCCGGCATCGGCCGCCGCGGCCCGGGTCCCGGTGCCGGCCGCGGGGGGCCGGTCCCCGGCGCTGTCCGGGCCGGCGGCCGTCGTCATCGCGAGCAGGGGCACCAGCAGCAGCGCCGCACCGGCCCTGCCCCAGCGGTGTCGCCGACGGCCGGAGCCACCCGTGCCCATCACGGTCCACCTCACAGTCCGGTCCAGCATCCGTGTCCGACGGTGCCACCCTGCCGGTCCGCGGCCGCGGACCGGCAGGGCCCCGGGGCCGCGCTCGGGGGAAGCACCGGCTGCGCTTTCGGGCAGCCGGTGCCGGTCCGGTCAGATCAGCCCGTTGCGCAGCGCGTAGCCGACGGCGTGGGAGCGGTTGCGCAACTGGAGCCGGGTGATGACCTCGTGCAGGACGTTCTTGACGGTCCGTTCGGAGTACGAGGTGTTGCGCGCGATCTCCGCGGTGTCCAGGCCCTCCGACACCAGGCGCAGCATGTCCGCCTCGCGCGGGGTCAGCGTGGACAGGGACGCGGCGTGCGGGTCGAGGGCCGATCGCTGCAGGCTGCCGACGTGGTCGAGGAGCTTCGCGAGCAGGTCGCCGGGTAGGACGCCCTCACCGTTCGCCATCGCCAGGACCAGCCGCAGCAGCCGGTCCTGGTCGGCCTCCGCGCGCCGCAGCACCGCGGTGACTCCGCACTCGATGGCGCGCTGCAAGGCGTCACCCGAGTCGAAGGTGCCGACCACGAGCCCGGTGCGGGTGGCGGAGTTGTGGCGCAGCCGGTACAGCAGGGCGGTCGTTTCGTCGTCCACGCTGTCCACGGCGACGAGCGAGACCCGCGCCTCGTGCGCGTCGGCGTTGTCGACCAGTTCCACCTCGGGCCGCTGGCGCAGCTGTTGGACGATCCCGACGTGCAGGACCGGGTCCGAGGCGTACACGGCCACGGTGACCCGTCCGCCGGGCTCGCCGGCCGCCGCGTCGTGCGCGGCCCGGGCGTGGGCCGGGCCGTGGGCCGCAGGACTGTGGGCCGGGGCGCGGCCCTGGGGCGGGACGGTCGGCCGCGTGGTGCCGGTGCCGGACGGGTGGACGGTGCCGATGAGGTCGGTGTGGAGCATGAGGCATACCTGTTCCGTGATGCGTATGAGGGGTGTACTGCGGGATCCAAGGGCAACAAAGCTTCTGGACAGGGGAGTTGGGGTGAGTTCTCGGGGGCATCGCGGCTGCCCGGGCCTTGCCCCCGCGCCCGTGGAGGCGGGCTGGGCGGCGGCGTAGCGTCGCGGCGTGACGACTCCAGCAGCCACTCCCAGCCCCGGCGCGCCCGGCCTCGACATCCCGTCGGTGACGGTGACGCCGGGCGGTACCGCGACCACCAGCCTGACCGTTCGCAACGACGGCGACATCGTCGAGGCGTACCGCCTGGAAGTCGTCGGTGACTGCGCTGCCTGGACGACGGTCGAGCCCGACCGTGTCTCCCTCTACCCCGGCACCTCGGAAACGGTGACCATCCGCCTGACGCCCCCGCGTTCGTCGCGGGTGCGGGCGGGCGAGGTGCCACTGGCCGTACGGGTCCTGCCCACCGAGCACCCCGAGGCGGTCAGGGTCCCCGAGACCACCGTGCGGGTCGAGGGATTCCGGCGGCTTCGGGCCGAGAGCGCTCCCAAGCGCCGCCGCGGCTGGCTGCGCGGACGCTACCGCCTCGCCGTTCACAACGAGGGCAACCGCCCCGTCCAGGTGGGATTCACCCCGGCCCAGCCCGGTGAGGACCTGAAGTTCGACGTCCGCCCCGCGGCGCCGAAGCTGGAGCCGGGCGAGTCGGTGGAGGTGGCGCTGCGGGTCCGCGCCGGGAAGCCCGTGTGGTTCGGGAAGCCGGCCACCTGGCCGTTCACCGTCACTGTGGCGGAGACGGGGGCGAAGGCCGGGGCGGAGACCGGGGCGAAGGCCGGGGCCCGGGCCGACGACGCCGGTGAGGACGACCGGGACCGACCGCGGACGGAAGCCGAGTTCGTCCAGATACCGATCTTCCCGACCTGGCTGCTGGCGGCCCTGGCGGCGCTCCTCGCGCTGCTGCTGGCCTGGTTCCTGCTGGTGCGTCCCGCTGTTCGCAGCACCGCGAGGGAGGCCGCCGACCAGGCGGTCCAGCAGCAGCCGACCCCCACCGAGGCGGCGGCCGGCGGCCGGACCCCGGCGGCGGGCGCCGGGCAGCCGGGCTCCGGGCAGCCGGGCGCCGGGGCCGGGAGCATCCCGCCCGGGGCGGGTGCGGGCGGTACCGGTACGGGAACGGGCACCGGAACGGGCGGCGACGCCGGGACCGGATCGGGGGGCGGGCAGCAGAGTTCGGCCACCGTCGACCTGACGACGGCCGGCGGGGAGACCAAGGTCGGCACCTACACCGTGCCCGTGGGCAAGGCGTTCGGGATCACGGACATCGTCGTCGCCAACTTCCAGGGCGACGAGGGCGTCGTGACGATCGGTTTCGGCGACCGCAAGATCACGACGATCGCGCTGGAGACGTTCCGTAACCAGGACTACCACTGGGTCACCCCCATCAGGATCACTGAGAACCAGACCGTGACGGTCCAGGTGACCTGTGCGAAGCCGGGCACTCCGGCCACCGGCCTGCAGGCCCAGGAGTGCCACGAGGTCCTCAACGTGAGCGGTGTGCTGAGCGACCTCAGGTGAACAGATGCCACACGCATGGTCTGTCAGGTTGTCCCGTGAGCAAAGGGGAGCCCGAGTCGTTCCGGCTGAAAACCGACGGTTCGGAGGCTGGGAAGGCACCCTGCTCGTGACTGTACATTCTCATTTCGGCGGCCCTGGACAGCTCCGGCCCGGCGTCCGAACATGAATCTGACGGTCACTCAAATACGGCCGGATCCGATCCCTCCCGGCGCCCGCCCGACCGTTCGGACGCCGGGAGGGCAGGACGGCGGCCGCCCCCCCGGCGTGTCAGCGAGTACCGAGGGCCGGCCCGCGTCACGGGCCGGCCCTCGTCGGATGCCGGTACGCGTCACGAACCGGCGCGCCTGCGGGCCGAGTCGCCGGCCAGCGACCGGTCGTGCCGGTACGCCTCCTCCGCCCAGCCCGCGAGGTCGCGCAGTTCGGTCTTGAGCTCGTCCCAGGTCTTCATCAGGGAGCCCATGGTCCGGATTTCGAAGGGGACCATCATGGCGCCCTCCTCCTCGTGCGGGTCGATCTGGTTCATACCGCCGAACACGCTCTGCTGGGGCACCTGGGGGACGCCCTTCAGCGTCGACTCGGCGAACGCGAGGAGGGACACCGGGAGGCCGTCGATCTCCCGGGTGGCCTCGTCGCGGAACTCCAGGTTCGCGCCGCCGTCACCGGGATCCTCCTGGAACTGTGCGAGCAGGTCGACGATCACCTCGCTGTTGTCCCGCAGGAAATCCTGGAACCCGGGGTCGAGGAGCGCGCGGACGTCCGTGAGCCGGGACCGGGACAGCACGACCGTCAGGTTCTTGATCTGGCCCTCGTCCTGGTCCTGCGCGAGGTAGTCGGCCATGGCCGCGACCTGCGTGAAGAACAGTTGGCTGTAGCCGTCCAGGGCGTCCGTCTCCAGCCGCTTGCGCTTGCGCGCCGACTCCTGGCCCTGTTCGTACCGGGCCACGACCTGCCTGGCGAACTCCCTCGACTGCGAGAGCCGGAACCGGGCGCGGGGGAGCGGCGCCCCCTGGACATGGGGAGCGGCACCCCGGAGATGGTCGAAGAACATCGGCATCCCGGCCAGTGGCACACCGACCGAGTAGTGGACGAACAGCCCGTCGCCCATGCCCGGGGCGCCGGCGTAGTTCGGGAAGTCGAGATCCGGGGCGATCCGGGCGTCCTGCCCCGCGGGCAGGATCTCCAGCGACAGGCCCAGGTCCGCCAAGGGGGTCTTCTCGGTCTCCCGGTAGAACGCCTCGCGCACCGTCCTGATCTCGTCGACCAGCCGCTCCAGGGCCACCGGCCCGGACTCGCTCCCCGTGCCGACCACCGGGACCGCCCCGGTCACGAACTCCACGTTCGAGTACTCGGCCCCGTTGCGCAACGACCGCTTGTCGGAGACCAGCTTGAAGTCGCCCGCGGTGCTCTGGGCCAGGTCGGTGTCGCCCTCGTACATCGCGCCACCGGAGGTCTCGACGGGCATGTCGATCTCCGTCTCGAACCCCAGCTTCCGCTGCACGGCGGGCCCGCTGTCCCCCGCGGCGGCGCCCGGCTCCGTCCGCCGGACCGCCTCCGGCCGGCCGGCCGGCCGCGCCATCACCCGTCGCGCGTTGGCCTCGGCCTCGCGCTCGAAGGAGTCACCGGGATCGCTGACCCGCAGCCCGTCCCCCCGGTCGGTACCGGCGACGGCCCCCTTCCGCTGCTGGATCACATGGGTCAGCTCGTGCGCGAGGGTGTGCCGGTCGTCGCCCCCGTGCCCGATGACGACGTCCCTGCCGGACGTGTAGGCCCGCGCACCGATCTCGGCGGCGGACCGCCGGGCGGCCGCGCCGGTGTGCAGCCGCACATCGGAGAAGTCCGCCCCGAGCCGTACTTCCATCTCCTCGCGCACCGGCCCTTGGAGCGGTCGCCCGGCCCCCCGCAGCACCTCCTGCACACCGGACCGCTGGACGGGGTCCGAGCCCTGTTCTCCCCGCCCGCCCCGCGCCATCCGGGCCACGACCGCGTTGCCGATGCTCCGCTGCAGCTCACGAGCCTGCTCCGGGGACATCGCCTCCGTCACGGGCCCGCTCACCCGCGCCTCCCGGGCCTTGCGGTCACCTCCGCCGGCCCGCTCGCCGCCGTTCGCCCTGCGATCGTCCGCCCTCGCGCGCACTGGCCCTCCCGGTCGCCTACCGCTGCCTGGCCTCTTCTCCCTACACCGCCGACACCCGCCGCTCCCATCCCCGAAAGTGCACCCCTGGGGCCGTACCCCCTGCCCGACCCGGGTGATCCCGGGTCGGGCAGGGGTCGCCGGGGCCGGCCGGCCGTGGCGGCTCCGGTGGGGCGCCGGAGCGGTGGCTCGGGCCCGGCCTGGGGTGGATGGGGCCTGCTGGTCGGTCGACCGTGGAGAATCAGCGGTCGGTCAAGGTCGGAACCGGGCCCTGGTCGCCGACCTCGTTCGGGCCCTTCCTCCTGCACGCGCAGCGCGGTGACCG
Organism: Kitasatospora sp. NPDC042419; assembly: GCF_056437345.1. Taxonomy (NCBI): domain Bacteria; kingdom Bacillati; phylum Actinomycetota; class Actinomycetes; order Kitasatosporales; family Streptomycetaceae; genus Kitasatospora; species Kitasatospora sp. NPDC042419. Next base: position 113,819 of record NZ_JBWKAW010000015.1, read on the forward strand.
GGACCTGGGCGGCGCGGAGATTCCCTGCCGGAGGACCGGCTACCGGCCGGGCGCGGCGTTCTCGATGGCGGCGAGCAGATGGGCGTGTACGGCGCCGGCGGCCTCGCGGGTGGCCGGGTCGGGGTCGTCCAGTTGCGGGGCGATCAGCTCGGCGGCCGCGGCGAGCACCGGCACGGGGACGACCGCCTCGCGCAGGTGGAGGAGCTGGGAGGCGGCCCGCTCGCCGGGCGTGGCGGCCACCCGGGTGGTGGGGATCAGGGCGCTGATGCCGCGGGGGAGTGGCTGACTGTTGGTCACCGGCTCATTCTCCCGCGTGCCGGGCGCTGGTGATCACCACGGTCGGTCGGCGGATCGACGGGTCGGGCGCCCCGGCGCCGGCCGACGCCCCCGGGGGGCGTCGCCCCGCCGGGCCGGTTCGCCCGCCCGGCCGACCACCTCCGATGGACCACCTCCGACGGAGCACCTCCGACGGACACCTTCGCCCTTCGGCGGACCACGCGGTCAGGGGCGGCTGAGGTAGGTGAGGACGGCGAGGACGCGCCGGTGACCGCTGTCGGTCGGGAAGAGCCCGAGTCTGGCGAAGATGTTGCCGATGTGCTTGTGCACGGCGTTGTCGGTGATGACGAGCCGGGTCGCGATCGTGGCGTTGTCCTTGCCCTCCGCCATCAGGGAGAGGACCTCGCGTTCGCGTGGCGTCAGGGCCGAGACCGGGTCGTGGGCGCGACCGGTCAGGAGCTGGCCGATCACCTCGGGGTCCATGACGGTACCGCCGGCGGCGACCTGCCGCAGCGCGTCGGTGAACTCGCTCACCCGGCTCACCCGGTCCTTGAGCAGGTAGCCGACGGCGCCGTGTCCGTCGGAGAGCAGCTCGCCGGCGTACTGCTTCTCGACGTACTGGGAGAGGACGAGCACGGGCAGGCCGGGGTGCAGGCGGCGGGCGTGGATGGCGGCGTGGATTCCCTCGTCGCGGAAGGTCGGCGGGAGCCGGACGTCGACGATGGTGACGTCCGGCCGGTGTTCGGCGACGGCGGCGAGGAAACCGGGGGCGTCCTGGGCGATCGCGGCGACGCGGAAGCCCTTGGCCGTCAACAGGAGTTCCAGCCCGCTGGACAGGAGGACGTTGTCCTCGGCGATCACGACCCGCATGGCAGGACCACCGCGATCGTGGTCGGGCCACCGCCGGGGCTGTGGACGCGTAAGGTGCCGTCGAGCGCCAGGACGCGGTGGCGGATGCCGGCGATGCCGGTACCCCGGCTCTCCTCGGCGCCGCCGACCCCGTCGTCGGTGACCTTGATCGACAGCCGGTCACCCTCGCGCGCGAGGCGGACGGTGGTCCGGGTGGCCCTGCTGTGCTTGGCGGCATTGGTGAGCGCCTCGGCGACCGCGAAGTACGCCACCGTCTCGACCGCGGCGGGGATCTCGCCGAGGCGGCCGACGTCGAGAGCGGTGTCGATCGCCGACCGGCCCGCCAGCGCGGTCAGCGCTCCGGCGAGGCCGCGGTCGGCGAGGATCGGCGGGTAGATCGTCCGGATCACCGCGCGGAGCTCCGCCATGGCCTCCTCGGTACTCTCGTGCGCCTCCGCCAGGAGCCCGGCCACGGTCCCGGGGTCCTCGTCCAGCAACTCACGGGCCACGCCCAGCCGCATCGCGATGGCCACCAGTCGCGCCTGGGTGCCGTCGTGCAGGTCGCGCTCGATCCGGCGCAGCTCCGCGCCGTGCGCGTTCACGGCTCCGGCCCGCGTCTCGGTCAGCGTCTCCACCCGCTGCGCCAGCCTGTCGGCGGCCGAGGGGGACAGCAACGCCACCAGGATCCTGGCGTGCAGGCGCGCCAGCGGCGGGACCAGCCAGTAGGTGGCGGCCGCGAAGGCGGCGGCCTGCGCGGTCCCCAGGGTCAATGCCGTGCCCCACCCGGTCAGCGGGGCGCCGGCGCCGAAGCCGCCCGCGCGGGTGCCGGCGGGCAGCGCCCACCACAGGGGCACCGTGACGGCCGTGGCCACGGCGTTGCCCGCGCACAGCACCGCGACGAGTCCGAACAGCGGACCGGTCACGATGCTCGTGCACAGCCACCCGAGAACACGCCACGTACCGACCGGGACGGGACCGGAGGGCGGGGACAGCAGCAGCAGCCGGTCGGCACGGCGACGGTGCCAGGACGCCCAGGCCCGGGCCGTCGCCGGGACGAGGAGCACGGGTAGCCCGAGCAGGGCGACCGCGGAGGTGAACAGGTTCTCCAGCAGGTAGCCCAGACCGCGCCACATGGCCGGAAGCCGGCCGACCTCACGTTGGTTCACCCGCGCAAGTCTGGGCCACGGCCGCCGTGCCCCGCACTACAGCCCACTACCCTGTTTACCCACCGGTGAGCGGTACTGCCCGGCCGCCTCCGACGAACCTAGTGTCAGCGCCCATGACGACTTCACCGATTCGTTCGGCGCGGCGGCGCGGCCGGTCCTTCCGGCGGAACCTGGCGCTGGCCGCCGTCGCGACCGTGTCCCTGTCCCTGCCCCTGTCCACCGACGTGCCCGGCGCGGTGGCAGTGGGGCAGCACGACGATCCGATCCGCGTCCGGCTCCAGCGCGACGCCGACGCGATCACCGCTCTGGGCGTGACGGGCGTGCAGGCCCGGCTGGCCGTCTCCGACGGCCGGGACCTGACCGCCACCAGCGGCGTAGCGGACCTGACCGACCGTCAACCCGTGCCGAAGCAGGGCTACTTCCGGATCGCCAGCGTCACCAAGACCTTCGTGGCCACCGTGGTCCTGCAACTCGCGGGCGACGGCAGGCTCACCCTCGACGACCCGGTCGAGCGGTGGCTGCCCGGCGTCGTGTCCGCGAACGGCAACGACGGGCGCGCGATCACCGTCCGCCGACTGCTCCAGCACACCGGCGGCCTCCACGACGACTACCCGGACTACGCCTCGGCGGAGGACTTCCGCCGGCACCGCTACGACAGCTACACGCCCGGGCAGATCGTCGCCCGGGCGATGAGCCACCGCCCGGACTTCGAGCCCGGCACGGACTGGCGCTACAACAACACCGGCTACGTCCTGCTCGGCATGATCATCGAACGGGTCACCGGGCATCCCTGGCACGAGGAGGTGAGGGACCGGATCGTCCGGCCGCTCGGCCTCGACCACACCTTCCGGCCGGGCACTTCACCCACCCTGCCCCAGCCGCACGCGAAGACCTACCAGAGCTTCAAGGCCGGCGAGCCGCTGGTGGACGTCACCGAGCAGGTCGGCGCGGGCACCAACGGAGAGGCCGGACTCGTCTCCACCACCGCCGATCTCAACCGGTTCCTCCGGGCCCTGCTCGGCGGGCGGCTCCTCCCGCCGGCGCAGCTGGCGCAGATGAAGCGGACCGTCCCGGTCGGCGAGGAGTTCGAGCAGTACATGCCGGGCGCCCGTGACGGGCTGGGGCTCTTCTCCCGCCCGCTGTCCTGCGGCGGGGTGTACTGGGGGCACGAGGGCGGCGACGCGGGCTGGATCACGGCCACCGGCGCCACCGCGGACGGCCGGCGCAGCGTCACGGTTTCCCTGTCGGGCGTCCGCGCCGATTCCGCGGACGACGTCCTGCGCGTGGCACGAGCCGCGAGCAGGCTGGTCGACGACGCCCTGTGCCCGGCGCCGCCCGCCGACCGCCGGCGGCGCTGAGGCCCTTCCGGACGGCACTGTCCGTGCCCGGGCAGGGCCGCCGGACTCGGACGGCAGCCCGGCCCGCCCGGAAGCGGACCGTCCGCTACCGCTAGCCTTCCCTCACCGGCGGCCGGCCCGCGCCGGGCCGGCCGCCCCTTTCCCTGCTCGTCTCCCGGGAGTAAGCCCATGTTCAAGGTCAACGAATACTTCGACGGCACGGTCAAGTCGATCGCCTTCACCGCGGAGGAGGGGCCGGCGACCGTCGGTGTCATGGCGCCCGGTGACTACGAGTTCGGCACCGCGAAGCGGGAGATCATGCACGTCGTCTCCGGCGCCCTGACCGTGAGGCTGCCCGGCTCCGACCAGTGGGAGACCTTCGAGGCGGGCGACCGGTTCGACGTCCCGGCCGACAGCAGCTTCCAGGTCAAGACCGCGGTGGAGACCGCCTACCTCTGCGAATACCGCGACTGACCCCACCCCGGCTCCGGAAACGCGGTCGTGCGGCGCGCGTTCCGGAGCCTGCCGGGTGGTGTGCCGGCGCTGGTGGGAAGCGGCCCGTCGGCGCCGACGCACTCGCCGGGCCGGGGTGGGGCGGGTTCTTCTTCTTCTTCGACAACGACGCCCACCTCCCCGACGAGCACGTGCTCTCCCGGCTCGTCGACCAGGCCCGCCGGCACCCCGAGGTCACCTAGCCCCCGTGGTCACCGGAGGCTGTCCTGAGGCGGGCCGCCAATTGCTCGCGTGCTGATGCCAGTTCCGTCAGGTACTCGGTGCGGAGGGCAGGAGGTGGGGTGAACGCGGTGAGTACCTCGACTGCTGCCTGAGCCGGCTCGACTGCTTCGGCCGCGCGTCCCTGGTCGGCGATGTTCGTGGACAGGACGAGCAGTTGGTTCGCGACCCACATCACGTCGGCGTTGGTGGCGGCTGCTGCCTGACGGTAGGCCTGTACGGTTTCTTCGGCGCCACGCATTGCCTCGTCCAACCGGCCGGCTGTCATGAGGCGGACCGCCAATTGGTGGCGTGCTGACGCCAGTTCCGTCAGGTACTCGGTGCGGACGGCAGGAGGTGGGGTGAACCCGGTGAGCACGTCGACTGCTGCCTGAGCCGGCTCCACCGCTTCGGCGGTGCGTCCCTGGTCGGCGATGTTCGTGGACAGGACGAGCAGTTGGTTCGCGACCCACATCACGTCGGCGTTCGTGGCGGCTGCTGCCTGACGGTAGGCCTGTACGGTTTCTTCGGCGCCACGCATTGCCTCGTCCAACCGGCCGGCTGTCATGAGGCGGACCGCCAATTGGTGGCGTGCTGACGCCAGTTCCGTCAGGTACTCGGTGCGGACGGCAGGAGGCGGGGTGAACCCGGTGAGCACGTCGACTGCTGCCTGAGCCGGCTCCACCGCTTCGGCCGCGCGCCCCTCGCCGGCAGCGTTCGAGGACAAAGACCGCTGGTGGTTGGCGAATTCGATGATCGCCCGGGCCCGCTCAAGCTGCAGTTTCGGCCACGACGCCTCGTTGTCGAGGCGTTCGGGCTTCACGCGATTTCGATGATCCAACACTACGGCCGGAACGTCGTCGCGGCCGGGAGCCCGGATCTCGATTCGTCCGACGTGGTCGGTCGCCCGAAGATACTCCCCGCTCACCAGCGGAAGAGTCGTCAAGTCGTGGACCGGCGCGTCGAGGTCGACGATGCGCTCGGCGTACCTATTGCCTTCGAGGTCGAACGAGCATGAGAAGCGACCCCCGTCGAGGGTGTCGAACTCGTAGGTCCTGCCGTACTCGAACCGGGCGGGCAGATGCAGGTTGAGGCGCTGCACCGTGTCCCTGAAGGTGCCGAAGTCGATGCCTGCGGACTCGACCGCGTAGACGATGCCCAGACTGTCCAGCGGCCGCCCACGCGAGTCGATCACGCCGGCGGGAGGGGTCCAGTAGACGGCGACGTGGAGACCGAAGTCCCCGAGGGGGAGGAACCGCCACGGGCCTGGGGTGGTGAACGAGCCATCGCGGCTGACGCGGAGATACGGATGACGGGAGAGGTCCCACAACAAGGGTGAATCGAGCGTCACGCCCGGCCCATGACTCCAGGCCAGGCAGATCACGGCGTCGTGCGACCCGAGCGCAGGGGCGTCGTCGGATTCCTCCTCCAGGACGACGTGGTCTTCGAGCCCTTCGATGCCGAACGCGCCTGCGGTGCTGCCGAACAGGACCACCCGGGCGACATTCAGGTTCGAGTTTCCCGATCCCCTCCAAGCCAGGAAGAGCCGGCCGTCGTGGGACACCAGCGCCGGCGCGCGCGTGCTGGTGTCCTGGAACGTCCGGGTGCCCTGGAAGGTGGCTCCGTGGTCGTCGGAAAGCGCCAGGTTGATGTTCTCGTTGCCGGATCCCTGCCAGGCCAGGTACAGCCGGCCGTTGTGGTCGGCCAGTGCGGGGCCGTGATCGCTGGTCTGCTCCAGGACGACGTGGTCTTCGAGCCCTTCGATGCCGAACGCGCCGGCGGTGCTGCCGAACAGGACCACCCGGGCGACGTTCACATTGGCGTCACCCCGTCCCGTCCAGGCCATGTAGAGCCGCCCGGCGTGAGAGGCGAGCGCGGGTCCGTGGTCACTGGTGTCGGAAAAGGTCCGGGTCCCCTGGAAGTGGACGCCGTCGTCGACCGAGAACGCCAGGTTCAGCTGCTTGTTCCCCGACCCTCGCCATGCGAGCCACAGCAGGCCGTTGTGGGAGGCAAGCGCCGGGCCGGCGTCCGAGGTGAAGGTGTCACCGAGTGCGACCACGCCCTCGACTCCCTCGACGCCGTCCATGCCCATCGCGGTGGTCGTCATGACTCCGGCGACGAGCAGGGTCTCGTCGGCGGTCCAGGCGATGCGGAGCCGGCCGTTGTGGGAGGCCAGTGCCGGCGAGTCGGACATGGCGAGTTCGAGGACCGCCTTGCGCTGAGCGGGGCGGAGGTTCCCGCCGGCGGCGAGTCCGCGGTTGACGCCCATGTTCACCGCAGTGGTGTGGAAGAGCAAGGGATGATCTTCGCCACGAGCCTCCGGGTTTATGGACGGGTCCTGGTGGGGGTCGAAGCGGATGAGATCGCTGAAGCGCAGCCCCGGGGCTCGGGTCGGGATGAGCGTGGTGGACTGTGCGCGGGAGGTCTGTTCCCAGGCCTGCTTCGACAGGATGTCCATCTCGTCTCGTCCGTACCCACTGTTGAGGAAGCAACCGCCGGCTGTGAGCATGAACGACGGCGATCGGTAGTAGATCTCAACCCCGGCATCGGCGGGCTCCCCCTCCGGGAGCGGGGGTCGGCTGCCGTGGTGGAACCGGTGCAGATGCGGCGGCACCGTCTGGTCGAGGGCTAGCTGGTACGCGGCTGCGGGGGGCCGGTAGGTCGAGGTTGCGGCAATCAGCGCGTCGAACACCAGGGGCTCGGGGAACCGTGCCGGCGCACCGTGTTCGTCGGTCATCCCGGTGTAGGCGAGGAAGAAACCCGGGATCTCGTCGGCGCCCGCGTAGAGGTCGTTGGTGAAATTGGCCGAGTGGTTGATGCGTTGCTGGTGGCGCCGGTACGGGTTCACTCGCCGGCCACGGTTGGCCGAGAGGGCACATTTGGTGAACGTGTAGTCGAGGACGTTCTGCGCGGCGGTCCGAAGGAGCGGGTCGCCGGCGAATTCGTAGAGGTTCAGCAGCGAGTGGAGCGACATCCTGGCGTAGGGGCGAGCACTGAACTCCAGGAAGTCGTGCTTGGCAATGGTCTGGAGGTACCCCAGCAACCAGTCGGCCAGATTCCTCTGGGCGGCGCCGTCGGTGGGTTCGTGCAGCAGCTGATTCGCCAGATACCGGCTGGTCTCGATCATCAGCAGATGGTTCTCGGTCTCAGGGAACTTGTAGGGGTTCGTAGCAATGGGATCTTCGAAGTTGATGACTTCGATGGCCGGGTCGTGCCCGCCTCTGAACCCGACCGGGAGGAGGTGGTCGAGGATGAATCGGACACCGCCCCCCGGTTCGCTGCCCGGGCCGTCCAGGAGGTGCCCGTATCGGTGGGCGATCGTCATCAGGCCCTTGGCCGCCATGTCGTGTTCCGCATGTGTGAAGAGCGTGGTGCCCATGAGGCCGTTGCCCAGCTCCAATCGCCGTAAGGCCAGGGGTGCCTCGACTCGGCTGACCACCCCGTCGACGGTGAAGCCCGGGTCGGCGTTCGCGGTGGCGAGGTGCGCCAGCAGGGCGTGCACGTTGTCCTCGTTCGCGGTGCCGCGCACCTGCCGGAGCGGGCGGGTCGCGGCGAAGAACTTGACGATGCCCTTCGCCCGCTTGTCGTGACTGGCCCATGCCTGGACGGGCGAACCCCCAAGGGCAACGGGGTCGAGGAAGACGTGCCGGTCCTGGGATTTCTCTATCCGGTAGGTCAATTGGTATACGGACCCATGCTCGCCGTGGAATTCCCGGACCTGATCCCCGAGCGGCTCGGTGGCACGGAACGTCTCGGCACCGAGGTGGTCGGCGGCTCCGAAAGTCTCGGCATCGAAAAGGCTGACCGTCGCGGTGTCGTCGAAAGGATGGTCAAAGACTATGGGGACCTCCGTGTCCGTCGAGATCGATTGGACGCCGTCAGTGTCGTTCGGCCAGACCTGGTGACCGTCTATCTGCAGACTTACTTCGTCCGTCTCAGAGTCATCCGGCCTCACGCAGTGAAGCTTCTGGAGATGCAAAATTGCAGCAACCATCGGCCGCCCTCCTTGGTTGCACCCTCTCCTTCGCCGCCCCTATTATTCCCACCACACCACCAGTCGGGTGGATGTGCAAACGCGCGCACGGTTCACACCCGCTACGCTCTGACCGCTTTTGGGATCTGCCGTGTCCTGGGGCCGGAGTGGTCGTCGAGGCTTGGGCGAGTAGTTCTGGGGGCGGGCATACGTAGGATCTGACGGATGAGCAATGGGCTCTGGTGGAGCCGTTGTCGCCCCCGCCGAGGGTGGGCTCAAAGGGCGGGCGGCGGGAGAAGCATCCGCGGCGGCGGATCGTGGAAGCGATCTTCTACGTGGTGCGGACCGGGTGTGGTCACGACCCCGGAGGCCGCCGGCCGACCGGGCCGGGGGCCGGGGCGGCGCGGTGTCAGGTGAGGGCGGGGGAGGTGTGGAACTGCCGGGTGAGGTAGTTGGACCAGGTCTGGTGGAGGGTGGTGGCGAGTCGGGAGTGGGGGGCGATGAGGTCGAAGGCGTGGTAGGCGCCGGGGTAGAGGTGGAGTTCGACCGGGACGCCGTGGGCCCGCAGGCGGGCGGCGTAGTCGAGGTTCTCGTCGCGGAAGCAGTCGAGGTCGCCGACGGTGATGAAGGTGGGTGGCAGGGCGCCGAGATCGGTGCTGCGGGAGGGGGCGGAGTAGGGGCAGACGTCGTCGGTGCCGGCGCGGTCGCCCAGGATCGCCTGCCAGGCGAGGAGGTTGGTCGAGCGGTCCCAGATGCCGATGTCGGTGATCTCGTGGCTCGACGCGGTGCGGTTGCGGTCGTCGAGCATCGGATACGTGAGTGACTGGAACAGGGGTGTCACGCCGCCGCGGTCGCGGATCAGGAGCGTCGTGGCCGCCGCGACGCCTCCGCCGCCGCTCTGGCCCGCGATGCCGATGCGGGTGCCGTCCAGGCCGAGGGCGTCCGCCTCGCGGCCGAGCCACTGGTAGGCGGTGAAGCCGTCCTCGGCGGCGCCGGGGGCGGGTGTCTCGGGGGCGAGCCGGTAGTCGACCACGGCGACGGCGCAGCCGAGGCTCGCGCCCAGCCGGGTGAGCCACGGGTCGTCCTGGGCGGCGAAGCCGAGGACCTGTCCGCCGCCGTGGAACCAGAGCAGGACCGGCAGGGGGCCGGGCGCTTCGGTGGGGCGCAGGAGGCGGATCGGTACGTCGGGGCCGTCCGTCCGGCTCGCGAGGTGCGTCTCGACGGTGACCGACGGGTGGCCGGGCTGGGCGTCGGCGGCGGCCTCGGCCTGGGCGCGGAACGCCGCGCGCGTCGCGGCGAGGTCCGTCAGGTCGAACGCGCCGTTGGGGGTCATGGGGACCGCGTCGAGGGCCAGGCGCAGTTCCTGGTCCATGAGTTGACGGGATGCGGGCATGGTCGTTCCTGCTTTCGGGGGGAGGTGGTTCAGGGGCGGAAGGAGTCGATGACGACCACGCCGGTGGGTCCGTACGTCTCCAGGGACTCCAGGACCTCGCTCGCCTCGTGGAGGCCGACGGTGCGCGAGACGATGCGGCCGGGGTCGAGGCGGCCGGCGGCGATCATGTTCAGCATCGTGCCGAAGCGCTGGCCCTGCATGCCGAAGGCGCTCAGGAACTCCAGTTCCTTGACCATCATGACGTCGACCGGCAGCGCGACGTCCCCCTGTTCCGCGGCGGTGGTGTGTCCGAGCTGGAGGTGGCGGCCGCGGGTGCGCAGGGAGAGGACGGAGTTGCGGCAGGCGGCGGCGATGCCCACGGCGTCGACCGACACGTGCGCGCCGCCGCCGGTGAGGGTCTTGACCGCTTCGGCGGGGTCGTCGGTCGCCGCGTTGACGGTGTGGACGGCGCCGAGTGCGCGGGCGGCGTCCAGCTTGTCGTCCGTGATGTCGATCGCGATGACGTTGGCACCCGTCGCCGCGGCGATCTCGACCGTCGACAGTCCCATGCCGCCCCCGGCGCCGTACACCGCGACCCATTCGCCGCCGCGGACCTTCGCCTGGTCGACGACGCCGTGGAAGGCGGTCATGTAGCGGCAGGCCAGTGCGGCGACGTCCACGAAGCCGACACCGTCCGGCACTTCGACCAGGTTGACGTCGGCGAAGCGGACCATGACGTACTCGGCGAAGGCGCCCCAGTAGGACACCCCGGGTACGAGCGAGTCCACGTGCTCGCAGACGTGCTGATTGCCGCTGCGGCACATCTCGCACGAGCCCTCGCCGGGGTTCATCGGGAAGATGACGCGGTCGCCCTCCTTCCATCCCCGTACCTCGCGGCCGACCTCCACGACGGTGCCGGCGAACTCGTGGCCGAGGACGAACGGGGCCTCGACCCGCGGTCCGCCCGTCCAGAACTCCCCGGCCCACAGGGCCCAGTCGGTGCGGCAGATCCCGTTGGCCCCGACGCGCAGGATCGCGCCGTCCGGCGGGCAGACGGGGTCGGGCACGTCACGGACGACGAGCGGCTTGTGGAGTTCCTCGATGACTGCGGCGCGCATGGCGCGGCCTCCTCGTGCTGCGGTGCGTCGACGGGGCGGTGGGCAACCCGTCCGAAGTCCACCGGTTCAAGTGGTGGACTTGGAAGCTAGTCGTTTGCCCGGAATCGTGTCAACCGCATAAAGTGGTGGACATGGACGACAGGGACGGCAGTCGCGAGGGGCGCCAGCGCGCCAAGGCCGACTTCCGCTTCGACGACGCTCGGTTGTGCTTCGCCTTCGCCGGCACCCTGGCCGACCGAGGCGCGGACGCGCCCTTCGAACGGCTGGCCCGGCCCGAGGACTTGAGCCGCTGGGCCGTCGAGAGCGGCTGCGCGACGGCGGCGCCGCCCAGCACCGAGGCCGACCTCGGCCGCGCCAGGCAGCTGCGCGAGGCGATCCAGCGGACCGGCTGCGCCCTGGCGGACGCCGCGCCGCCCTCGCCCGAGGACATCGCGCTCGTCAACCGCGCCGCCGCCGAGGCCCCCTCGATGCCCGAACTCGCGCCCGACGCGACCACCGTGCGCTGGCACGGTGACGCGGTCGCGGCGGTGCTCTCGATGGTCGCCCGGGACCTGATCGCCCTCTGCGCGTCGGAGCACCGCACCCGCGTCCGCATCTGCGGGAACCCCGACTGCGGTGTCCCCTTCGTCGACACCTCCCGCGCGGGTGCCCGCCGCTGGTGCTCGATGAAGACCTGCGGCGCCCTCGTCAAGAAGCGCGCCTACCGGGCGAGGCAGCAGACACCCGCCGACACCGCCCGGTAGCGCATTTGCCGCGTGCCGCGTGCCGCGTGCCGCGTGCCGCGTGCCGCGTGCCGCGTGCCGCGTGCCGCGCGGCCCGGGCGGGGCCGAGGCGGCACGCGGCGCGATCGTCTCCGCCGCTCCGCGCGCGTTCGGTCCCCGACGCGAGGCGCGCGGCAGCGGGCTGCTCTCAGTCCGTATGCCGGACGGTCGGCGGTGTCAGCACGGACCGCAGCCGCCGGGCGGCGGGCAGGGCGGGCAGGCGGGGGCGGCCTCGACGCAGACGGTGACGGAATCGGTGTTGTCGGCGGGGTGGAGGTCGGTCTCGGTCGCGTGCGCCGTGGCGGTGTTGGTGACCGGGCCCGTGACGGTGGCCTTGGCCCGGAGCGTGAGGGTGGCGTAGGCGCCCGCGGCCAGTGTTCCGACGTTCCACCGGCCGGTGTCGGGGTTGTAGGTGCCGGTGCTCGGCGCGGCGGAGACGAACGGCAGGCCGGCCGGGAGGGCGTCGGTGACGGTGACGCCGGTCGCGGTGTTCGGTCCGGCGTTGTGGACGGTGACGCGGTAGGTGACGGTCTGGCCGACGGTGACGGTGGTGGCGTCGGCGGACTTGGTGACGCCGAGGTCGGCGGCGGGGAGGACCTGGGTGTCGGTCTGGTCGGAGGTGGAGGTGAGGGGTTCGGGGGTGGGGCCGAGGCGGTTCTCGTACGTGGCGGTGGCGGTGTTGGTGATGTGTCCGCCGGCGCTGGCCTCGTCGATGGTGACCCGGTACTCCACGGTCGTGCCGTTCGGGAGGGTGTCGGTGTTGGGCAGGCTGCCGCCCTGGCCGGCGGTGGCGTCGTTGCCGAGGTTGAACACCACCCGGTTGCCCGCCGGGTCGAAGGAGGCCTGGTCGTCGCCCCGCCGGTCGGTCTTCGCGCCCCTGTTGGGGCCGCTGACGATGCGCAGGGACCCGGGCAGGTAGGTGGTGCCGGCCGGGATGGTGTCGGTCAGGACGAGGGCTTCGGCGCTGCCGCCGCCCTCGTTCCTGGCGAGGATGCGGTAGGTGATGACGTCGCCCACCTGGAGGGGCCCGTCGGGGACGGCGTACTTGGTGAGGACGACGGAGGGTGCGGTGCCGAAGAAGATGCCGTCGAGGAAGTTGCCGATGCCCTGGTTGCCGCCGGCGGCGGCGACGGAGCGGAAGGCGAAGCGGGTGACGGTCTGCCCGGCCGGGACGGTGTAGGTCCCGGTGTAGAAGCCCCAGGCTGCGTTGCCGTCGGTGAACTGTCGCTGCTGGACGGTCGCGCCGGGCCTGCCGATGTCCAGGGCCATGGTGTCCTGGCCGAGCCGTCCGCGGTGGTAGAGCCGCCAGTAGAGCGTGGTGCCGGGGGTGGTGGACAGGTCCTGGTAGAGGGTGGACACCTGGTTGGCGTTGAGTTCGGCGAACTGGGCGCCGTCGGCGGAGGGGACGCCGTTGAAGCCGTCGTGCCAGATCTCGATCAGGTGGTCGGTGGCGGTGCTGAGCCAGCCGGGGACGTGGTTCGGGCTCTGGGTCTGGGAGGCGTCGGGCAGGAACGCGTTGCCGCCGGCGATGGGGGGCTGCTCGAAGCTGCCGTTCGCCAGGGCTATGCGGGACGGGACGGGAGTGGTCACGGTCTTTCCCTTCGTTCGATGCTGCGAGCTGGACGCCGGCCGGCCGGAGCGGGGTCCCGCGGATCCGGACGAGCGGGCCGCCGGTGCACGGGAACGGCGGGGCCGTTCGAGGTGACCGGGGGTGGGGCCCCGTCCGGGTGCGGTGGTGGGGGATGGGGGGAGGTGTCCACGGCCTGCGGCACGCCCTGGCCTCCCGAAGCACGGGAGGCGGTGGGAGGCGGCGTCCGCGTGAGGCGTCCGGTGGCGTCCGATCCCAGCGTGCGCAATGGTTCCTGTACGCACGAGAGCGTGTGGTGGGGCTCCCGGAGCGCACGGGGGCGCGATCCGCGCGGGTCGCGCCCCGGCTCTGCGCGGGCCGCGCGAAGGCGGCGGCACAGGACGGCGGCATGCATCCACCCGCCCCGGGGGCGCGCGGGCACGGCGCGAACCTCTCGTACCTGCCGCCCTTCAGGCGGGTAACGGGGAAGCCCCGGGCACCCTCACCCGCCTGGACGCCCATTCTCGCCCGGGGCCACTGCGAACCATCGGCGACGGCGGCGGCTGGTCCCGGCACGACGACTTCGCGTTCGCGTCCGGCCCGCCGCATGCAGCCCGCGCCGCCGGGGAGCGCAGGATGTCCGACGGTCCCTGGCCCGGGCCCGAGTTGCCGTCGCCGGTGCCGCCAGGCCCGCCGCCGGGCCGCACATTCGCCGGGTTGTCAGGCCAGCAGCCGTGCGAGCTCGGCCATTTCGGCCTCCGGGTCCACGACGGGCTGGATCACCAGCTCGTCGACCCCCGACTTCTCCAGCACGCTGATCCGCTCGGTGACCTCGTCCCTGGTTCCGACCAGGCCGAACCTGTCCACCAGGGAGGGCACGATGAGCTCGCGGTCCTCGGGGGACAGCCGACCCAGGTAGTTGCGGTAGAGCGCCTGGTGAAGCTTCGGATCGGTGGGGGTGGTGCCGCGAAGCCGGAGCAGACGGTCGACAGCCGCGGCCTCTTCCGGCGGGAGGGCCGCGCGGAAGGCTGGGTCGTCCGCGCCGAGGATCAGTGCGCTCAGTGCGATGTGCCCGATCGAGTCCTTGACCGGATCGCCGTAGCGGTCCTCGCCGTCGGCGAGGACATGCAGGGAGGACATGAGGTACGAACGGGTCTTCTCGGTGCTGTCCGCGTCCCGCGCCGCCGTTCGCCGGGCCTGGCCGAGGGCGGACCAGGCCGCGGGGTCGTGCAGCCCGAAGGAGATCAGTCCCGCGCCGAGCCGGCCGGCGACCGCGGCGGCTTTCGGGCCGAACGCGGCCACGACGAACTCCACCGGAGCCTCGGTGTTGACGTACGGCCCGACGTGCAGGAATCGCACCCTGCTGGAGCGGGTCCCCTCGCGGTAGTCCGACTCGCGGCCCGCGGTGAGATCCTGCAGGGCGGCGGTGAACGACTCCAGCTCCGCCGTCTTCGTGGGCCGCATGCCGAGCGTACGGCGCGCCGTGTTGCCGGTGCCGACCCCGCAGATGACGCGGCCGGGGGCGAGGGCGTTGAGGCTGCCGACGGCCGCCGCCGCGGCGGGCGCGGAACGCAGGGCCGGTGAGGTGACACCGATGCCGAGCCTGATCCGGTGGGTGGACTTGGCGCAGAGGGCGAGGCTCACGAACGGATCGCCGTGGATCATCGGCGTGTCGTACACCCAGAAACTGTCGAAGCCGAGTTCTTCCGCGCGGGCGGCGAGGTGTTCCACACCCGGCCCTGCTGTCGTGACGATGCCGGTCCGCATGGCGACTCTCCTCGCCGTCGAGTGAGATGGCTGAACCACTCCGGTTGCAGTTCGCTGCGGTCCGCCCCTGGTCCGGATCGTGCTCCCCGGTGCGTTGGTGGGCCTACCGCAGCGGTTCCAGGATCGGGAAAGAGGTGCCATGCGAACAACGGCGAGGGTACCCTCCTCACCTCGCGTGCCGCCGCCGCCACGAGCCGGCACGCCCTCCGAGACTGCCGGGACTACCGGGGCTGCCGGGACCGCGGCATGCGCGAACCCTGACCGACCCAGCCCCCGGCGGCGCACATTCGCCTGAACAAGTGACTACTTGTCACACCGGAGAGGGAGGTCTGGCGTCCGCCCGCGAGGCATTCGCCCGACCGTCGGAGGGGTCGTCGAGGGGCGCGGCGGCGTGGCGCCGCCAGACTGATCGGCCGTCATGTAACGCCCCCGCTTGACCTCATGGTTGCCCGAGGCCCTATGGTCGGCTGCGCCAGAGCGGCAAGCAGTACCGACCGGGAGAGGACGGCAGCCCGATGACGTTTGTGATAACCCTGCCCTGTGTAGACGTCAAGGACAAGGCATGCCTGGAGGTGTGCCCCGTCGAATGCATCTACGAGGGGGAGCGGATGCTCTACATCCACCCCGACGAGTGCATCGACTGTGGCGCCTGCGAGCCGGTCTGCGCGGTCGAGGCGATCTACTACGAGGACGACACCCCGAAGCGGTGGTGGCCGTTCAAGACGGCGAACGCCGAGTTCTTCACCGACCTCGGCTCCCCCGGCGGCAGCGAGGAGCTCGGCCTGATCGAGAAGGACCACCCGATGGTGGCGGCGCTGCCGGCCAAGGACACCGTCTGACCCACCGGGGGCGCCGGGCCGAACTACGGCGTGACCACTGACATCGTGACGTCGATCGACGGTTGACGAATCCCGTCCGCACCACCGCATGGGCACATGGCGCGGGGCCGCCCGGCAGGTGGTACACCGGGCGGCCCCGCGTCAGCGGGGGTTGAGGTGGGGTCAGGCGATGGTGGGGAGCTGGGCGGTCAGGGCGGTGGGGACGGTGACGACCTCGGCGAGGTCGTACTTGCCGGGGCCGAAGTCGGCGGCGCCGAGGCCCTTCCTGCTTCCGTTGCCGGTGACGAGCCAGACGGTGGCGCTGTCCGGGGAGACCAGGAGGGTGCCGTCGGCGGGTGCCTGCCTGGCCGCTGCTGCGGCGAGCCAGGTGCCGGGGGCCGGGGTGAGGGGGGCGGTGTCGTAGTGCAGGGCGGTGTAGTCGGCGCCGCTCAGTCCGACGGCCTTGCCGCCGGCCATGACGTAGACGCTGGCGTTGGCGCCGGAGGCGTCCTTGAGTACGGTTCCGTTGGCGGGGGCGGTGGCGGCCGCGCCGGCCAGCCAGGTGCCGGGGACGCCCATGAGCGGCTGGAACTTGTACCCGTTGGCGGTCCACTCGGTTCCGGAAATGGGTACGGCCGCGCCGCCGACCATGATGTAGCGGGACGGGTCGGTGCCGTTCTGGTTCATCACGACGGTGCCCGAGGGCACGGTGTTGGCGACGGCCGAGCGCAGCCAGGTGCCGGGCACACCCATCAGCGGGCGGGTGTCGTAGCCGTTGGCGCTCCACTCCGCACCGGAGATCGGCAGGGCCACACCGCCGACCATGACGTAGCGGGACGGGTCGGTGCCGTTCTGGTCCATCACGACGGTGCCCGAGGGCATCGTGGCGCCGTTCGCGGCCTGGAGCCAGGAGGTCGGCACGCCCATCAGCGGGCGGGTGTTGTAGCCGTTGGCGACCCATTCGGTGCCGTCGATCGGAAGGGCGGCGCCGGCGACGACGACGAAGCGCGAGGCGCTGGCCCCGGACTGGTCCATGATCACCGTGCCGCTCGGCAGGACTGCGGGCAGGGCGTTGAACGGCGCGTCGTCGATTGTGACGATCTTGCTCAGGTCGTACTTGTCGGGCGCCACGTCGGAGGCGGCGATCGGCAGGCCGGCGCCGGCGACGATGACCTTCACGGTCGCGGAGCCCGCGGACTTCACGAGGGTGCCGCTGGGCAGCGTCGAGGGATGGGGATTGGCCTGCGGGGTGTTGTTGAAGACCGGTGACACGTACCCGCTGATCCGCTGTCCCCACGGAGCGCTTCCGACCGCGTAGTTCGCGGTGGTACCGGTGGTGACGATGCCCTCTCGGTAGCCGCTGCTGTGGCCCTGGTTACCGCCGACGATGGTGACGGTTCCCCCGCCCGCCCGGGTTACCAGAGCCACGTGTTGGGCCCAGTCGGTGCGGGCGTCGTACTCGTAGACGACCGCGTCGCCGACCTTCGGTGTGCTGTGGAGGGTGCCGTACTTCTGGCCGTAGTGGTAGATGCTGTTCACGCCGTCGGTGAGCTCGTTGACGTGGGCCACGTCGTTGCGGGCCCACACCCAGCCGACGAAGTCCGCGCACCACGCGTGGCGTGCGCCGCCGGCCCCGTCGCAGGAGTTGCCCTGCAGCTGGCCGCCGTCGTAACCACCGTGCGCGCAGGGCCCGTTCCGGTCCTCGGCGGCGGCGGTCGCCGCGATACCCGCGGCGTCCGCGTGGGCCGGCGCCGCCGTCAGGGCGCTGACGCCCGTGGCGGAGATGAGGACGGCTATGGCGCCGGCCGTCACACGAGGCATGTGCATGTTCATGGAACGATTCCTTCGGAATGAGGAGGGGAGGGACGGATCGATGCCCGGCGGGAGCGACGGGACGGTCCCGTCGAAGGGCGGCGCGGCAGGGCCGCGTCCGGCGGGACCGTCCGACGGGCGCCGGTGAGGCCGGCCGCTGACGTCCGACGGGCTGTGCCGCTACGGCGCGGTGGGCAGTGCGGCGGTGTACGCCGCCGGGACCCGGACCACGTCGTCGAAGCTGAGCTTGCCGGGGCCGAAGTCGTCGGCGGAGAGCGCCTGCTTCTGGCCGGCCGCGGTGACCCGCCAGACGGTCGCGCTGCCGGGCGAGAGCAGCAAGGTGCCCTGGGCGGGTGCGGGCTTCGCCACGGCGCTCCGCTCCCAGGTGCCGGGAACCCCCATCAGCGGACGCCGGTCGTAGCCGAGGCCGGTGAAGTCGGCGGCGCCGAGCGGGACGGCCGCGCCGCCCGCCATCACGTAGACGCTCGGGTCAGCCCCGGAGACGTTCCTGATCACGGTGCCGTCGGCGGGGGACTTCGTGGCCGCGTCCTGCAGCCAGAGGCCGGGAACGCCCATCAGGGCGCCGGTGTCGTAGCCGTTCGCGCTCCACTCGGAACCGGAGATCGGCAGCGCCGCACCGGCCACCACCACATACCGGCTCGGGTCGGTCCCGGACTGGTTCATCACGACCGTCCCGGACTCCGGGACGCGGGCGGCGGCACGCAGCCAGTCCGTGGGAACGCCCATCTGCGGCCTGGAGTCGTAGCCGTTCGCGCTCCACTCGGAACCGGAGATCGGCAGCGCCGCACCTGCGACCGTCACATACCGGCTCGGGTCCGTGCCGGACTGGGCCGCCAGCACCAGTCCGGAGGGCAGGGTGCGCTGACGGGCACTGTGCAGCCAACTGGTCGGAACACCCAGCTCGGTACGGCTGCTGTAGCCGTCGCCTGCCCAGTCCGAGGCCGAGATCGGCAGAGCCACGCCACCGACCACGACGAACCGGGACGGGTCGGTGTGGGATTCGTCGAGGACGACGGTGCCCGCCGGCAGGGAGCTCGGCAGCGACCGGAACACGGCGTCGTCGACGAGCACGATCCGGCTCAGGTCGTAGCGGTCGACGCCGACGTCGGACGCCGCCACCGGGAGACCCGCTCCGGCGATCATGACCTTGACCTCCGGTCCGGCGGGCGACTTGACGAGGGTTCCGGCCGGCAGGGAGGCCGGGTTCGGCGGGGTCGCGGGCGAGGATCCGACGGCGTTCACGATCCGTTGCGCGTCGGCGGCCTCGGGCTGGTACCGGGTGGGGTAGGCGGAGCGCTGGACGGTCTGGCAGACGACCCCGATCTGCTTGTTCTGCCACGAGTTGTTCGGATAGAGGTTGAGCAGTTCGTTGAGGAAGAGGTTGGTCGTGACGGCGGGGTTGAGACGGTCCGAGGTGCTGCCCCAGAAGGGGCGCTGCTGGAACAGTCCGACGCTGTCCTTGTCCTGCTCGTTGGGGTTGTTGTGGAGGGTCGACTCCGTGATGGCCGTGGTGACGGCTATGACCGCCGCTTGGTCGGGCAGGCCCCTGGCCCGTACGGCGGCGACGATCGCCCGTGCGCAGGAGACCCGGTAGGCGGTCATGGCGTTGCGCAGTTTCCCGGTGAGGACCTGGTTCAGGTTCGAGGCCGCGGCCCCGTCGTCGCCGGTGACCGGCCCGCAGGAGACGTTGGGCAGCCAGGTGGCGTACGCCGGCGCGGCGCGGGCGGTCGTCGCGCCGGTGGTCATCGCGCCGGCCAGGGCGACAAGGGCCGCCAGGGCGGCGATCGGGCGGTGCGGATGCTTGGTCATGGCAGTCGGTGTCCTTCATGGGCGGGCAGGATTTCAGCGCTGCCCGGAGCGGGATTGAACTGACGTATCGTCAGGTTTTTTCGGGGGTAGAGCCAACCTGTCACGGGGAAGGGCCGGTTCGCGTCTGCCTCTGGTCTTGGGCCGGTAGGCCGGAAGGGGTACGTCGGCGGGACCGGGGTGGCACCGAGGTCCCTCGTCGGGTACTCCGGGCGGCGGTCCCGCGCCGATCCGCACCGTCGGCGCCACCTGGAACGAGGTCGGGGCTGTCCTCGGCATGACCGAGCAGTCCGCGGCCGGGTGCGGAACCCGCCTCACCGCGTCGGACAACACCTGGCGCGGCCCGCGCGAGAATGAATCGATGAACCGTCAGATTCGGGTGTCGAAGCAGATCCAGCCGTTACCGGTACGACTTGGTCGCGATGGTCGTGGAGCTGCTGGTCGCCGTGTCCGCCCTGACGGCGTGCCTGGCGTGCCCGGCGTCGCGAAACCGCCGGACTGACTCATCAATCCTTCTTCCTCATCAGTCCTTCTTCGGGGAAAGCCGATCAGGGGTTCCGGAGGAAGTGGAAACAGGGCGCGCTGACAGGCGGGCCGGGGGCCGGTCAGCCGGGGGACAGGCCGGCCGGCCTTCAGGGGGTCGGCCGGACCAGTCGGTGCTGGTAGGCGAAGATCACCGCGTGGACCCGGTCGCGTACTCCCAGCTTGCCGAGGATTCGTCCGACGTGGGTCTTGACCGTCCCCTCGGAGAGGAACAGCTCCCGGGCGATCTCGGCGTTGGCGGCGCCGCGCGCGATCAGCAGCAGTACCTCGCGTTCACGCTCGGTGAGCGCGGCGAGCGGGTCGGGACCGGTGCGGGGGGTGGGCAGGTCCGGCGCGACGTGTGCCAGCAGCCGCCGCGTGGTCGATGCGGCGAGTACGGCGTCGCCGCGGTGCACCGTGCGGATCGCGTTGAGCAGGTCCTCGGCCGGCGCGTCCTTTATCAGGAAGCCGCTGGCGCCGGTCTGCAGCGCGGCGAACGCGTACTCGTCCAGATCGAAGGTGGTCAGTACCACGATCTTCGGCGGGTCAGGCATGGTCATCAGGCGGCGGGTCGCCTCGACCCCGTCCATCCGGGGCATCCGGACATCCATCAGCACCACGTCCGCCTGCGCGCCGGCCAACAGGTCCAGCGCCTCCTGCCCGTCCCCGGCCTCGCCCACCACGACCATGTCGTCCTGGGCCTCGATCACCATCACCAGGCCGGACCTGACCATGGCCTGGTCGTCGACGCAGAACACCCGGATCGTCACGTTGTCGCCTTCCCCACTGCCCCGTCGGTCCGCCGTGGCAGTACTGCCGTCAGCTGGAAGCCCTGGACCGGACCCGGGCCGACGTGCAACGAGCCACCGACGATCGCCAGCCGCTGACGCATCCCGTTCAGCCCCTGGCCCACGCCGTCGTTCGCCCCCGCGCCTCGCCCGTCATCGCGCACCACGACTTCCAGTCCCTCCGGGGACCAGTGGAAGCGTACCTCGGAGCGGGTCACCGGACCGGCGTGCTTGAGGGTGTTGGTCAGCGCTTCCTGCACCATCCGGTAGACCGCCAACTCGGCGGTGTGGTCCAGCCGGTACGGATCGCCGTGCTGCCGCCAGTCGACCGGCAGCCCCGACGAGCGGACCCGGTCCAGCAGTTCGGGCAGGTTTCCCAGTCCGGGCTGCGGACCGAAGGAGCTCGCGCCGTCCTCGTCGCGCAACAGGCCCAGCAGTCCGCGCATGTCGGTGAGGACCTGACGGCCCTCGTCCTCGATCGTGCGCAGCACCTCCACCGCCCGGGCCGGGTCGCTGCGGGCGGCGAACCGGCCGCCGCGCGCCTGGCTGACGATCACCGAGAGCGAGTGGGCCATCAGATCGTGCATCTCGCGGGCGATCCTGGCCCGTTCGTCCAGCGCCGCCAGCCTGGCCCGCTCCTCCCGCTCGGTCTCGGCCCGTAGCGCCCGCTCCTCCAGGCCGGCGGTGTACGCCAGTTGCATCCGGCGGTACAGCCCGATGCTTCCGGCCGCCAGCACGATCGCCACCAGGAAACTGAACAGGTAGCCGGCCGGTAGCTGGAGCCGGGCACCGTACCCGGTCGCCGAACCGGCCGTCACGGCCCCGGCCCCGAGGACGCCCACCGTCAGCGCGACCACCGGTGCGCGCCGGTGGCCGTACGCGCAGTACCCGTGCACGGCGACCGGGAAGGCCAGCAGTGACGGCAGCAGCGGCATGCCGCCGGGCACCGCGACCTGCACCGCGCAGGCCGCGCCGACCACGGCGAAGGCGGCGTCCGGCGCGGTGCGCCGCCACGCCAGGGCCAGCAGGCCCAGCAGCGCGGCGGGCGCGAGCAGCGGCACCCAGGCGGGCGGCGCGGCCAGCCGTAGCAGCAGCAGTGTCCAACTGCCCGTCGGCAGTGCGATCGCGAGCGCGACCAGCAGGTCGAGCCGTCCGCGGCGCCCGGCGGCCGCGGGCACCGTCAGAAACCGCACAGCGCGCAAGCGGGGCGGGTCCGCTGCTGGTAGGCGTGGGTGGCGCCGGCCAGGGCCAGGCCGAACAGTGCCCACCCGCCGTAGACCACCGCGATCACCCAGGAGTTGGCGCTCCCGGAGGCGAACGGCAGCGGCGGACCGCCCAGTACGTGGTTGAGCGCGGCGAACAGCGGGATCAGGCCCTGGAGCGACAGGAACGCGGCCAGTCCCCAGCCCGCCGCCACGCAGATCCGGCGCTCCACCTGCCGCCCGGCCAGGAACGGTATCCAGAACGGGTACACCCGGCCCCAGGGCCGTACCAGCGCCAGCGCCAGCACCACCCCGCCGGCCAGCAGCACGGTCTCCATCACCGGGAACCCCTCCAGGTACGTCTCCGGGCGGCCGAACGAACCCCCCGCCCACCAGTAGTACTTGACCGAAGGGTAGACCGTGGCCAGCCCTGCCGCGGTGTAGCCCAGCCAGGCCGTCGGCCGGGTGGAGCCCTGCGAGGTGCGGCCGCACGATCCGCAGCCACCGCTGGTGGCCCGCTGGAAGTTCAACAGTTCGCGGCCGAGCAGTACGGTGGTGGCGAAGGCAGGCACCCGGGTCAGGAAGCCGGGCCAGTCCACCGCGGCGAATTCCCCGGCCGGGATGCCCGTCGCCCAGAAGAACGCCCGGAACACGTCGAAGACCAGGCCGACCGCCGCCCAGAGCAGCAGGACGCAGGCTGTCCACCCCACCCACAGAGCGGCCCGCCGTGAGCCGCCGCGTACGGCGGGAAGCCGCTTCCCGGCCCCGGCTCCAGCCCAGGCTCCGGCCCCGGCCCCGGCTCCGGTCACCACGACCGCGAGGCCGAGCACGGCGCCTGCCCACGGCGCCCACGCGGGAACGATCCCCTTCCCGGAGATGTAGTCCTGGGCTCCCGGAAGGTACGGCTGGACGACCAGCGCGGCGACCGTGGCCGCGCCCGCCCCGGCGACCGGCCCGAGTCGGCCGGGCCTGGTGCGGGGGACCTCCGGGGTGGACCGCCTGACGGTGGTCCGGACGGTGGGAAGGAGGCCTTTGAACATGCCGTTTCCTTTCTGGGCCGCGCCGGGACGTGCCGGGGCGCGCCGGGCCGCGGTGCGGCGACGGCGGTACGGCCGCCGGTTCGACGGTGACGGGGCGCCGTGGGTTCGGGAGGCGCGGGTTCGCACTGCGCGCCGATCGGGACGTGATCCAACCTGCCACGGGTCAGGGCCGGTTCGCGTCTGCCTCGGGTCTCGGGCCGGTACACCGAAACGGGTGGTTCGGCGGGACCCGGACGGCACCCCGGTCCGACGTCGGTACGCCGAACCGGGCCACCGTGTCACCGGACCGGTCGGCGCACCGCGGTGGGCCGCATCCGCCGGGGTCTGCGGCGCGGCCCGGCGCCGTCGGCCGGGGTCTCCCCTCGTGGGCCGACGGGCGCGACTTCACCGACGGACACTGCCTCGTTCGACTCCGCGGCGCCTCGTGGCGCACCGGTCCGGTACGACGCGGCTACCTCCTCGGCACCACGGGGGGATCACCCTGGTCGTCAGGCTTCGCACCCGAGTTCCTCACCAGGCCGGGGGCCGGGATCGGTCACCGCCCTCGATCTCCTCCGGCCAGTCGACGGGCCTGCAGTCCGTCCGGGTGAGGATGCCGGGATCGGGCGCGTAGCCCGCCTTCGGCGGTCCGGACCACCAGGCCCGTCGGGTGTGCGGAAGGGGCACTTCCACCAGCCTGCCGTCGTGGATCATCCAGAGGCCGAAGCAGTCGTCCTCCTCGTCGTGGATCAGCACCTGAACCGTCTCCGGGCGGGGCCACGGCAAGGACTCCAGGTGCTTCAACAGTCCGGCTCTCCCGCTCATGCGCCCGAACTCCGCACCCCAGCCGAAACCCCATTCACCGCCCGGGCGCATCTCGGCGAAGCAGCCCGTCCAACTGCGAGTGGGGTCGGGCCGCGTCAGCGGCTCCATCACCTCGTCCGCATCCTGGGCCAGCACGATGACCTCTGCGATTCTGCTCATGCCCCGGAGTATCGCCGTCCATCGTGGACCCGATGCAACCGGATTACTGAATGGCTGTTGTCGGCCCGATCCTGAGGGTGCCGGTCGAACGGAGTCTCGATCGGGTGACCGTGGCGACAACCGTGCATGAGAGCAAGGCCTCTTGGCAGCTCGAACGGCGTCGAAGCCGAGAAGCCCTCCAGGAGGCCCTGTTGTCGCATCTGTACGACATCGCCGGGGTGGAGTGCACTTCGGCCGCTCTTGCGTGAACCGGCCCGGCGCCGGCCCGGCCGGGCCCGCCTCCCGGGCACCCCACCCGGAGACCGGCGGGGGCGGGTCCGGAGGAATCCCTCCGGACCCGCCCCGGGAGTCTCCTCCCCTGCCACGGGTGCTGTCAGTAGAGCGACGACGAGTCGTGCCCCGGGTGGTCGGCGGGTGGAGCGGTCACCGCGAGGGGCACGTCGTAGTCGCCGAAGTCGACCTGGAAGTCGTAGGCCTGCGTCTCCACGCGTATGGGACGAGGCGGGCCATCCGAGGCGATGTAGCCCACGAACGGCGGGTCGTCCGGGCTCGGGACGAGGAAGCTCGCGCTCCTCGTCCCGCCCACTGACAGCCCCCGCCGGAGAATGCCTGCTCGGTCGGGTCCGCGCTTCCGATGACGGGGACCGCGGTCAGGTCGCAGAACCCGCCGACGTCGTCGAGTGTCCGGCCCGGGGGGCAGAGGGACCCAGTGACCGCCGAACCCGGCCGCGTTCGCGGCGCCCCACTCGCGGGCGAATGCCTGTGGGTTCATCCTGACGAAGGTCTCGTCCCGGACGCGTAGGACCCGGCTGGGGCCCTGCCCCTCCTCGATTGTGGTACCCGTGCAGCGGCCCTCGCGATCGGCTGAAATGGTGAAGGTGGCACGGCGCCCGTCCTTCCGGCCTCGCCGCGTTCGCAGGTCCTCTCAGGGCAGCGGCGGGAGCGGGACGGGGGAGGTGGTCGTGGTGTTGCCTTCGGTGTCGACCATGACCTGGGGCTCGATGGGGTCGTCGAGGTTGGTGGCGTGGACGTAGACGGTGTCGGAGACGCGGTCGAGGAGGACGGTTCCGTGGTCGGCGGAGAGCAGCTTGTCGATCGGGGGGCAGGAGAGCCAGGACGCGGTCGGCGGCAGGTGGGGGAGGAGCGGGGACGGGATGTTGCGGAAGTCGCGCTCGCCGGCGGTGGTGGGGTAGTGCTGGACCGGCGGGAGTTCGGCCGGGCTGGTGGGGAGGTCGCCGAGGAGGGTGGTGACCTGGCCCCGGGGGAGTCGGGCGATGACGTCGTAGTAGTAGTCCGCGGGGCCGATGGGGAAGCGGTCTCCGGGCGGGCGGGTCGAGGTCTGGATCCAGTGGGCCGAGACGACCGGGCCGAGGCGGGCCAGACAGCGGCGCATGGGATCCGGATCGGTGAGGACCTCGGGGGCTTCGACGGCGGGGGCCGCTTCGGGGCGTCCCTCGCTGCGGCCGGGCCGGATGACGAGGGCCAGTGGTGCCAGGCCGATGGTGCCGAGCAGGAGGAATTGCCTGCGCTTCATGCCGTGCTCCCGCGAAGGTGTTCGATGACCGGTTCATTCGACCACCGGGGGAGTCGGCGAGGGGATACGCCTGAGGTACCGCCCCGCGTCCGTCGCAGGTAGGGCCTCCGGGCCTCCGGGCTCCCAGAGCCGGCCGCCGGCCGCCGGCCCGCACGCTCGTGGCAGCCGAGGACGAGCCCGCGCCGAGCAGCACGCTGCCGCCAGTCGACCTTCGCAGGTGGACGGTCCGCGCTCACCGGCGGCGGGCCACCCGTCATGACTGCTGGAGAGGGAAGGATGCCCGTTCCCGCCACATCGCACCGTCGTGAACCACGAGCTCTATGGAGGAGACGCGAGCGGTGACGGGCAGCAGGGCGGTGACGGCAGCCGCGACCTCGTCCAGAACTCTGTCGTCGTCGTGATGAGCCACGGTCAGGTGCGGAACGACATCCGTGAACCGGCCGCCGAACGGCGGGACTTCCGGCCACCGCTCGGCGATCGTCTGCGCGAGTCGGCGCAGCGGCCCGTCGGGTTCGGGGGCGAGATACAGGATCCCGGGAAACCGTCCGCACGACCCGAAGCGCACGTCGAAGACGCGGTGGCTTCGGAGAACATCTTCGATGGCGGCGCAGACGAGGCTGTCCACGCGGGCTTCGTCGAGGAACGGGAAGTGCACGGTCATGTGTGCGGGAACGCCTGCCCGCGCCGATGGGTCGAGCGCTTCCCGCCACGACCGGACGACCGCTTCTGCCTCGGGGACCTTGATGATCAGTCCGGTCAGGCCCGCCTGGAGTGTGCTGGAACTGTCCTCCGCCATGGGAGGCATACTGCCATCCGCCCGACGCAGACGTATTCGATTGTCTGATCGCCGCGGCTGATCGGCAGGGCCTGTCAGTCGACACGCAAGCCGCGGACGACGCCGTCGTCCCCCGGATTCCGGCTCGACTTCTGTGGTGCTGTTGCGGCGGTTGCCGCTGCCGGATAACCGCTCGCCGCGCCGACGGCGGTCCTCTACCGTGATCCGGAGCGGGATGGCGCGCGTTCCCGCAGGCTGCGGTGCCGTGGCAGAGCGGCCCATTGAGTGGTGTGCATCGTGAAGTTGCTGGTCACGGGTCTGGTGTGAGGGCCGGAAGAGCTACTCGCGCTGGTCGTCGGCCGGTGTCCACGGCGTAGATCGTCTGACACGGCGTTCGGGGGCGTCCTCAGGTTCTGCTGTGCTTGCCGCGGTACCGCTTCTACGATCCGTCACCGGCAGGTACCGCCGGGAGGGCGGCGTGAGGATGCTGGAGCTGGAGCGGATCACGGCTCGCCGGAGTGAACTGGACACACTCGCTGCGGAGTTGGCCATGCAGCTGCAGGAGGTCCAGGCCGAGCGAGAGACGCTCGTGATCGCCGGGCGGGTCCTGAACCGGCTGGCCGAGCCGGCCTACGAGGATGGCTCGGGGCCGTCGTCGCCGAGCCACCGGTGTCGGGTCATCGAGCGGTGAGGACGTGCGCCCACGGCTCGTCGATGCCGGCCAGGCCCAGCACGGTGGCCACGTTGTCGAGCATTCCGGCGCCGAACCAGCGCCGCACGGCTTCGTCGTCGCCCAGCAGCTGCCGGACGGTCTCGACCTGCTTGGCGTAGCAGCGGCGCACCGCGTCCGCCACCAGCGGCTCGCCGGCGGCGCAGTTCGCGTGCATGAGGAAACGCAAGATGTTCGGGTCCGCGACGAGCGCGGCGTAGGCACCGCGGGCCGCGTCCAACGCGGCCTCGGGCGCCAGCGCGGCCCCACCCGACGCGGGCGAGTGGGCGACCAGCGTTTCGGTCATGACGACGGATACGTGGTCGACCACTGCCGCGAACAGGGCTTCCTTGTTCGGGTACAGGCGATAGAGATACGGCTGAGAGATGCCGACCCAGTCTGCGATCTCATGCGTCGTCGTCCCGTAGAAGCCCTTTTGCGCGAAGCAACCGATCGCGGCGGCCACGATGGTCCGACGTCGTTCGTCGCTCTTCGTGCTGGTACCGGGGGCAGGCATGGGTATCAGTCAAACATGTCTGCCCTCAGCCTCCAAAAGTCACGCCGCGGTCGGCGTCGGACGGCACGTCCTCGGGTGTGAGTGCCTCGATCGCCACCAGCGGATTCCAGTAGTCCAGGTAGTGGGTGATGCGCGCGTTGTCATCGGTTCGGACGACGGAGATGCAGGTCTGCTCGTACGGCTTGCCGGTCGGCACCGCGGTGCCCTTCGAGCGGAACTCGGCGATCACGAGACTCGGGTCGACCGTGTCGTGGAACACCAGGTCGACGAATTCCACGTCGAAGGTCTCGGGGAAGTTGCTCATGTGCGCGACCAGTGCCTCACGCCCCGCGACTCGCTTCGGCACGCCGGCCGGCGCGTACGGGAACTCGAGCATCGCATCCGGGGCGAACAGCTCCACCCATTCCTCGGTGCGTCCTGCGGCAGTGAGGCGCAGGTGCTCGGCCAGGGCGTGCTGGGCAGCGGCGCGGCGGGTGGCGATGTCTTCCTTGACTGTCACTTTCCCTCCTACGTTAGTGGTAGACCTATAACCTACCACGCCGTGAGCCGTTGCGGGTAGACGAGCAGAGGTAACACCAGGGGATCCCGGAGCTCACGTCCAGGATGGCGTCCAGGGAACGCCCTCCGGCGGCGGACGGAGGCCCGGTACTATCGGTGCCCGCCACGCGTCGGCGAAGATCGCCGGTCACCGGGAGACTTCGCGGTTCGTCAGGACCAGCAGAGCCCGCACCAGCGCGGTCGCCCACTTCGGGTCGGTACGGACCTTGCCGAGCACGCGCCAGTTCTTCAGGTGCACGAAGCCGTGCTCGACCGGTGCCCGGACCGCGGCCAACGCCTTGTTGGACAGCTTCTGCCCCCGGGTCAGGGGCCGGTTCCGAGCAGCCTTGTAGCCGGTGATCACCGCCGTGTCCGCGTCCGGGCCTCTGTCGTCGAGGCCGAAGAAACCCAGGTCGGCGATCGCACCGAGGCCGGCCGCGCGCAGATGAGCGGTGAGTTTGTCGTGGCGGCAGGCGGTGATCTCCGAGGTGCGTCCGGGTCGGACCGCGGAGACCCACACCAGTCGGCCCCGGTCGTCGGTCAGCGCGATCACGAGCAGGCCGTGGCACTTGTGCTTGCCGGAGTAGTTCTTTCGGTTCTCGGTTCCGGTGCGGCGGCGGGTGCGGATCAAAGAGCCGTCCAGCAGTACCACCCCGCCACCCGATCGGGCGATCTTCTTCAGCGCGCGATCCAGGCGCGGGGCGCGGGCGGCCAGCAGGCCCGCGACCTCCCGCACCCACCGGGTGACGGTGGTGCGATGCACTCCACTACCGCCAGCCAGGTCGCCGGGCCGCTGGTCACAGCGCAGCACCGCCAGCACGATCCCGGCGATCTTCCCCGCAGACAGAGCCCGCCACCTGGAGCCGATCTTCTTCAGATGGCCGCGTATCAGGTCGGCGAGCCAGTTCAAGGTGGCACTCGACAGCGGCAGGCGGGCGGTGTAGACAAGACCGTCAGGGCCCTCGGCGAGACCGTTGTTTTTCTTCACACCAAAGTCAACTGCCGTTGGGGGCCCGCTGATTACGCCTCACGGGTGCCTGCATCCGGCGCGACTACAGGCGTGCGGTGAACTTCCCGTCGCCGCGCTTGTGCAGCCAGCCGCGGTCCGCGAGCTTGACCAGCTTCGCCCGCAGCGGCTCGAGCTTCCCGCGCACCTCCAGGCCCAGCTCCTCGCCCACCGCCCTCACCTGCACCGGACCGCCGGCAGCCCGCACGATCGACAGGATCCGGCGGTAGTCACCGGGAAGCGCGGCCTCGTTCACGCCGTCGCTCCGGTGCGGGACCAGCAGCACCGCACGCCCGCCGACCTGCGCCGACGTCGGCGCGTCGTCAGCCCGTTCCTCGGCGATCTGCTCGCTCATCCTCACCAGGACCCGCTCGGTGACCGAGAGTTCGTCCCGCTCGGCCCGCACCTGGTCCAGCTGCTTGACCAGCTGTTCTTCCAGTCCATCCAGTTCCGCGCGGCGCGCGGCGATCCGTTCCAGCACCTCGGGGTCCACCATGCCCGGGAGCGTACGAGCCGCGCGGGCGGGAACGGACCAGAACCCGCAAAGACCTCCCTGCCAGACGATCTACCCGGCAGACTGCCGCCCGCGACCAGCACGAGCATCCCGCCACGGAATCACACCAGGCCCGTGACCTGCACCTTCACGATGCACAGCACTCATTGCGATCGGCGTGGGCGAGGTCCTGCTCACGCCGACTGACGGAGACGGGGCGGGCCTGTCCCAATCTGTCCGCGGGTTCGAATCCCGTCGGCACCGCAGCCGCGACACCGTCCTCGGCGGAAGCCTCGGCAGGGCCTTCCGGATGCTCCACCGGTGCGGATGCTCCGGCCCGGTGGAGCAGGCGAGGACGTTCAACTGCCCGTACCCGCCGAGGACGAGGCCAGTGGGGCTCAGGTTCTGCAGACGCTCGGGGAGGCTGCGGCCTTCGACCGGCACCCAGCTGACGCAGCCGCCGCCCCGTTCGCTGCTGTCCAGGGTCAGCCGCAGGACCATGGACGTGTCACAGACCGCGCAGGGGTATCGACCCTAGTTCTGCTTGATCGCGGAGATGTCGAACTCCAGGATGATCTTGTCGCCGACCAGGACGCCGCCGCCTTCCAGGGCCGCGTTCCAGGTGATGCCGAATTCCTTGCGGGAGATGGTCACCGCCCCTTCCAGGCCGACGCGCAGGTTGCCGTAGGGGTCGACGGCGTTGCCGGTGTACTCGAAGTCGATGGTGACCGGCTTGGTGGTCTCCTTGATGGTGAGGTCGCCGGTGACCCGGTACTCGGTGTCGGACTTCTGCTCCACCTCGGTGATGCGGAAGGTGATGGTGGGGTAGTTGGGCGCGTCCAGGAAGTCGTTGGTGCGCAGGTGCTGGTCGCGCTGCTCGACGCCGGTGTCGATGCTCTCGGTCTTGATCACCACCTGGCCGGTGGACCGGGCCGGGTCGGCGCCGTCCAGGTGAGCGGTGGCCTCGAACTCGTGGAAGGCGCCGCGCACCTTGGTGACCATGGCGTGGCGGGCGACGAAACCGATCCTGGTGTGGGCCGGGTCGAGGGTGTAGTCCCCGGTGAGTTCAGCGAGTGAGACGGTCATGTCAGGTACCTCCGTAGGGTCCGGATCCCGGCGGCGGCCCGCCCGGATCGTTCCCGAATCACGCTAGGGGGTTGTCGTCGCGCGGCCCGGCCCAACGCGCTCGGCCGCAGTGGATTGCTTTCTGGAACGACACCCTGGCCCTGTCGGCCTGGCGTGCGGTTCACAGCCGGCGCCGATTCGAACAGCTCCAGTGATCTCGCGCTGGACGAGCCCGGCCTTCTCCGGCCCGGTCACGCTCAGGCCGTAGACGTGCTCGGTGCCGGTTCACGCGGGCTGTAGGTACCGGTGGCTGCCCTTGTCGTCGCTGTCGCCGCTGGCGTGGCTGGAGGCGGACACCCCGATCGGCTGGGAGCGGGTCAGGCCGTTGGCGAAGGCGCGGCGCTCGGCGGTGGTCCGGGTGTTGTGGCCGACCGGCGGGGGCGTTATTCCGAGCGTGCGATCCTCCCTGCCCGGGCGAAGCCCGGTTACTCCAGTCCTTCGAGTCAAGCGGCCACCTCCAGGGAGTGTTCCAGAGCAGCTCCGAAAAGGTTGGGGTTCTTCCGGGCGAGGGCGCGGCGGATGGTGACGGCTTCCTGGACGGCAGTGAGGCCCTCGGCCCGTCGGCCGGCGTCGCCGAGGTCCACGGAGAGGTTGTGGAGAGCCGTGGCGAGGCGTGGCGGCGGATGCAGAGGTCGGTGAGCTGATTGTCGAGTCGGTGGAGGGTGGGGTGGGCGGCGGCCCGGGAGTAGATGGTGAGGAGCCGGCTGGTCTGGGTGTCGTCGGCGTTGTCGAGGAGGTCGTCGGCAAGGTCCGGCATCTCCGTGAGGGCGTTGCCGATGTGGTGTTCGGCGAGCCGGTCGGGCTGGAGGGCGCCCCAGGGCGGTTCGCCGGCCCTGCCTGGAGCTGCTGGAGCTGCGGGGTAGAGGGCGGCGAGCCAGGAGGTGACCCGGCCCCGGCGATCGCGGGGCCGGTCCGCGAGCGCGGGTAAGCGTTTCCAGAGGAGGTCAGCGTGCTTGCGGTCGGTGGCGCCGACCAGGTGGGCGGCGGCGGTCGCTGTCCCCAGGGTGTCCATGCTCAGGCCCGGGGTGAGGCCGTAGGTGGTGGCGGTGTCACGCCAGTAGCGCCTCTCGTGGCCGAGTAGCCGGTCCTCGACGTCCTGTGCGCCGTTCCCTGCCGCGGTGCCCTGCCCGGGATCGGGCCCGTCGGCGCCGGGTTCGGCCGGGGCGGTGTCGAGGAGGTCGGCGAGGGCGGTCATGTGGAGGGTGAGCGCGTTGCCGTACTCGTCCCGGTGGAGGCGCTGAGGCGGCTGCAGGGCTGTCGCGGCTGCGGTCCAGTCGTGGCCGGCGAGCCCGTGGACGCGGGGGAGCTCCGTGGCGAGGGCCCGGGCGGCGTCGCGGTAGTGGTCGGCCCTCCGGGCGGGGGAGTCTTCCGGCGGGGTGAGGCGGTGGGTGCGGGCGGCGGCGAGGAGGTCCTCGGCCCGGCGGCTGTCGGCTTGGGCCTGGTGCCACCAGTCGCCGGCGGTGCGGGCCAGGAGCAGGAGCTTGAACGGGGTGGTGCCGGGGTGTTCGGCGGCGGCTTCGACGATGGCGCCGAGCTGGTCGGGGCGGGTTTCGGCGTAGTCGAGGACCGCCAGCAGGGGCCGGGCTGCCCGCCGGAGTTCCCGCAGCCGGTCGGGGAGGGTGCCGGCCTGCGGCCAGAGCACCGACCAGTGCCGGCCGGTGAGTTGTCGGCCGAGGTGGTGGGCGAGGCGGGTCTTGCCCTGTCCTCCGGGACCGTGGATCAGCCGTGCCCCGAACCCGTCGAGTCGGCACCACGCGAGCAGGTCGGCGAGGAGATCGTCACGGCCGTGGAAGGGAACGGTCTGGCGTCCGGCTTCCAGCAGGGCGGCCGGTGTCGCTGGTGCGGGCCGCGCGGTCCGGTCGGCGAGGTGCTGGAACTCCACCGCCTCCGGACCTGCTGCCGGGCTGCCACCGTGGTCGGCGAGAGCTGTGCAGGAGGAGGGGCGTCGGTGAGGACGTAGGCGGGGACGACGTTGAGGCGGGTGTGGCCGGAACGGGCGCGGTCGGCTGCCACGACGCCGGTCAGGACGTCGTCGCAGAGCACCGCCGCGCCGGACAGTCCGCCCCACGGCGAGGATCCGTCGGGTGACCACTGCGGGGGGTGCTGGAGCAGGTCCATGACGTACTGGTTGTCGACGAAGCCGGTCCCGGGGTTGATCCGGCCTTCCAGCTGCTCGGCTTCCACCGCGAGCCGGGGCCGCTGGGCCTCGTTCGGCACCCCCCACGTCCGGCACGGCGCGCCCGGGCGGTCGGTCACCAGTCGGCCCCAGCGCACCGGCGCGGTCGGTGGCCGCCAGTGCGGCGAGTCGCCGACGAGGGCGAGCGCCGCGTCGTCGCGCTCGCCCGGTGTTCCGGCCCACACCACCGTCCCGGCAGCGGTGCCGGTGCCGCCCGGGTGGAACACCCTCACCCGCGTCCCTGCAGGGCCGGTGACATGGGCGGAGGTCAGGACCAGGCGGCCGCCGACCGCGTACCCCGAGCCCGGTCCTCCTGGCCCGGTCACCCCGGCAAGACACCTCCGCTCCAACCCGACCCCCACGCATCCGGCCCGTATCCAGTCCGCTGCGGACACCGTAGAACCGGGGATCGGAGCCGCGCAGCCGATCGGCCGATCCCCTCGGCCGCCGTGTCTGGACCCTCCCGGGGAACCTCCCCGGGAGGGTCCCGCCGGTCGCCTCGGCGGACTCGTGCTCCCACCGCTCGGAGCGGCTGAACAGGCGTGCCCGCCGGATGCCGGCCCCACCGCCTGCTCGCCGACCTCGTCACGGCCCCCGGTGCCCCCGTAGCCTGGCGGCATGTCAACCGAGCCTGAGTTCGGCAGCGGGAAGCACACCCAGGACGGGGCGAGCGAAGCGGCTCCGGCCGAGGACGACCGAACCGGCTCCCCGGGCCTCTCGGCCTGTGCCGGAATCGCCGAACAGCCAAGGACCGCTCATGCTCCTCGACCCTGACGCCACGCTCGAAGCCGTCGCATCCGGCCTGCGGGACCTGCCGTTCCCGTGGAGCGGGGATCCCGTCGAGATCGTCGGCTGGGGCTTCTCGAACGTCGTGCTCCGTGCCGGCACCGACGTCCTGATCAGGGTGCCGCGCACTCCCGGGGCCGGGGACAGAAGCAGGCACACCGCCGAGGTCCTGCGGCGACTGCCGCCCCTGCCGCTGGCCGTCCCCGAGGTGCTCGGGATACTTCCGGCCGGGCCGCGGCTGCCGTTCGGCGCCGTGCTTCTCAGCAGGCTGCCGGGCAGCGTCGTGGATGACGACGACGCTCGCGCGGACCGCGGGGCGTTCACCGGCGACCTGACCGCCTTCGTCTCGGCGCTGCACGACTGCGGTGCCGAACCGCTGCTGGGCATCCTCGGGGCGGACGGGGCCGGGCGGGCGATCGACGCCCTCGACGCCGAGACGGCCGCGGCCACCGCGGACCGGCTGGCCGGTCGCGAGCGGCAGGTGTTCGAACGATGGGCCACAGCCTATCGGCGGTGGCTCGCCGGTGCCGAGGCCGTGCCGATCCACGGCGACGTCTGGCCCGGCAACCTCCTGCACACCGACGGCCGGCTGTCCGGCGTCCTGGACTGGGACGAGGCGAGGCTCGGCCCACGGGCGGCCGATCTGTGCGGTGTCTGGTACCTGGGCCGCGACGTCGCGGAGGAGACGGTGCGTGCCTACGCGGCCCGGACCTCCTGCGACTACGAGGTCCTGCACGAGGAGACCAGGCTCGCCGGAGTCCGACGTGAACTGCGCGGCGTCACCTGGTCGTTGCGCCACGACGACTCCGAGGAGCTGGAGGAGTCCCTGGACAAGGTGCGGCGGTCCCTGCACGAGTTCCTGCGCCCGCCCGCCTGACACGGCCGTCGCGTGCTCCTCCGTTCGCGACACGGCGGGGGAGTCTCCGACACGTACGCAGAAGAGGACGCCAGCCTTCGACCGATCGTCGAGGTGTGCCGCCGAGGTGTGCCGTCAAGGTACTGGGGCACGACCCCCAGCCGGCGGCATGGCCTGGGTCAGTCGTCACTCAAGGCCACGAAGTCACGCGCGATCCGAGCGTGCCAGGGGGATCGTCTCGGGTGACGGCGCTGATTCGCTTGTGTCGGTGAGGACTTCAGAACGGCGGCTCGTCGAACCAGGGGCCGGCCGACGGCTCGGGTCTCTGGGGCTTGTGGTGCTGGAGGACCGCCACGGCATCCTTGATGCGGCCGAGGTCGATGAGGTAGCCTGCCAAGTCCTGACTGTTCGTGAGGGAGTGGGGTTCGAGGACGGCGACGGCCTCCTCGGTGCGGCCGGCACCGGCCAGCAGCCTGGCAAGGTGCGACACCGCGTACGAGGTGTCGCCCTCGGGGTGGGCTCGTGTCTGCTCGACCGCCTCCTCGGCTCGGTCGCAGGCAGCCATCAGCGGGAGCCGTATCCAGAAGAGCTCCCACTCCTCCGTGCCACGGCGAGCCTTGAGGGCGTCGAGGTAGGCCAGGCCGTCCTGGGGGCGGCCCTGGTCGGTGTAGAGGGTGCAGAGCACGTCGACGATCCAGTCCTCGGCGCCGCCGGGGGCATCGGCCAGGGCGCGCATCACCTCGATCGCCTCGTCGTACCGGCCGTGCCGCGCGAGGAGCCGTGCGAGCTCCACCACCACGGTGCCCCGGCGGACGGACTCGTCGCCGGCCCGCCGGTACGCGGCGATAGCGCCTTCCACGTCTCCGCGTTCCTCCAGCAGCTCCGCGAGACGCCGCGCGGCGTGCCCGAGCGGCTCGGCCGCCGCGTACGCCCGCAGTTCCTCGATCCGGTCGTGCCGGGCGAACAGATCGGCGAGCTGATCGCGGCCGTTGGCCGAGGCGGTCTCCCGGGTACGGAGCAGGGCTACGGCGTCGTCGACACGGCCCTGGCGTTCACGGATCGCGGCAAGCAGGCCGACGGCGTTGAACGGTTCGACGTCGCGGCAGCCGGACGGCGGGGTGTCGCAGCGGTGCCCGGCCTCGACGCGGGCGGTCAGCAGAGCGGCGGCTTCCTCGTCCCGGCCCGTTTCCCCGGCCACGTCGACCAGGGCGCCGGCGAGCAGCCAGTCCTCCGTGCGCGGGCTCAGCAGGGCGAACGCCTCGTCACCCCGGTGGTGTCGGGCGAGCAGGCGCGCGAAGAACTCCAGCGCCAGCCGGTCACCGCCCTCCGCGTGCGGACGGGCCAGCGCGATCGCCTCGTCGATCCCGCCACTCGCCTCCAGCAGCTCAGCCGCGGTTCTCGCGGCCGTCCACCAGCCTGTGGCGACGTACGGGGCAAGCATCTCCAGCGCCTCCGCCTGGCGGCCCCGACCCGCGAGCAACCACGCCCACTCCCGCGCGCAGAACCACTCCCCCCGACCGGCCCAGAACTCCACGTCCCCGGCATGGCCGAGTTCGAGGAGCCGGGTGACCAGGTGCGGGGGAATACAGCCGGACTGCGTCCGGGCCCGGTAGTCAAGATCAGCAGCGTCCACGGCGACGTACTGTAGCCCCCGCCCCTGACAACACACGGGCGGCAGGGGCTGCCGGAACTCCGAAACACCGCGGAGTACCTACGGTCGAGCGCCGCAACCGAGCGTCACCGACAGGCGTTTCCGCTCCCCGCCTACGCAGCCGCCGAGTCCGTCGAGTCGCGGAGCAAGGCGTGAGCGCCGTGCCGGACCTCGGCGATCAGCGAGCGCGGCCCGGGGCGCGGCCCGGAGCGCGGTCGGCACGCGAGCGCAGCGGCAATCGTTCTGCTGCGCCCGGCCGTCGTGTGGCGGTGGCCGGCACTGCGGGCGGCCGGGCCGACCCGTCTTGTCCGCCCCCGCTCTGTCCGCCCGGCCGCCGCCGGGGTCAGCCGGACGAAGTCTCCACTGTCACTCCGACGGAATGGTGCCGGAGGCGGGAGGCCACAAGCTCCATCTCGACGAACGTGCCCACCAGACCGGTCGTCCTCAACTCGGCCGCCAGAGCCCGTGCTCGCGCCAGTGACAGACCGTGTACCTCTCGAAGCGCGCGAAGGACGGGCACCGCACTCGCCTCGGGCTCCTTCAGCCGGAGCCGGGCGGGTCCGTGTTCCGCCAGGAGGGCCTGCCGGATCTCCTCCGGAGTCGCGTCGCCGAAGTCCTCCTCGCACCAGGCGGCGGGGCAGGCCAGGCAGGTCCCCTCGGTTCCCCACCACAACTGTCCGCGGTGGATGAACTGGCCGGTGTCGCGTACCAGCGCACCGCCGCAGGCTTCGCACCGTGTTGTGATCTTCACGCCCTGGGTGATCACTGGGCTCCTCGTCATCGGACCTTGCCGAGGATGGTGTCGCAACAGCTCCTTTTCGGCGACTCTGTTTTCCTCGCGAACGTCCTTCGCGGCCGTGCGAGGAGCAGTCGCCTGCGGCGTCGACACGTCGGTCTCTCGGCATGGGCCGAGCGTCCCCGGGACCGCCGGCTCCGCCGCAGGGCCACGAAGGCCCGGGATATCGGCCGTTCGCCGCTCGCGGCTCGCCCGTTCGCCGTTCGCCGTTCGCCGGAGCCAGGGCCGGGTCGGCCGAGTGCCGGCGCGAAGACTCCGTCCGGCAGCGGGGTCCGGAACGCCGGCTCGCATTTCACCGTCGCTCTGGCCCTACCGGGGGCCTCGGCGGTTCAAGCCTGATCCGGCCGGCCGCCGAGGCCGGTGATCAGGTCACCCGCCGCTTTCGCACGTGGCGGTGGCGTTCGGGACCAGGTTGATGGGGATGGCGAGTACGTTGGCGCTGTTGCAGGCGCCCTGCGGGAGCGGGACGTCGAAGTTCTGACCGAACTGGACGTCGAAGTCGTCGGCAACGGCGCCGCCGGCGGTGGCGAGGACGCCAGCCACGGCCAGAGCAGTGGCCACAAGACCGGTTCGAATACGCATGTCTCTCCCAGAGTGGTGACGGAACGTCGTTCCACGAGCACACATCCCGGGGCGGCCGGAGGCAACGCCCACCACCCGATCGGGGCAGTGACACGTGCACCGTCCAGCGCAGTACCCCTCGTCCGGCACAGGAGGAGGCGCGGACCGTCATGCCCCCGCAGGCGTCGACGGGTCGCCTCCCGTTTGATCGAAGGCGGACGGTGGGCGTCAGGCTCGCGGACCGGGGGCCAGAGGTGTCATCGGGCGTCATACGTGGCGGACGAGGCAGGTCCTGACCTGCCGGGATCCGGCCAGGACCGGGTTGCGCACGACGGCGCCGGCCGGCCGAGAGCACCGCCACGAATCGGGCGGAGCGCCTGAACGGGGACATCGGGTCTCCCGGAAGGGCGCGAACGGGAGGGCGGCGCACGGCCGGTCGGCCTCCCCGGCCCGCCGCACGATCTTCCGAAGGCCGACACCGTCGGCCACCGACCCGACCTCGCCGACGGCCCGACCTCGCCGACGAACCGACGAATTCCAGGCAGGGATCCGGATTCCGCTGCGCCCGCGCCGAACCTCGCGAAGACTGAGTGGGTTTCTGTGCGCCGAACAGCGCGGCGCACGGGATCTCTCCACGCGAGACGTGACACAGCATCACCGCAGTGCCATTCCGAAGAGGTCCACGAGACGAGGAACGCACTCATGAGCATCGGCACACGAGCCCTACGGTCCGCAGGCGCCGCCGCCATCGCCCTGGCCACCGTCGGCGCCCTCACGCTGGGCACGGCCGGCAGTGCGTCGGCCGGCAGCGCGACGGCCGACACCGATCCGGCCGCCGACGTGGCCGTCGACCTGCCCCTCCCGCCCGGCGCCGTCTGGAGCCATCCCGCCGCGGTCAACGACAGCGGGGTGATCGTCGGCGATGTCACCGATCCGACCTACCGGGACTCCCCGGTCCGCTGGAACGCGGACCTCAGCCCCACCCTACTTCCGCTGCTGCCCGGGGACTCGACCGGCCGCGCCGTGGCCGTCAGCGACGACGGCACCGCCGTCGGCTACTCGGGGAACCACCTGGTGCGCTGGGCGCCCGACGGCACGGTCACCGTGCTGCCGCTGCTGCCCGGGGACACCGCCGGCTGGGGCTACATCCGCACCGTCAGCCGCACCGGCACGGTGGTCGGACACTCCGCGATCGGCGCGGCCTCCCACGCCGTGAAGTGGGGCCCGGACGGCCAGGCCGTCCCGCTCGCTCCGCTGAGCGGCGACGTCAACAGCAACGCGATCTCGGTCAACAGCTCGGGCGTGGTGGCCGGCCTCTCCTACTCGGCGTCCGGTGTCGCCCACCCTGTGAAATGGAGTCCGGACGGTACTCCCACCGCGCTCGACCCGACCTCGGCCTACACCAACGTCTGGGTCGTCCAGGTCAACGACGCAGGCACCGTGCTCGGGCGGGCCACGCCGACCGGCGCCGCGAACGACCAGTGGCGATCCGTGACCTGGAACGCCAACGGCACCGTCACGGACCTGGGCCGGCACTCCACGGCGAACGCCATCAACGCTGCGGGCACCGCCGTGGGCAAGCAGACCGGAGCGGACGGCATCGACTACACCGCCACGAGTTGGAGCCCGGACGGCACCGCCACGACGATCGGCGACGCCTACGAGTACACCACGGCCGTCGCCGTCAACGACGCCGGCGTCTCCGTCGGGCACACCGGGACCAAGGTGCCGTCCGCACAGGAGCGCTACGCCCTCCGCTGGGAGGCCGACGGAACCCTGACCGAGCTGAACGTGGCACCGGGGAGCAACTCCTACGCCCTGTTCATCAACAACGCCGGCCTGACTGTCGGTGTCCGGGTCAGCCACCCGGCACCGTCCGGCACCGCGTACTCCGCGGTGGTCTGGCGGCCGTAGGCTGCGCCCAACCGTCCGGGGGCCCACCCGCACACGGCCCGGCCCCCGGACGCCCGTCGACCCCGGAACCACCCGGCGGCCCCGACCGCCGCGACGGCCACACCGGCCGCACCGGCACCGAAATTCCTGGTGGGAGCCTGCCGGGAGAGGCCGTGCCGCCGGTCGGCTCCTGCGGATCCCCGCTCCCGGCCAGGTGGTGGGCGGCTGCCGCCCTCGATCGGGTGGGCCCCCTGATCGCCGGCCTCGGGGAGTCGGCCTCAGGGAGTCGGGCTCGGGTTGCTCACCAATCGGCGCTGATCTGGTCGGCGACCGAGAAATCGGACTCGCAGTCAGGGCAGGTCGCACGGCCGAAGACGTAGGTCAGCGCGTGCGCGACCTCGCGCTGTCCGTCCGCGAGGGCGAGATCGTGGAGTCGCCGGCCGATGCCGTCCAGGTCTGCGGGAGCCGCCGGGCGCAGGACTCTGGTCTCGATGTCACCGTCCGTGAGCGCGTAGTCGGTGCTGGTGGAGAAGAAGCCGCGTTCACCGAGGGCGATGAACAAGTCCACCTCGCAGTCCGGGCACGCGACCTGGTACTCCTCGTTTCCGAGGCCCCAGGACAGGTCCTCACTCCAGCCCGCGACGCCTTCGAAGCCCAGCATGGCTTCCACGAGGTGGATGTAGTCGATTCGGTCCGGTGCGGTTCGACGGTACTCGTGCACGGTTCTCAGCAGTGCCGCGATCTCCGCCGCGTGCTCGGAGCGGGGGTCG
This sequence comes from Kitasatospora sp. NPDC042419, assembly GCF_056437345.1. Classification (NCBI taxonomy): domain Bacteria; kingdom Bacillati; phylum Actinomycetota; class Actinomycetes; order Kitasatosporales; family Streptomycetaceae; genus Kitasatospora; species Kitasatospora sp. NPDC042419. The sequence goes on from NZ_JBWKAW010000015.1 coordinate 153,873, forward strand.
CCGGCTCCGTGCGTCTGACCGGCGCCGGCCGTGATCGCACCCGCCAGGACGAGGGCGTTGACCGCCTGTTCCCGGTCGTCGCTCTCGGCTGTGCGGGCCAGCCAAGGCAGTGCCGCGAAGCTGGCCGAGTAGACGCTGCCCTGGTGGTACAGGGCCGACCACAGATCGCTCCAGAGCTCGGCGTCCGGCTCGGCTGCGATCCGCTCCAACAGGGCGGGTATGTCGTCGGCGACGCCGTAGGCATGGCTGAGCTGGGACCAATCCGTCATACGGAGATCCAATCAGGCCGGTGCGCTCCTCGCCGAAGAGGGGTGGCTCTCACCGGCGTTGACGGCGTACGACCCGGACAACTCCAACGCGGCATCGGCGCACGCCGGGCGCGGCTGCAGCGGATCCGGGGGGTCGGCCACGATCCCCGACGGTGTCAGGTGCTTGCGGGAAGGAGTTCGAATCCGTTCTCCACCGCTTCGGGTTCTGGCTCACTTTCCGTGGAGGGCTGACTGAGCGTTTTCAGCTTCGCCACCCCAGGGTGACGCCGTGGCCCTCGCTTGAGTCCTGGAAGCTCATCGGCTGGGCCCGCCGGACACAGTGGGTTGTCTGTGAAAAGTCGCGGGCGGTCACCTCACTGAGGGGCCGACCCCGCACTTCGGGGCGGGAAGATGATCACGGGGAGAGGGGGAACACACGCTCGAAGTACCATCCCTGCAAGGTTCTTCGGCCGATACTTCCCAACCCACAGTGGCGTGGTCGGGCGGAGACATCCCTGTAGAGAGGACGGAGGGCAGAGGGCGATGAGTGTGACTGAGAGTTGGTCGCGTGTGATGACTCTTCTTCGGGAGCACGCACCGGCCGATCACGCAGATCTGCCGGGGCCCGCTACGGAGCAGATGCTCGCGGCAGCCGAGGAACGGATGGGGATCTCCCTGCATGGGGACCTGCGGACGTGGCTGTTGCAGAACAATCTGGATCTGCCGGAGGGAGACGTCGACGACGAAGTGGCATGCTGCGGCTTCGACGGGTTCCCCGACGAGGGAAGCTTCTTTCTGGGCATCCGGGCGATGGAGAGGCTCCACGCGAACCGCTCCACGTCCTGCGGATTCGACCCTCCGGACCAGCCGGACTCCCCGTTCTGGCGGAATGAGTGGATCCCGTTCCTGTCGGACCAGGACGGCTGGATGGGAAAGTTCGTCGATGTGCGGGACGGGCGCGTCGGCAGCTGGTTCGTGGGTGACCCCACGGTCACGGGCGAGTACGAATCGATGGCCCGGTATTTCGACTCCGTGGCGGAGACGCTGACGAGGATCGCCGATGGAAGCTCACCGGTCTGTCGGTTCACCGAAGGTCGACTTGTCTGGTCGTGAGACGGCTCCCAACTGGATGACGGCCATTGCCAATCCGTCCCCACCCTGGAACGGCGATGGGATTCAGCAGCATTGACGTTCCAGGGTGAGGATGGCTGCGGCGATGAAAGTCATCCGGTTGGGGCTGCAGCGGGCCCGGCGGAGGGTCTGCCAGGACTTGAGTCGCGCGATGCTTCGTTCGACCGGTGCTCGGTGCCGCTGACAGGGCTCGGTTGATCGCTCGCTCTGCTCGGGACGATGGCCGAAGCCGAGTCCGACCTCGCGCGGCGGGAGTTCCTGGAAGGGTTTCCTGAAGGCTTCGGCCTCGTTGATGACGCGGTCTGTCCTGTGCATCACGAGTAGAGAAGGACTCGCTTGCGCAGAAGATGAAAGCCGGCTCGGCCGAACATCTGACGTTTGAGCATCTTGATCCGGTTGACGTGGCCTTCGACGACTCCGGAGTTCCAGGGCAGGGTGAGGCCGGCGATGACTGCATCGCGGTCACGGTCGATGCCTGCGGCGAGGGTATGGAGGCCGGGGAGGTCATCTTGCCGGACGGCATCGAGCCACTGCGGCAGCCGTTCGCCCTGGCGCTCGGTGAGCATCTGCCCGAAGGCGCGGACGTGGCCGGTGAGGGCGTCCGGTTCAGGGCAGTGGACCAGAACGGCCTTGAGCCGAAGGTGCTCCGTCTCAGTGAGGGTCTCCGGTCGGCGGAGGATCCATCCAGCGACGACCCGGGGTGACGGTGGCCGAGCCGTGACGGGCCCTGGCGAGAGCCGCTTCTCCCGGAAGTAGGCGCGAACCCGCTGGTAACTGCCCTGATAGCCGAGCGGCACGATCTCCTCCCACATTCTCCAGGCGTTCGTGCAGCCTTGGTTCCAACGGTCATCCAGGTAGGGCTTGAAGGCGTCGAGTTTGGATGGTCGGCCCTGCCACTGCCCCTGGAACAGGTCCTCCGGGGAGGCTGCGTCGGCGAGGAGCTTGACGGTGCGGGAGGTCATCCGGAGTTGGCGGCCGATCGCCGTCCGGCTGAGCCCGGCGGCCAGCAGTTCCTGGACGGTCGCGTGGCTGGCACGGGTGCGGTCGGCGAAGCGGTGTCCCCTCGGCCAGGGCGAGCCGGAGGGGTCTTCGAACTTCTCCGGCTCGGGGGCAGGCTGGGTCCGTCGGCCGTACCGACGGGTCAAGCCCGGCAGCTGTTCGGCGAAGGTTCGCCGCCCGCACGAGATGACCGGGCAGATGAACCTGCGGACGCGCAAACAGACAGCGACCCGTCTGCCTCCGCTGGGCACATCAGCGGGAAACCGCAGGTAGGAGCCGTGAATCCGCCTTGACCAGATCCCGCATCCGGGACAGACGGCCCCGCACACCGCGCTTCGGGCCTCTATACGTACCGCCTCGTCGTTCACGGCGACGGACAGCACCGTCACGTCGGCGATCGACGGGAACAGTAACTCCTCCAGCCGGAACACCATTTCTTCCACGGGCCGAACTGTCAGCTACACCGCACCTGGTATGGGCCAGTTCCGGGCAACTTCCCCAGGGCCCACTCGCCCAACAATCGTCACGCAGCGTGCATGCTCCACGGAAAGTGAGCCAGAACCCCGCTTCGGACGACGGCGGGCCGCCGGCTGTGCGGCCCACCGTCGGTGTGTTCCGGTGGCTCAGTAGAGGACCACGGAGAGCCGTGCCGGGCCGGTCTCGGTGGTGGTGTCACAGAAGTAGACGACGGCCTGGTGGTTGTTCACGTACGCCTGGCCGGCGGCGTGGCAGGAGGCGGCGGTCGGGTAGATGCCGATGTAGGTGTAGGTGGCCGCCTGGGCGGTCGGGGCGGCGATCAGGGCGCCCCCGGTCACGAGTCCGGCCACGGCCACGGCGGAGAATGCCTTGCGAATGGACATGAGTGGTTCTCCTCCCATTGGTGAGCGCCGGGATTGTGCCCCCGCGCTTCGTCGAGGAGCCTCCTCTGAATGTGAAGGTGCGGCAATGGTTGAGACCAATTCCGACCGGAAGTGGTGTGGTGTTTCTGTGACGGTGCAGCTCACGGGCTCGCCTGACGGGCTGACGATCATCTTCCGGACAGTTATTGCACTGACCGGGCCATGACAGTCGATCGGCGGCGGCTCGCCGTGGATCCCGGCGCACCGGCCGGGAGCGTGCCTTCGACGACGGCGGGAGCCCCCATCGGACAGCGGGGTACCCGTGGTCACGGCCGGGGTGCAGCGGCGGGTGCCGGACGGCGCAGCAGCCGTCGCTGGACGGACTCCAGGGGGCCGGTCGGGAAGCAGTGCAGCCAGAGGCGGGCGCCGACCATCAGGATCAGGGAGACTCCGGCCCACAGGCCCATCACCCACCACGGCCCGCTGTTCCGCAGCTGCTCGGCGAGGCCGAGACCGATGCCGTAGCAGGCCAGCATGCAGAGCAGGTTCTGTCCGACGTAGCAGGACAGGGCGGTGCGGCCGACGGCGGTGAGGCTCTTGGTGAGCGGCGGGCGGGCGACGCGGTCCAGGATCACACCGACGAGGCCCACGTAGCCGAGGGCGAGGGCGGGGGCTGCGACGTAGCGCTGGATCAGGAAGCCGTCCGACCCGGCGAGGGAGGCGGCCAGGGAGAGCGGGAGGCCGGTGCCCAGGCCCCAGACCAGCAGCCGGCCGCGCAGGCGCCGGCCCTCCTCGCCCGGGGCGAACGCGCCGGCCCGGAACAGCCGGACACCGAGGAGGAAGAGGACTACCAAGAGGGCGAAGCTGAGCACCGGCTCGATCCGCAGGACGAGTGTGTTGGCCAGCCGGAAGGCGATCTGGTCGAGGTAGCTCCCGTGGGCGTAGAGGTCGACCGCGGCGGCGTCGGGGCCGTCCCCGGTAGCCGACACCTCGTCGCCCAGCGCCAGGACGAGGCTCAGGGCGGTCATCAGGACCAGGTGGAAGGCCGCGGCCGACCGGAGGACGGCCCGCTGCACCCGCTCGGAGGCGGCGAGCAGGCGTGAGACCAGCAGCGAGCAGACGGCGTAGGCCATCAGGACGTCCCAGGCGAACACCAGGACGAAGTGCACGGTGCCCTCGGCCAGCAGGAACCATGCGCGGGGCCGGTAACTCCTCGGCCAGGGCCGCCCGCGGCGGCGGGCGGAGTCGTGCTGGATCGCCAGGCCGACACCGAACAGGACCGTGAGCATGGCGAGGAACTTGCCGTCGGCGGCGAGACGGAAGAGCGTCTCCGCGGCCAACGCGGGCGAGGGGGTGTCCAGCAGGTGGTTCAGGGTGGCGCCGGAGGTCGCCCCGGTCAGCGCGCCCCATTCGCCGGCGGGCGCGGCGAAGATCCAGACGTTGGTCATCAGCGTGCCCAGGATCGCCACGCCTCTCAGGACGTCGGGCAGGGGGAGGCGGTCCGGGTGAGCCGTGGCGGACGGACGGGCCGGTATGTGCTCGGACACCTGGGGCACCTCTCGCCGGATTCCGTCCTCATCGTGGCCGGTGTCGGGACGGTGATGCCTCGTGATCAGTGAGGACTGCGGTGTCCACCGGTGGACGTACGCCGACGCGCGGGTATCCGCCGCGAGCAGGAGGCGATCCCCTAGGGTAAACACCTTGATCCACAAGGAGCATGACGATCCATCAGGTCCCGGCCGCCTACGGCCGTCCTGTGACCGGATGGTGAACGGGCCTGCGGCGGACTGTCACTCACCCCACCGGCCCCACCCCGAGAACCCCCGAAGGGGCATTCGGCCAGCCTGGCGAGAAGAGATCTCTTCCGCGCCTTCCGCCTCCCTTACTACGATGCCCTGAGCCGGGCCCACCCGTCCCGGTGGGCCTACGAACGAGGTATCGAGGCACCATGGCGGACGCCCACGTACCAGCAGCTACGGCTACACCGCGCTATCTCTCGGTTCTCGGCGAAGCCGGCCGGATCGCATCCGAACTCGGGCACGGATACGTCGGAGTCGAGCACCTCTTCCTGGCGATCCTGGCGGACCCGGAGGCGGTGCCCACCCAGGTCCTGACGGATTTCGTCCCACCGGAGCAGGTGACGGCCGCCCTCCATGAGGTCCTGTCCTCGCCCGGCTACAACACGCCGACCCGGAACGTGGTGTTCCCGCCCGAGTAGCCGACGGCGGAACGGCGGGCACGACCACCGGGCCTGTGTGCGGCAACGCCTCACGCACGTCAACCGCTCATCGGGAAAGGACAATCGTGTCAGCATCTCGATCCATCCGCTCCGCTCTGACGGCCGTCGCGCTGGCCGTGGTGGCCCTGTTCGCCGTCCAGGGGATGGCCGCCGCCGCGACTCCCGGAGCCCCGTCGGCGAAGGCCGCCGCCGTGCAGGCCCCCGTGGCCGGTCCGCAGGTCCAGGAAGGCATCGCGACCCCGCTCGGGACGTCCTGGTGCCGGCTGGGCTGGGCGATCTACGAGTGCTCCTCCATGCCGGAGTGCACTCCGGCCAAGGACGGCAAGTCCTACCGGGACCGCTACGGCAACCTCTGGCGCTGCGGCCTCTTCGACGGCTACTGGGCCTGGGACGCCCAGCAGGGCTGCATCGCACCCGCCCGGACCGTGACGGGTTCGGCCCAGCCGGGCCTGACGCCCGCCCGGTCGGCGGCGCCCGGGCGCGAGTCGCTGCTCTGCTGAGCCGTCCGGGGCGCGTCGGCCTGCCGCGCCGTCGCGCCCCGGGCGCATCCCGACCACACATCCCGACCACACACCCCGGCCACCACCCCGGCCGCGCGATCAGGTGCAGGAGACATGGAACCGCTCATCGACCGCCGACGGCTCGTCCTCTCCGGGCTCGCGGGCGGCGTCCTGGCCCCGCTCGCCGGAGCCCGGGCGTCCGCAGCGGATCCGGCACCGCCCGAGCCCTCGACCCCGCCCCGCAGCTTCGCGCCGGGCGACTGGAACTCCGTCCGCGACCAGTTCCGGACCTCCCGCGCCTACGCGCAGTTCGCGGCCTTCACGTTCGCCGCCCACCCGGCCGGCGTGCGCGAGGCCATCGCGACGCACCGGACCAAGCTGGACGAGGACCCGAGCCGCTACCACCGGGAGAACGCGGACCGCGAACTGGCCGCGCGCGCGGCCGCCGCCGACTACCTGGGCGTCCGCCCCCTGGAGGTGGCGCTGACCGACAGCACCACCATGGGGCTCGCGATCCTCTACCAGGGACTGCGACTCGGGCCCGGGGACGAGATCCTCACCACCCGGCACGACTTCCACTCCACCTACGAGGCCCTGCGCCAGCGCGCCGTGCTGACCGGCGCCACGGTGCGCCGGGTGAGCCTCTACGACGACCCGGCCGCCGTCTCGGCCGACGAGTTGACGGGACGCCTACTGGCGGCCGTGACCCCGCGCACCCGGGTCCTCGCACTGACCTGGGTCCACTCCGGCACGGGCGTCAAGCTCCCGATCCGGACGGTCACCGACGCGGTGGCCGGGATCAACGCACGCCGGGACGCGGCCGACCGCATCGTCGTCTGCGTCGACGGCGTCCACGGCCTCGGCGCGGACGCCACCGTGGTGGCCGACCTCGGCTGCGACTTCTTCGCCGCCGGTACCCACAAGTGGCTCCACGGGCCACGCGGCACGGGAATCCTCTGGGGACGCGAGGACGCCTGGCCCCTCGTCCAGCCGATCATCCCGAGCTTCGGCTGGATGCGCGAGGACCCACCGCCGGTCGTCGACCCCGGACTGATGGCCACCCCGGGGGGCTTCCACACCTTCGAGCACCGCTGGGCCCTGCCGGAGGCGTTCGCCTTCCACGCCGCCATCGGCCGGGACCGGATCGCGAACCGCATCCGCACCCAGGCCCGGCAGCTCAAGGACGGCCTGGCCACCATCCCCGGCGTCCACGTCGCCACCCCCCGCGACGACGCGCTCTCCTGCGGCATCGTCTGCTTCTCCGTCACCGACCGGCCACCCCGGCAAGTGGTCACCCGCCTGGAGTCCGACCACCGCATCCTCGCGGACGTCACCCCCTACGGCGGCACCCTGGTCCGCCTCGGCCCCAGCCTGCTGACCGACCCCCACGACGTGGACAGGGCCGTCCGCGCAGTGGCAGCGATCACCCGCCACTGAACCCGACCACCCCAGGACGCGACGGGCTCCGACCCCAGCCCCTCCCCACACCGGTGGCGTAGCAGCCCCTTCCCGCACCCCACCCCCGACGCTGGACATCTGCAACTGGCGAACCGGACGTCGAGCGCCGGGCGCCGCTGCTCGCCGCCGGGCGATGCCGGCGCGGGCTGCCGCGAGCGATCCCCTTCTCTCGGACGAGGTGATCCCGGGACCGTGGGCCGCCGTTTGGTCGGGTGTGCGGCAGAGCGTGCGGCCCCGAGCGCCTGGACGGACCGCACCGCCTGGACGGACCGCACCGCCGCCTGCACGGTCGCCCGGGCCGACGTCGACAGCGCGGTGGCATCACCGACACCGTCACCGGCCCTGACGGAAGTGCGCCGCCCGCAGGCGAGGTGACCGTTGGTCAGGCCCGACGGTCGGAGCCGGGGCTCTCCCGGGCCCGGTGGGCTTCTGGTTCCAGGATCCGGCACATTGGCCTAAATGGATCAGCGTGTGACATATTACCGCTGGCTGATGAATTCGGACTATTCGTCATGAATCAGCCCGGAAGGGCGCCCCTCACCCTCCCGTACACACCCTCAAGCACTTCCAGGAGCCCTACCTTGAGCGACCGCATACCACCCGTGACGAGCGCGGTGCGGCCGGTACCCGGATCCCGGGCCCGGTGCGCGCCGCCCGGTCGTGCCGTTCTCGGGGCTCTCGCCGTTTCGACGCTCGTGCTCGCGTCGTCCGTGTCGTCGGCCGTGCACGCCGCCGCAGCACCCTCGGCGAAGGCCGGCCGGAGCGGCGCGGAGCGGCCGATCGGCCCGAAGCCGGCGCTCGACCTGCTGGCGCACGGCAACCTGACCATGGCGTCCAACTCGGTGGTCGCCTGCGACCCCGACGACAGCGCGTGCGACGACAACGCCTACAACAACAACCGGGTCAACTGGGTCAAGACCGACCCCAAGGCTCCCGGCAACACCGCCTCCGCGGCCACCCTGAACATCCCGGCCGGCGCCAAGGTGCTCAACGCCCGGCTGTACTGGCAGTCGAACCCCGTCGGCACCTCGCTCACCTCCACCTCCGGTGACGCCTCGAAGGCCGACCAGGTCGAGATCAAGGTGCCCGGCGCCACGGGCTACCAGCGGCTCACCGCCGACGCCTACGACTGGTTCGACCAGAAGACCGGTGGCACACCCCCGGCCCCGCTGACCGCCCACGCGGGCGTCAAGGACGTCACCGACCTGGTGAGCGCCGCCGGCTCCGGCGAGTACACCGTCGCCGACATCCAGGCCTGTCAGGGTCGCTCCTCCACCTCCGACTTCGGTGGCCAGAACGTCGGCTGCTGGGGCGGCTGGTCCCTGACGGTCGCCTACGAGGACCCCAAGGAGCCGCTGCGCTACCTGCAGATCTGGGACGGCTACCAGCTCATCCGCCCGCCCGAGCCCAGCATCACCATGACGCTCGACGGCATCCGCACCCCGGCCGGCCGTGCCCCGGCCGCCACCATGGGCGTCATCGTCGGCGACGGCGACGCGCCCATCGCCGGGGACTCCCTGGCCGTCGGCCCGAACTCCGGCAGTCTCACCGCCCTGCCCATGCCGACCGCAGCCGGGCCCGCCCCCGACAACGCCTTCACCAGCCGCATCGACCGCGTCTCGGCGGACGGCACCGGCACCAACCTCACGGACCGCAAGCCGAACCCGGTCAACAACGTCGGCTACGACGCCCGGATGATCGACATCACCGGCAAGCTCCCGGCCGGCGCCGAGCAGGCCGTGCTCCGCGTCACCGGCCAGGGCGACGCGCTGCACCCTCAGGTGGTCTGGCTCGCCGTCGAGGCCCTGGAGCCCGACCTCCAGATCGCCAAGGCCAACCAGCCGGCCGGCTCCACCACGAACACCCCGCCCGGCCTCGTCGACCCCGGTGCCGAGATCACCTACACCTTCACCGTCGCCAACCGCCACAAGGACGGCACCACCGCCGACCTCGACACCGCCACCGGCGTCACCCTGACCGACGTGCTGCCCAAGGGCGTCAGCTACGTCGACGGCTCCGGCCCCGGGTGCACCGCCTCCGGGCACAACGTCACCTGCACCGCCTCCGACCTCGCGCCGGGAGCCGAGACCACCGTCTCCTTCCGGGCCAAGGTCGACGCCGGGATCGTGCCGGGCACCAAGCTCGACAACACCTCGTCGCTCGCCTACCGCGGTGCCCAGACCGGCCGTGAACAGCAGCGCACCAGCAACACCGTGCGCAACACCGTCACCGAGCACGCCGGCTACCGGCTCGCCAAGAGCGCCGACAAGGCCCAGGCCGCCCCCGGCGACACCGTCAAGTACCAGGTGGACATCACCAACACCGGAAACACGCCGCTCACCGGACTCACCGTCACCGACGACCTGAGCGCCGTTCTCGACGACGCCACCTACAACGACGATGCCACCGCCTCCACCGGATCGCCCTCCTACGCGCAGCCGGTGCTCTCCTGGACCGGCGACCTGCCGGCCGGCGGCAACGCCCGGCTCACCTACACCGTCAAGGTGAAGGGGCCCGCCACCGGTGACCGCACGATGCGCAACACCGTCGTGGCCGACCGGCCGGGCGGCAACTGCCCGCCCGGCTCGACGGCGGGGGAGTGTACGGCCACGGTGACGGTGGCCACGTCCTCGCCGTCCCCGACGGCGCCCCCGTCCTCCCCGTCCGCCGAGCCGACCGGCACGCCCTCGTCCTCGCCGTCCGCTGAACCGACGGGCACGCCCTCGTCCTCGCCGTCCGTCGAGCCGACCGGCACGCCGTCGTCCTCCCCGGTCGGGAGCGACAGCCACGGTCCCGACCCGGTGGCCAGTGACGGGCCCAGCCGGCCGAACCGTGGCGGCCTGGCCGACACGGGCAGCCAGGTGGCCCTGATCGGCGGCATCGCCGTGCTCGTCGGCCTCGTCGGAGCGCTCCTCCTGGCGGCCTCCCGCCGTCGCCGCCACCGGCACTGACGCGCCGTCCCGACCCCGTTGTGAGGGCGGCCGCCGGACCCACCGGCGGCCGCCCTCACGGCGTGTCCGGGCGGAGCGGGAGTCCTGGGCCGATCGTGACAGCCGGCCTTCGGGATCCGCGCTCGCGTCCGTCGCGTCCGTCGCGTCCGTCGCGGCAGCCGTGGCAGCGGTGGCGCGTGGGTGGTTCCGGCAGCCGTTCCCTGGCGTGGCGGCCCCGCCCGGGGCGGAGGGCGGGGTGATTCGCCGGTACTACTGCATTCGCCCGCCCCGGTCGCCGTTCGCTCCTGCCGGGCCGCACGCTGGAGACGCGTCGTAATGTCACAACAACCCGGGATCAGAAGACATGACCGAGCACCAGGGGCCGGAACCCGTCACGGAGAGCGTGACCATTCCCCTTTCAGGCGATGTACTGGCGGCGCTGATCAGCGGCTCGGGACCAGGTGTGACGGCCGGTGGCAGCGGAGGTGAGGGAGACGGCGGCGGACGGGACTGGGAGGGCGGCGACGAGCCGGTCCGGATCGGGGTCGCCGCGGCCCGGGAACGCCTCGGCCGACGTGGCATCGCGGTGCCCCTCCACCATGTGCGCGAGACCGTCGCTGCCGCCGTCGACACTCTGACGCGCATGCACCCGCTGCCTTCGGCGCGAGCGGTGGAGCTGTTCGTCGAGATCAGCGTCGTGGCTGCCGCCTCCAGGTTCGACGCCGGCGGGCCGCTGCCGAGCCCCGCGGAGCTCGACGACATCGCTCGGGGTCTCAGCCTCTTCATGCCCGACTGGTGGAAGGGTCCTCCGGTCGCACCGGCCGGCGACGACACCGCAGAGTGAGGAGGCGGTTCAGCGTGCTGGGACGCAGAAGAAACCGGCCCGCCCGGGTGCCGACCGCCGCCACCTGGGGTTGGCTCAAGCGCCGCGCGCAGTACCAGCGCACCCGTCTGACCTACATGGGCGGCGGGCTCGCCGGCCTCGGCCTCTTCGGCGCCGGAGATCTGGGCGGTGCGATCTTCGGGGAGCATCCCTGGATGGGCGCCGCGTTCCTCCTCGGCTCCATGCTCACGGCCGCGTGCCTGGCGCTGGCCTGGGAGAAGAGCCACCGGGTGGAAACCGAGATCGATCGGGACCACGGCCGCGAACTCGACGCAGCACGCGGCAGCAACGAGCTGCCGCCCGCCATCCAACGCTACGTCCGCTACTGCGTGGTCCTCTTCACCGCCACGGCCGCGGTCCTGGTCTCCGCCGCGTTCTGGGCCGCCACCCGCTGACCCCTTGCGCATCGTGACCGCCGGTACACACCCGCCGGGTCCTTGGAGCCGGCTCCCCGCTGCGGCACCCCGCGGCGCGGCCCCGCCGCCCCTTCGAACGGAGGCGCAGGCCTCCTGTTCGGCCGGGCCTGCTACCACGTGGTCGGAATGTGGCCGCCGCAGTCCAGCCACCACGTGAGCTCCTGAAGCTTGTTGACGAGGTAGTTTCCCGTTCGCGGGCCGACCACACCGTCGACGGCGGATCGGCGGCCCGCGGATGCGACGGTGGCGGCCCCGGCCGGGACCGCACCCGCCCGGAAGCCGCCTCGGAGGAAAGAGCATGGCCCGCGCGGCGACCGCTGCGACACAATCCCAGGATGATCGGCAACCGGATCACCCATCGCACAGCGGACGGCGTCCGCATACCCGGAACCTGGCGGCACGCGTTCATCCGTAACGGCCACTTCTTCCTCACCGACCTCTTCATCTACGCCGACGGACTCATCGACTGCTGGGGCCTGGTCACCATCGAGGAGTTCGAGGAGAAGCTGCGCACCGGCTGGGTCGCCACCAGCCTTCCGGAGGGCGGCGAGGCCTCCGCCCACGATCTGGCGGACTGGAAGTTCAGCGAGCCGCAGAGCTGGCTCACGCCCGAGCTGCTGGTCGCCGAAGTCCGCGACACCATCGACCAGCTGAACGGGCGGCCCGACTCGACCGGCCGCTGCCTGGCCGCCGTCGACGTCTTCCTCGCCGACCGGACCGAGGAGAACCGGGCCGCGGCCCGCGCCGCGTTCCTGGCCGTCCCGGAGTCGCGGCGCCGCTACGCGCTGGGCGACATGGACAGCAAGGACCGGCCGCTGCGGGTCCTGGTGGCGGGGCCCGGCGGCCGGACCTACCTGTCGTTCGACGGCACGGTCACGCAGGAGGACTACGACAGCGCCCTCGCGTACTTCGAGGAGCGGGCACGTCGGAGGGCCGAGAGGGCCACCCGCGTCCCCGCCGACGGACCGGCGACACCGCACGCCCCGGCCGTCCAGCTCTACCGGTCGTTCCCGACCCGGCCGGTGGAGGATCACGGAAGGCTCGGTCTGCGCCACGACTACCCCGCCCCGATCACGGTCGCAGACACCGAATACCCCTCCGTCGCCCACGCCTACTGGGCCCTGTCGGTCGCCGAGCCCGAGACCCGGCACGTGATCGCGGCAGCGGAAACCGCCGCCGCAGCGCGCACGCTCGCGGCCGAGGCCCCTCGCCGCGAGGGCTGGGAGCACGCCCGGACCGCCGTCATGACGCGCTTGCTGCGTGCCAAGTACGACCAGCACCCCGAGCTGGCCGAGATCCTGTTGGCGACGGACGACGCCACCATGATCTACGACGACATGAACTCGACCTTCTGGGGCGACAACGCCGGCCGGGGCCGCAACTGGTCGGGGCGCCTCCTCGAACTCGTCCGCTCCGAACTGCAGGCGCGACGAGCAGGGATACTCGGGACGGGCCATGGCGAGGTCTCGTAGGCGACTTCGGTACCGGTGCGGTTCCGGGCAATGTGGGCGGGGGCGTCGCGCTCGGCTCGCGGTCGTCGTCGGCGAGGTTCCGGCGCAGCTCGGTGGACACCCACTCGGGGGCGCAGCGGCAGTGGACGGGGCCGTTGAGCGGGGGAGGGGAGCCGGGCGGTGGGGTCTTGGTCGCCCTTGGCCCTGCGCGACTTCGCGGTGACGGCGGCGGGGCGATCCTTCGCGGATCACCCGCTGAGAGCGACGCCGAACGGGCTCAGCCCCCGCCGCGTGCCTCCAGTGCCGCCCGCGCCAGCTCTGCAAGGCGGTACGCCTCCGTCAGAGCCTCCTCCAACGGCGGTAGTCGGGGTACCACGTGCGGACCCACCGCCTCGATCGCCGCCGCCGCGTCCTCGGCCGCCTTCGCCGGGTCCTGTTCAAGCGCCTGCTTGCCGCGTTCGACCCGCAGCAGGGCGACGACGTGTCGCCCTGCCAGTGTCTGGTCGTCCCGGGGACCGAAGACCCGCTCCTGTATCGGCCGAAGCCCCTCGGCGAGCTTCAGTGCCTCCCGCCAGCGGCCGGCCTGGACGTAGACGCTGACGAGGTTCGCGGCGGATTGAACGGTGTCGGGATGGTCCCGACCGAGGACCCGGGCCCTGGCCGGCAGGATCTGCTCGGACAACTCGACGGCCTCCTCCGTCCGGCCGGTCCGCCGGCAGGAGACCGCGAGGTTCGCCCTCGCACCCAGGGTGTCGGGGTGGTCCGGGCCGTGGACGCGCTCCAGGTCGGCCACGACCTGCCGTTGCATGGTGATCGCCTGTTCGATGCGGCCGGTCCGTGCGTAGGAGGCGGCGAGGGCGAGCCGGGTGAGGAGGGTGGTGGGGTGGTCGGGGCCGAGCAGCCGCTCGCGAGCGGCCAGGACGTCCTCCTCGATCGCGATGGCCTCGGCAACCCGCCCGGCCTCCATGTAGCTGTAGGCCAGGCTCGCCCGTGCGGCGAGTGTGTTCTCGTGGTCGGGGTCGCCGATTCGACCCGGGCCTCCGTCGAGCTCCGCGATCTCGGCCGCGACCTGTTCCTTGAGCGCCAGGGCTTCCTCGTGTCGGCGGTCCAGTTGGTAGGCGAATGCGAGACTGCTCCGGGCCTCCACGGTGTCCGGGTGGAGCAGGCCCCGCGTCCGCTCGCGGGCTGCCAGTACGTGCTCCTTGAGCGCCACGGCGTCGCCGTTCAGGCCCGCCTCTCCGTAGGACGCGGCGAGGCCGCTGAGGACGGCCAGGGTTCTGGGGTCGTCGGCGCCGTGGAGGCGTTCCAGCTCGACCGCGACGTGCTTCTGGAGGGCGATGGCCTTCACGGCGTGACCGGCCTGCGAAAGGGCGAGGGCCAGGTTGGCCTGGCTGGTGAGGGTGAACTCGTCATCCGGCCCGAGCTCGCGGATGTCCGCCTCGACCTCCTCGGTCCAGTGGGCGATGGCCGCCTCGTGCAGACCGGCGTGGAGGAGGCTGTGGCCCGCCCGCTCGCGCAGCACGAATCCGGGGAAGAGCCGGAGCACCTCACTGCCGACGGTCTCGCCCAGGACGGCGGTGTTGCCCCGGAGGCTGGCGGCCAGCCGGTAGTCGGTGTGTTCCTCCGCCGTCCAGAGCTGGTACAGCGCCAGGATCGCGGCCGACTGCGGGAAGCGCGGTTCGGGGGTGGTGTCCCGGGCCGCGCGGGCGGTCAGGGCGTGGACGGCGATCTCCCGGTGAGCGGCGACCGCTCCCCGATGCGGGAGGGGGACACCGGCCGGGTAGCTGCTCAGCAGGTTGTAGGTGTGCAGGACGGCGAGGACCGACAGGGCCTCGTCGGCGCTGACGGGCGGTGGGTCGGGCGGTTCGGTACCGGGCTCGCCGGGCGGTGGCTCGGGCGGTTCGGTGCCGGGCTCGCCGGGCGTCGCGGGCGGCGAGCTGTGCGAACCGGCGGCACGCTGGTCGGCGAGGTATCCGGTCGCGCTCCGGGTGGTCCACAGGGCCCGGGGATGGCCGGCCGGGTCGAGCAGGCCCGCCAGCCGGATCGCGGGGACGGCCAGGCCCTTGGGCTCGGTCTGCTGCGCGGCGTCCAGCGAGATCAGCAGGGCTGCCGTCACGGCACGCCCGTATAACTCGGTGTCGGCCTCCGGCGGCAGTAGCGCGTCCAGAGCTCGGGTGCGCTCCCGGAACAGCTCCAGGTAGGCGGAGCAGGTACGGTGCTGGTTGATCATGTAGGCGGCGGCGTGCGCGAGGGCGAGCGGCAGGAAGCCGAGCGCCTCGGCGACTTCCTCCGCCTGCGGGTCGATCAGGTACGGGAAGCCGGCGGTGGTGAGGCGGTCGCGCAGGTAGTCGACGGCCTCGGCGGCACTGTAGGCGTCCACTGGGACGATCGCCCGCCCGCCTCCGGAGGCATGCGCGCCGCGCTGCCGGGTGGTGGCGAGCACCCGGCCGTTGCCCCGGCGTGAACTCCCCGGCCACAGCGGGCCGGTGCCGGTGAAGTCGGCGACGTCGTCGAGGACCACCAGCCAACGGCGCTCGGTGCTGCTCAGCCAGTTCAGGAAGCGTCGGGCGTCCTGCTCGACCCGGTCCGGGGCGCCGGTGGCACCGGGTACCTGGACGGCGACCGCCGCCTCCGCGTAGGCCAGCAGGACCGCGACCGGGTCGGCGGCGGCGGCCCACACCACGACGTCCTCGCCGTCCTGCACCGCCCGCCAGGCGTACTGCGCTGCCAGCTGGCTCTTGCCGACCCCACCGCCACCCGCGAGCACCTGCGACAGCACCACCGTCTCGTGTCCGGCCCGCATCTCGTCGATCCTCTCGCGCACGGCGGTGCGCGGCTGGAAGGCGCTGGCCAGGATCGGGATGGCTCCGATCACCACCGGCCACTGCGGTGGCAGCGGCGCGGGCACGTGGGCGGTGCCGCCTCGAACCGCGTTGCCACGTGAGGCAGGGCGGTTCTTCGCCGCGTTCAACAGCTCCCGGCCCTTCGTGGTCCGCCGGGCGCGCTCACCGGTGTCCGGCGTACAGAATTCGATGACCGCCTCGACGAAGTCCCGGCTGAGTCCGGCACCGGCGAACCGGCTGTAGAGGGTGTCGACCGAGGGGATCCTGCCGTCCGTGAAGTGGTCGACGGTCAGGAGCTCGTGGAACCTCCGCACCGACAGGCCGCTCCCGTCGAGCCACTCCCGAAGCAGGGCGGCGAGCTCGTTGATCTCCGGGTTCGGACCCCGCAGGTCCTGACTCCATGGACGCCCTTTTCGCCCACCGCGCCCGCTACCGCCGGCGTCGGGTCCTCCACCCGTTCTTGCGCTTTCCGGACCGGTCATGTGCCCCTCCCTTGGCCTCGGCAGCCGGTTGTCGGGTCGGTATCCGGGGTTGTCGTACCGACAACCCTCAAAGGCTTTGTCCGCGCCCCGAGCTGCGCCACCGTCTTACCAGCAGCCCCGCCACGGGGACAGCCAGGAAGCCCGACCGAAAGGGAAACCGGCCATGAAGCGCCTCCTCGACCGCCTCCCGATCCGCCGCCCCGTCGAGCGGCCCCGCCCGCGTCGCCGGCCCGGCCGGATCACCCTCGTCGTGGTCAATGCCGTCGCCACCGCCGCCACCACGTCCATCGTCGCCTGGACCCTGGCCCACATTCCCTGGTGACGCGGCACACCGCCTGGTCCGGGCTCGGTACGGGATCATCAGCGTGTCGGACGGCCCCGCCCGATCCGGGTCCCAGTGGTTTCACCGGTTGGGGCTCCCGGTTCGGCTCCGCGTCCGCTCCGGGACCTGCTACGTCAGGTCCTGAGGGTTCGGGGCCGGCCGACGGAGCTCCTCGGCGGCCAGGGTGACAGGCAGCCCTCACGGTGACCGCGGAATGGCGAGCAGCCGGTGCTCCTCGGGCCGTCGGCCCGCCCGCCGGGACCCGGGTCGGGTGACCCTGGATCCCCTGATCCCCTGCCGGCGCGCGGAAGGAAGGACAGGTCACCGACTGCACGGGTGTGGGTCAGCCGCGCAGGGTGGCGATGGCCTTCTCGATGCGCCGTTGGCGTGTCTCGGGCTTCTTCGCGCTCTCGACGGCGCGTACGTGCTCGCGCTTCCGGCTGTCCGTGAGGTTGTCGTAGGCGGCGCGGGCGAGCGGGTCGTCGTCCAGGGCCTGGGCGAAGTCCGAGGGCTCGACGACGACGCGCGGTTCGGTGTCGAGTTCCAGTTCGACCTCGACCTCCTCGCCGATCGCCACGTCCGCGGCCTGCACCCGCGTCCCGTACCCGTATCCCGTACCCGGGGCACGGCCGTCCGGGACGGTTGTGGGACAGGGACGGCGGCTGTTCGGCGAGGGGCCGGCCGGCTCCCCGGGGCACTGTAGCCGAGACCTCGGACGCAGTCGTCCGGGTCGGCGGACGGTGGCGCCGGCCCCGCCCCGGGGCAGAGCGCCGGCGGGCTCGGGGACCGTGGCGGAGAGGGGCGGTGACGTGCCTGGTGTGCGGAAAAGCGCTGGAGTCCGCGGATCCGGCACGCCACACTGTCCGGCGGACCCGACAGCCGGGCCACCAGACGGTCCGACAGGAACACGGGAGCATCCGGATTGCCAGAGCCCACGCCCTACGATGCCGAACGCAACGCCTTCACACGAGCGGCACTGGCTCGCCTGGTCCTGAGCGACACCAGCGTCGACCTCGCCGGCGCGGCGGCGAACCTGGCGATCACCCGGTTCGACGACCAGACGGGCCCGGGCGGACGGGTCAGCGAGGCCGCCACCCTGCGGGAGGTCGCGGACCGGCTGCTCACCAGGGCGGTGATCTTCGAACGTGAGCGCGGCAGTTCGTGGGAGCAGATCGCCGGCTACCTCGGCACCGACGCGGCCGGTGCGCGTGAGCGGTTCCTGCCTGCCGTCGTCCGGTGGGAGCGCGGGTTCGAGGAGCCGTACCGCCTGGACGTGACGGGTCGCAAGCGTGTGCCCCAGTTGCCTGACGCGGCCTACGATCCCGAGACCGCGTGCCGTCAGCTCGATCTCTCCGTACGTCTGCGCGCCTACTTCGGTGACGAGCATCCGGTGAGCGGCGCGCTCCGCCCGGACTCTGCGGCCGGGGGCAGGCGGCCGCCGGACTACGGCCTCGGCGGCCGGATCCACCGCGGCAACCTCGGCCTGTTCATGCACCTGCTGGCCCAGTTCACGGGCGCCGACTTCACGCGTGCCGACTGGGACGCCGTCACCGCGCCTGTGCGGAGCGCCGACGGGGACGACCCCGGAACGGGGGACACCCACCTGATCGAGGGTTCGACCGCCTCGCTCCACGTCCGCATCGCCGACGTCACCCGCCACGACGACCTCGTCGAAGTCGCCGTCACGGGGGCCTCGGACGCCGGACTGCGGCTGCGGATCGACACACTGTTCGAGGCACTGGGTCCGGGCGCCTGAGCCCGCCTGTCAGCGCTCGCGTGCCCGGCTGCCCGGCTGCCCGGCCGGTCGCGACGCGACGACCCTTGCGGGTACCGGGAAACGTCGGTCGCCGCCGCGTCCGGCGAGGTGACCGCGGTGACCTGACGGCTGGTCCTGCCCTGTCGCACGTCCGCCGAGAGGTGGCCAGGGCTCGGCTTCAGGCCGTGTCGGATACTGGTCGGATGGACAGCACCTCGATTCGGGACTCGTATGACGCGGTCGCCGATGTGTATGCACAGGGCTTCACCGCGGATCTGGCTTCGAAGCCGTTGGACCGCGCCATGCTGGTGGCGTTCTCCGAACAGGTTCCGAAGGACGGTCCCGTGGCCGACGTCGGGTGCGGTCCCGCACAGGTGGCGTGCTTCCTCGACGACCTCGGGGTTCCGGTTCTGGGCCTCGACGTGTCACCGGGCATGGTCAGGGCGGCCCGGGCTCGTCGGCCAGGGCTTGACGTGCGAGTTGGTTCAATGCTGGACCTTCCGCTGGAAGACGGCGAACTCGCCGGCATCGCAGCGTTCTACTCGCTGATCCATCTGCGGCCCGACGAACGACCGCGCGCATACGCGGAATTCGCCCGCGTGCTGCGCCCGGGCGGTCTCGTCCTTGCGGCCTTCCACGCGGGCGAGGAGATCCGACGCCGGGACTCGTGGTTCGACCGTCCGGTCTCCCTCGACTTCTTCGCCCTGCGACCGGATGACGTTGCCGCAGGTCTCACCGCCGCGGGGTTGACCGTCGAGGCAACGCTGGTGCGAGGACCTTACCCGGGCGAAGCGGACACCGAGCGTGCGTATCTCCTGGCCCGCAGAAGTTGACGGAAACCAATGATCAATCCGGCGATGCCGGTCGGGTCGCCTTCTCCGTCTCCTGCGGTTTCGGCAGGTCCGAGCGGGACTGCCGGCGGGTGAGACCATCGAGGCGAGGGACTTCACGCGCTGGATGCTGCTGGCTGACAAGCCCGCACGCGTGCAAGGGCGTCTCCGGCTCCGATCGCAGACGGCAACACCAAAGGGGCTGGCGTCGTGAGGCCGGCACCGGGCACACCGAACCCTGTGGCGGGCAAGTCGTCGCCGGGCGTCAAGTACACGGCGGCCACGAGGGCTCACTGCGAAACCGTCATGCGGACCTTCTGCGACTTCCACCTCCGCGAGGGTACCGGCCCGACCGTCAACCCGTTCCCGCTGGACCGTTCCCGCCAATCCGACCGGGCGAACGCTCACCACAATCCGATGGAGCGGTTCAAGCACGAGCGGACCGGCCGCTCTCGGGCATCGCTGAAGCCAAGAGGGAAGGCCGGCTTGGCGAGGTCGAAGGCCTCGAAACCAGCTTCACCGGCGCCGAGGACAAGCTCGCCCAGATGGACGCCGCCACAGCCCGCACGGCCACGGCGGTCGATCTCGGGATGCCCGGATTCACCCGGATCGTCGGACGCGCCAGCGATACACGAAGACGGATATGCTTCGGCGACTCGGTAGATCGGGAACGCAAGTTCGGAGGGCGCCATGAGTCGGCCGTTGCTGTTCCTCGATGTCGACGGACCCCTGAATCCGTATGCGGCAAAGCCCGAGAAGCGCCCCGAGGGCTACACCACCCTCCGCGTCCCACAGCAGCGCGGGGCAGTTGGGGAGCCTGGGGGACTCCGGACCCACACTCGGCCGCTCCGGGTGTGGCTCAACCCCGATCACGGGCGTGCGCTGCTGGCTCTCGGCTACGAGATCTGCTGGGCCACAACCTGGATGAGTGACGCGAACAAGTGGATCGGACCTGTGCTCGGTCTACCTGAACTGCCGTTCGTCGACTTCGGTAACGCCCTGCTCAACGAGCGACCTGATGGCGTCCATTGGAAGTCCGAGCCGTTGGTGGAGTACGCCAACGGCCGACCATTCGCCTGGGTGGACGACGAACAGAGCGACGCGGATCATGCACACGTGGCTGCCAACCACCGCGCACCGGCCCTGCTCCACCACGTCAACCCGCGGATCGGTCTGCGCAACGACGACTTCACTGCCCTCGCAGCCTTCGCAGCATCCATCGACACATCGACGGGCACTCCCTGAGCGGCCGGCAGCCATGCCGGGTTCAGAGAATTCGGCGTGCTGGACGAGGCGTTCGTAGTCTGGCGTGGTTGCGGCCGCGTCCGGCCGGTGGGGTTCGCTCGCCGGCCCGATGAGTCACCTCCGTGTTCACCGAACCCCGGGGAGCTCCTTGCCGGACGGCTCCCGTACCCGCCTTTCGGCAGCGGTCTGCAGGAGCGCCACTCGACGGGCCCGGGCGGGACCGGCCGCCAGGTTCGCCGCCGCCAGGACGAGGCCGAGGCAGAACACACCGGCCCACAGCGTGTCCGTGCCGAGGTGTTCGGCGACGAGCCCGCCGGCTACCGGGCCGAGGAACAGCGCGCCCGGGGGGCCGAATCCGAAGACGCCCTGGTACCGGCCGCGGGCGTCGGGTGGCGACAGCTGGACGATCACCGCGGAGCTCGCCAGCGTCATCAGCATCTCGCCGAGAGTCCAGACGGCGACCGTCAGCGCGTACGCCCACAGCGTGTCGGCGAGAGCGGCCAGCCCGAAGCCGACCCCGGTGAACACGGCCGCGGCGGCCAGGACGTGCTCGTGCCGGAACCGCGCCACGAGCGCGGGCAGGATGAGCTGCCCGGCGACGATCAGCACCATGTTGACCACGATGACCTGCCCGTACGACGTCGCTTCCAGCCCGTCGGAGACGATGGAGACCGGCAGCATCTTGTTGGTCTCGATCATCGTCCAGCCGAGCAGGGTCAGCCCGACGAAGACCATGAAGGTCCGGTCCCTGAAGACGGGGCCGAGCCCGACCGGGCCGGTCCTGGCCGCCGTGACGGCGGGACGGGTCTCCGGGACCTTCAGCGCCAGCAGCAGCGCCGAACACAGCAGTACGCCGGCGTTCGCCGCGAACAGCAGCACGGGCTCGATCCTGACCAACAGGCCGGCGAGGAGCGCCGCGGCTGCCGAACCCAGGTTGAACGCCCAGTAGTTCAGGTTCAGGGCGCGGACCCGGTCGGCATCGGCGACCACGTCGATGATCGAGGCGGTGAACGCCGGCCGGACGATGCCGAGGAACACCCCGAGCAGTAGCGCCAGGACCAGGACGGCCGCCTGATCGTCGGTCCAGCCCAGCGCCAGCATGGTCAGGGCCGCCGGCACGGTCGCGCCGAGCACCACCGGGCGCCGTCCCCACCGGTCGGCGACGATCCCGCCCGGCAGCGAGCCCAGGGCCGTACCGATGCCGCCCAGTCCGATGACCAGCCCGGTGTAGGAGGCATTGAAGTGCAGGACCGAGAGCAGGTACACGCCGAGGTAGATCTGGGCCACCGCGCCGGTCCGGTTGATCAGCGACGCTGTCCACAGGTACCAGAACGCGGCCGGAAGTCCGCCCGCCGTCTGCCGCAGCCAGCCACTCGTTCGTCGGGGACGCAAGGGTCGGCTCCTCGGTGCACGTTCACGGGTCGGTGCCCGAGACGCTACGGGCCGCCGGTGCGCGAGTCCTGGTCCACATTTGGCAAACTGGACCAATGATCGAGACCCGCGGTCCCGGGATCGCCTCGGTTCTGGGCGGCTGGCGGCAGGAGGCAGGACCGCTCGCGCAGACACTCGCCGCGGCGATCCGCGACGCCGTCATCGACGGACGGATCCCGGTCGGCACCCGGCTGCCCTCCGAACGAGCCCTCGCCGCGGCCCTCCGGGTCAGCCGCGGCACCGTGGTCGCCACCCTGGCCGCGCTCCGCGACACCGGCTGGCTGCGCACCCACCACGGCAGCGGCAGCAACGTCCGGCTCCCACCGGAGATCACCGAGCGCACCGCGCCCTGGTCGGTGGACCACGGAGACGGCCTCGACTTCACCCGCGCGGTGCCCGCCGCCCCCCACGCCGCCTACCTGGAGGCATCCCGGCGAGCGGTGGAGCGATCGGCATCCCTGCTCATGGACTCGGCCGAGCCCGACGCGGGGCTGCCACAACTGCGGGAACTGCTGGCCGACCGCTACACCCGCGAGGGCCTGCCGACCCGCCCGGATCAGATCCTGGTCACCTCGGGCGCCCGGGCCGCCTTCACCCTCCTGGCCGACCACCTGCACGACCGCGCCCGCCCCGTCCTGGTGGAGAGCCCCACCTACCACGGCGCCCTGGCCGTCCTGCGGCGCCGGCGCGCCCGGCTGGCGGCCTCGCCCGTCACCTCCGACGGATGGGATCCGGCCCGCCTCGCCCACACCGTGAAGGCAGTACGGCCGGGACTGGCCTACCTGACACCGGACTTCCACAACCCCACCGGCGCCCTCATGCCCGCCGCCCAGCGCGACGACGTGGCCGAACTGGCATCCCGCAACGACATGACGGTCATCGCCGACGAAACCCTGCGGGACCTGGACCTGCGCACTCCACCGGAGCCCGTCCCGCACATGGCCGGCCGGGCCGTGGTCGCCATCGGCTCGATGGGCAAGCTCGTCTGGGGCGGCCTGCGCGTCGGCTGGCTGCGTACCGACGCCGCCCGGATCCGCGAACTCCGGCACAACCCACTCCAAGCGCGACTGTCACCACCGCCGCTCGAACAGCTCATCGCCTGCGAACTCCTGGCCGACCCGCAGGACCTGCTGCGCGACCGGCGAGACCGGCTCCGCGCCCAGCGCGACCACCTCGCGGCCTTGCTGGAGGGCGCGGGCGAGTGGAGCTTCACAGTCCCGCCGGGTGGTCTCTCCCTGTGGCTTCGGCTGCACGGCACGACGGCTGCCGCCCTGGCCACCCGCGCAGCCGGCCAGGGCCTGAAACTGTCGCCCGGGCCGACCTTCTCCGCCGACCGCACCCTCACCCACTACCTTCGGCTCCCCTACACGGCCACCCCCGAGACCCTGACCCGTGCGGTGGCCGTACTGACCGAACAGGGGACGACGCGGCGGTAGTCGGCTCGCACGCGCAGAGCAGCGAACGGCTCCACCGAGACCCTCCGCCCTGCTCGGCCCGGCCCTGCCATGCCCTGCCCGGCGTGTGCGCCGAAGCCGTCGCGGCCGGGGGCCGGGGCCAGGCCGGTCACCGGGTTCGAGGCCCGGGGAGCAAGCGATCCGCCACCCGCTACGGCGTGGGCGGGGCCGGCAGACGGCCCGGGAGCATCATCGAACGTGGCCGGGCCGGATCCTGGCGCGGGTCGTGGGAGGTTCCGGTTCCGACCCCACCGGTCCTCGCCGGCCTCCGTTTCCGCCGGCGGTCAGTCGGACCCCGGGAGGGGCGCGGTGTCGTCGAGGTCGATGAGTTGGAGGAACTGCGGCCGCCCCGTCGAGACGGCGGCGGGTGACTCCTCGCGCGGATCACGTGACTTCACGCTCCGCTTCCGGCTTCCGCGGACGTAGTGGCACCGCATCAACAGGGCCGTGGGCGAGCCGGTGATGTAGCTGAACACCGTTCCGGACTTCCTGACCGCCGAGATCCGGGCGGTGACACCCAGGCCGCCGAGCAGCGGTCCGGGATCGACCCGCAGGGTGGCGGAGGCGTCCCGCCCCGTGGCGATGAGCAGGCAGGCGGTCTCGACGCTCACGACGGAGGTCACCACCACCCACGCGGGGTCCCAGTCCGGACACGCCAGAACGTCGGCCTTGAGCCGGCGGAGATCGGCGACATCGGCCTGGACGCCCTGGCTTGCCTTCAGCATCAGGCCGTCGCCGCGCTTGCTGTTGAACCTGAGGCTGCCGCCGGCCGCGCCCAGGTCGGCGGCGGTGCCGGCGTCGATGTACGTGTCGGCCCCGTGGGAGAGCTCGTAGTCTCCCGGTGCGCCACGGACCACGTCCCACGTCATCCCGAGCTTGCTCGCGCTGGTCTCGCGGATCCAGCCAGCGGGGGAGAGCCGACCGATGTCACCCAGAGCCACCGTACCGCCCAGGGGCCACACCGGACTCAGGCTGAACTTCTGGCGCACCGCGTTCCAGCAGGCCTTGGGCACTTGGGCCATTCGTCCACCTTGCTCGGGGTCAGCGGGAGTACCTAATGTAGCGTCATGGCCGCTCCCGATGATGTGACCTATCATCAATTGCTGTCACAGGCACGGCTGTTCTTCGATCGCGCGCGGGCGTCCGGCGATGTCGCGGACCACCTGGCGGCGGCGGACCTGGCCCTGCGGGCGACCCGGGCCGCGGAGGACGACCTGCAGCGCGCGGTGGCCGGACTGCTCGAAGCGGAACTCGCGCTGGCCGTCGCCGACGCGCTCGGCGAACTCGGCGCCGAAGCCGCGACGTCCGCCGCACGATCGAGACTCGAAGCGATCGATCTCCCCGCACTGCCGGGCGAGCAGAGGGCGAGCATCGCCGAGCGGGTGGCCGAGCTGCTCACCGCGTGCGGCGTGCCACCCGCACCGGCGGCGGCCCCCTTCGGCCCGCACCTGGTCGACCTGGCCGACGAGGCCCTTGCCATCGAGGAGTTGCAGGAGGCGCTCGCGGCTCCGCCGACGACGGCGGACGAGGCTTCAACGGTCGTCCTGGCAGTCGGCATGCTGTTCGTCGCGCTGGCCTTCGGGCCTGCGGGAGAGTCGATCGAGGGACGGCTGGCCGCGCTGATCGGCAAGGTCGAGGACGCGCTCGCCTTTCCCCTGGAACCCCACATTCGCGCGGTGGGACTCCTCACCCTGGGGAATGCGCTCCTGCAGCGGTTCGAGCTCCGCGGCGACATCGCCGATGCCGACACGGCGGTCGAGATCGGCCGTTCCCTGGTGGACGGCGAGGAGGAGCTCCCCCTCACCGTTGCTGTGGACGCCCTCAGCCTGCTCGGAAATGCGCTGTTCCGGCGGGCCGCAGTCGAGGGAGACGCTTCAGGAATGTGCGAATCCGTTCCCGTCCTTGAGGCCGCAGCCGACCTCGCAGCCGAAATCGGCGACGAGACGCTGACCGCCGGATACAACCATCTGAACGCGGCATCGGCTCGTGACCTCGCCACTGGAAACGGCGCCGAGCACCGCGCGACCTTCGAGTCGGCATGCCGGCTCCTCGCCGCGACCTCGACGGCGGACGCGAGGTTCGAGCTGCTGGTGGAAGTCGTCCGCTCCTACCACCATGTGCATGGCGGAGCGCGGATCGACGGCATCGAGTGCCCCTGCCTGGCGCCGGTGCCCGGGCGTCCCCGGACTCCGGCCCCTGCCGGCGACGCCCGCGGGCACCTCCAGCAGACCGCCATGCATGCGCTGAACACGATGGCGGCCTTCTCCGACGATCCCGACGACCTCGCGTATCGCCAGGAGCTCAGGTCGGCCGTGGCGGCGGCCATCGGCGCCATGGGCGAGTACTCGTCGACCGGGAACTGGCTGACGCTCCACGTCGCGGCCATGGCCATCGCGTTCGCGGACGACGAACCCGAGGCGGCGCTTCACCACCTCCGCCGCGGCATGCGAGGTCCGGCTTGGCGGGTCTTCACCCAGCCCACACCCGGGCTGGCGGTCCGCTCCGCCCGGGCGGCCTCCTACGAGTCCGAGCGGGCCATCGCGTACTGCCTGAGCATCGGCGGCGACTGTGGACTCTACGCCCTGGAGGCCGGACGGACGCTGGTCCTGCAGGCCGCGACAGCGTCCCGAGCGTTGGGCGAGCTGCTGCACGCCGAGGGAGCTCCCGCACTCGCCGCTCGATGGGAGGAGCACCGCATTCGGGGGCTGTCCGACCCGGGTTCCGACGCGGGTTCCGCCCCGGTGTCCGACGAGGTGGTGCCGGACGACCTGCGACAGCGGATCGCCGCCGTACTCGCCGACTCCGACCTGGTGGATCCGCCCCGGACGGCCGACGTCCAGGCGGCGATGACGGAGCTCGGCATCGATGCCGTGGCGTACGTCCTGCTTGCGACACCCTTCGCGGAAGGGGGCTTCCTCACCCTGCGCCGGACCGGCGAGCCGGTGTTCGTCGAGGTGCCGGAGATGCGACCGGACCAGCCGGCGCTGCGGTCCCACCTCTCGGGCGAGGCCGCCGCCCTGGACGCCGTCTGCGACTGGGCCGGGGAATGTCTCCAGCCGTTCCTCCGCCACCTCGGCATCGACCCGGCCATCGACCCGGCCGAGGTCCACGATCCGCCCGTGGTCTGCGCGCTCGTCCCCGTCGGAGTCGCCGGCGCCGTCCCGTGGCACGCGGGACGGTGGGCCGCCGAGCGCGGCCTGCGCTACGCCGTACAGGCCGCCGAATTCACCTATGCCGCATCGGCGGGCATGGTCTGCACGGCTGCGGCGCGCACCGTCGACTCCGGCGACCACTCGCTGATCATCGCGAATCCGACCGACGACCTCCTGTTCGCCGAGCAGGAGGCGATGGCGCTGCGGGCGGACTTCTACCGGACCGGCACCTATCTCGGCCATCCGGAGTCGCTGGCGAGCCCGGGTCTGGAGGCCACGCCGCAGACGGTCCTCGCCGAGTTGTTCGACGCGTCGACACCGCCGGGGCGCGTGGTCTTCGCCTGCCACGGCAGTACCGGTTCCGACCCCACCGAGAGCGGCCTGTGGCTGGCGGGCCGCGCACGGCTGTCCGTCTACGACCTGCTGCGGCGCGCGGCCGCCCGCCCCGCGGCGGCGGGAGGAACGGGCCCCTTCGTGTTCCTCTCCGCCTGCACGACCGACGCCACCGACGCCGACCACGACGAGGTGCTCACGCTGGCGACCGCGTTCCTCGCCGCCGGTGCGGCCTCGGTGATCGGCTCCCTCTGGCCGATCGACGACGAGGCGTCGGCGGTGCTCAGCTACATGGTCCACCACTTCGTTTCGGAGGGCACAGCGGTGCGGCAGGCGCTGCGCGCCGCGCAGTTGTGGATGGTCGACCCCGACCGGGCCGTGCCGGATGATCTGGCCGGACACCTGGAGTTCGACGACGCCGCCGGGAGCGAGGAGTTGGCCGAGCCGCGTTACTGGGCGGGCTTCGCCCACCGCGGCCGCTGAGCCGACGGTGACGACGGATCACCGGTTCGGCAGTCTGACGCCGACCGGCCCGACCTGGCCTCGGGCGACCAGGAGGACCTGGACCGCTGGCTCGCGAGCCACCCGGCCCGCCGCAGGCCGATCGGAACCTTCATCCGATGGGCCGCCGCCCGCCGTCTCACCAGTACGATGCCCGTCGCGCGCAGATCTGCCACGGCCCGCCGGTGACCGCCGTCGCGGGGCTGCTCTGCGGGCGGACCGGCGCCCCGTGCCCGGCGCTGGAGCCGCACGTGCGGGCAGCCGGGACGACCCGCGTGGACGGCGCGGCCGTGGTGGACGGTGTGGTGGCTCGGCGCGGGCCTGGCCCGACCACCCGGCGTGGCTGCGCGCCTTCGTCGAGGTGCCGCGTGTCAAGGCCCCGCTGGGATGGTTCGCCGAATCACCTGACTGTTCGTCAAGTCGGATCCCTGTGCAGGAGTTCGCTGAGTCGGTCTCCGACCTGAGGAGGACCGACACGCCGCAGGGCGTCCACCCGTGGGTGGAGTCGCTGTGCCCCAGAGGGTGGACGACCGGTTCGTGTACGCCTGACACAGTGTCAACCCCTCACGCTTTTCGGGTTTTGTGAAAGCCGTCGGCACGGACACAGGAGGACTCATGAGGGTGACGGAGCGCCGGGGCGGGTCGCGGACGGCGCCGGGCGTGCGGGTCGTCGCGCTCGCGCTGGCGGGCGCGGGCCTGGTGGGCGTGACCGCCCCGACGGCCGGCGCCCTCGGCGCCGGGTCGGCCGCGGCGACGGCCGTCGGCGAGGAGCGGCCGGGGAGCGGCCCGGAGGTGGCCGGCCGCGGCCCGCAGCGGGGCGGCGTGGACGCGCGGGCGCTGAACGAGGCGCTGGCGGGCGTGGTCGGGATCGGCGGGGCGTCCAGCGCGCTCGCCCGGGTGACCGAGTACGGGCGCACGGTGTGGAAGGGCGCGGAGGGCGTGGGCGACTTCTCGACCGGCGCCGAGCCCTCCGCGAGCGGCCGGTTCCGGATCGCCAGCGTGACCAAGACCTTCGTGGCGACGGTCGTCCTCCAGCTGGTCGGCGAGGGGCGGTTCGGGCTGGACGACAGCGTGGAGAGCCTGCTGCCGGGTGCCGTCCCGGGCGGCGGCTCCGTCACCGTGCGCCAGCTGCTCGACCACACCAGCGGGCTGTTCGACTACACCGAGGACCCGGTCATCGGCGTCGACCACGACACCTGGCTCCGCGAGGGGCGCTGGCGGAGCTGGACGCCGCAGCAACTCCTCGCGGTGGCCAACAGTCACCCGCCCTACTCCGCGCCCGGCACGGCCTGGCACTACGCGAACACCAACTACCTGCTGGCCGGCATGATCGTCGAGCGGGTCACCGGCCACGACTGGCGCCGGGAGGTCGAGCGCCGGATCATCGACCGCCTGGGGCTGACCGGGACCTCGATGCCGGCCCACGCGACGGGGATCCGCGGCCCGCACGCGCACACCTACCTCGATCTGCCCGGCGGCCCGGTGGACGTCACCGAGATGGAGCCGAGCGAGATGGACGCGGCGGGCGTCGGCGTCTCGACCACCGCGGACCTCGGCACCTTCCTCCGGGCCCTGCTCGGCGGGCGACTGCTCCCCGCGCCGCTGCTCGCCGAGATGCTGACGGTCGCCCCGGCGAGCGGCGGCGCCCAGTACGGCCTGGGGATCGGACGGCTGACCACGCCCTGCGGCGAGGTCTGGGGCAACAACGGCAGCACCGGCCGCGGGCACAACAGCGCCCTCTACGGCACGCTGGACGGCCGCCGGCTGGTGGCGGTCTCGACCAACGGCTACCGCAACACCGGCCAGGGCTGGAAGACCTCGCAGAAGCTGCTGGCGACCGCCTTCTGCGGTCCTCAGCCGGCCACCGCGAACGCCGTCGCCCCGACCGGCTGACCGGTGCCCGTTGTTCGCCGTTTTGTTCAATGACCGAGGGCCGAACCGGAACAACCCCGGTGCGCTACACCGGTAGCGCACGCCACACTCGTGCCGTGCGAGGGACCAGGGCCGCGACAGCGCCGAACCCCGGGAGAGTTCACCAGATGACGACGCTCTGCATCGCGAACAACCGCACCGAGGAGATGGTCGGGGACCTCACCGGGATGGCGCCGCTGGAGCAGCTGTTCGCCGGATGCGGGGCGCAGCGGATGCTCTGGTGGGCGCAGGACGGGGACGTCCTGGTGATGCCCTGGGGCCCCGATCCGGAGTACCTGGCGTACGTCACCGGGCTGACCGGGGTGCGGGCCGGGAGCCTGACGTTCGTGGTGCCGCCGCCCGGCGCCCAGGGCGACCAGGTGCTCACCACCGACCGGCTGGCGGACCCGGCCTTCCGGGCCGAGCTGAGGCGGGTCCTGGAGGGCCGCACCGCACAGGGCCGCGCGGTGGAGGAGGTGCTGGCGATCTCGCCGAACGGCGCGGTGGCCGAACTCGCGGCCGCGCTCGGGCTGGCGCACGCCATGGCCGGGCAGGCGTTCGCCGCGCAGGGCGGCAACGCCCTGGTGAACAGCAAGGCCGGGTTCCGGGCCGTGGCCGCCGGTGTCGGGGTGCCGATCCCGCCCGGCCGGGTGGCCGGCTCGCCCGCGGAGGTCGAGGACGCGATCGAGCAGCTGCTGGCGCAGGGGCACAGCGTGATGGTGAAGGTCGAGTTCCAGGCGGGCGGCTTCGGCAACGAGGTCCTCGCCCGGGACGAGCGGGTGGACCCGGCCGGTGCCGAGCGCGTGGTGGCGCTGGCGGACCGGGCCGCGGTGGCCGGGTACGTCGCCGAGCGGTGGGCCTGGCTGACCGGCGGGCGCGGCCAACGAGTGGTGGTGGAGCGGTACTTCGCCGACTCCGCGCCGCTGTACGCGCAGTTCCTGATCGACGAGGCGGCCGTGGTGCTCTCCGGCTGCGGCGAGATGGTGATGCGGCCGGTGGTGATCGGGGAGATCACCCCGCCGGTCACCCCGGACGCCGAGGTCCGGGCCGAACTCGTCTCCCAGGGCGCCCGGTTGTGCGAGGCGCTGCGGGTGATCGGCTACCGCGGCACGGTCAGCGCGGACGCCGTGCTGACCCCCAAGGGCGAGATCTACTTCCACGAGACCAACGGCCGGCTCACCGGCTCCAGTCACCTGCACGACGTCTACTTCGGCCGCCTGCTGCGCGAGGAGCACCGCGGCTCGCGCTACATCCTGGAGCTGGCGGGCCTCAAGGTGCCGTCCTTCGCCGAGGCGGTGGCGGCGGTCGGGGAGGCCGGGCTGGGCTTCGCCCCGGAGACCGGCACCGGTGTGCTCTTCAGCTGCGACTTCGCACCCGCCGACGGTTCGGTGATGTACTGCGTGGTGGCCGAGAGCCCGGAGGCCGCCCGCGCCCTGGAGACCGCGCTGCTCGCCCTCTTCGCCGGATGAGACCGGACGCGGCCGGCGCCGGGATGCGGGCGGCGGTGATCCACCGCTACGGCGGGCCGGAGGAGTTCCGCACCGAGACGGTGCCGGAGCCGGTGGCCGGCCCGGGCCAGGTGCTGATCGACGTCACCCTGGCCGGGCTCAACTACGCGGACCTGTGCTGCCGCACCGGCGAGTACGCGCGCTACCCGCTGCCGGCCGTGCTCGGCGCCGACGTGGTCGGCCGGCGGCGCGGGGACGGCCGGAGGGTCGCCGCGCTGCTGCGTTCCGGCGGCGGGTACGCCCGGGTGGCCCGCGCCGAGGCGGCCCACACGGTGGAGCTGCCGGACGGCGTGGACGACGAACAGGCGCTCGCGCTGCTGGAGCAGGGGGCGACGGCGTACGGCGCGCTGACCCTGGCGGGTCGGCTGCGGCCGGGCGAGACCGTCGCGGTGACCTCCGCCGCCGGCGGGGTCGGGCACCTCGCGGTGCAGCTGGCCCGGGAGTTGGGCGCGGGCCGGGTGCTGGCCCTGGCCTCCACCCCGGCGAAGCGGGAGTTCGTCCGGGCGCTGGGAGCCGACCGGACGCTGGACCCGGGCGACCCCGAGCTGGCCGAACGCCTGATCGCGGAGTCGGGCGGGGTGGACCTGTTCGTGGACCTGGTCGGCGGCCGGGTGCTGCGCGCCGGACTGGAGGCCCTGGCGCCGTTCGGACGGCTGCTGTCGGTCGGTGCCCGGGGCGGGGCGGAGGAGAGTTTCTCGGTGGACGAGCTGGCCGACCGGTCGGCGGGGCTGCTGGGATTCTGGCTCCAGCACGTCCTGGCGGACCGGGTGCTGTTCGCGGGCATCGCCGATCGGCTGTTCCGGCTCGCCGCCGAGCGGCGGCTGGTGGCGCGGATCGACCGGACCGTGCCGCTGTCCGGGGTGGCCGGCGCGCACCGGGCGCTGGCCGCTCGGGAGACGATGGGAAAGGTGCTGGTGGACGTCCGCCGCGAGGACTGAGCCGTGGACCGGGCCCGGCGATCCGCCGTCGGGCCCGGTCCGTGCGGGCGCTCAGCAGCCCACGAGGCGGGCCCAGTACCGCGCTACCGCGCTGCCCGTGCTCAGCACCCCCGCGGGCCTCCGCTCGGTACCCCGCGGCCTCCGCTCGGTACCCCCGCGGGCCTCTGCTCAGTACCCCGCGACCTCGTCCAGGCCGTGGCCGCGCAGGGGGACGAGGAAGCTGCGTTCGAACACCACCACCGTCTCGCCGGTGGACTTGGTGCCGGTGGTGCGACAGCTCACGATGCCCTGCCCCTCCCGGCTCTTGGAGAGCCGCTTGGCGAGGGTCTCGGTCTCCGCGTAGAGGGTGTCGCCGGTGAACACCGGGTGGGTCATCCGGATGTTCTCCCAGCCCAGGTTGGCGATGGTGCGCCCGCTCGTCGAGCGGGCGGTCATCCCGCCGACGATGCTGAGGGTGACGAGGCTGGAGACGATCGGCCGCCCCCAGGGGGTGTGCGCGCTGTAGGCGGCGTCGATGTGCACCGGGGCGTCGTTCATGCTCAGCATGCTCATCAGCACGTTGTCGAGCTCGGTGACGGTCCGTCCGGGGCGGTGCTCGACCACCTCGCCGACCCTGAACTCCTCGTAGTAGCGCCCGACCACCTCGCGGTAGCGGTGCTCGCCGATCCGCCGGTAGCCGGCGGGTTCGGTTCCGTCCGTTCCGTCCGTTCCGTCCGTTCCGTCCATGGGGTTCCCTCCAAGTCCTAGAGATCGGCGGTGAGTTCCTTGACGTGCCCGGCGAACTCGCGGATCAGCCGCTCGTCCATGTCGGCGCGCATCATCAGCCGGAGCCCGGCCTCGCCCTTGGGCACGATCGGGAAGAACACCGCCGAGCTGTAGAAGCCCCGTTCGAAGAGCTGGGCGGACAGCTTGACCGCCTGCTCGGCGTCCCCGACGTCGACCCGGCGCACCGGCAGGCCGTTGCCCGCGAAGGTGGTCGGCAACAGCTCGTCGAAGAGGTCGATGTTGCGGTTCAACCGGCCCTGGAGGTCGGCGAGTTCCGGAGAGCGGTGGATGGCGGCGCTGCCCAGCGAGGCGCCGACCAGCGGCAGCGCGACGTTCTGCGACCAGCCGACCGGGCCGGCGTGCCGGTGCAGGAACTCGAACTGCTCGCGGTTGCCGAGCATCGCGATGCCGCCGCCGGTGCCGAATCCCTTGCCGAGGCTGGAGACGATCACCGTCAGCGGGTTCATCTCCAGCCGGGAACGGACGAAGCCCTCACCGCGCTCACCCATGATGGACAGCGAGTGGGAGTCGTCGATGTAGAGGAACAGGCCGTAGCGGTCCTGGAGTTCGAGGAGGCCGTCGAGGGCCGCCGCGCCGCCCATCGAGTACGCGCCGTCGGCCACGTAGGCGACCCGCGGGTACTTCCGGCAGACGTCCTCCAGGTAGTTCAGGTCGTTGTGCGGACAGGTCAGCACCAGCGACTCGTCCGCGCAGATCGGCTTGACGTACGCCATGCAGAAGTGGCAGAAGCGGTCGAAGACCATCACCCGGGGCCCGCCGCCGCCCTGGCAGGTGCCGTCCAGGTGGCCGGAGGCGATCAGCGGCAGGATGCCGGCGGTGAGCGAGGTGCAGGACGCGCCCGGCAGGACGTGCGCGCCGAACAGCTCGCCCAGCTCCTCCTCCAGGCGCACCAGCAGGTTGTGCCGGATCCGGGTGGTGGAGGTGACCAGCCAGGTGCTGCGGGACTCGGTCAGCGCGTCCACGGCGCCGGCCGCGACCGAGGGGTGGTTGTTCAGACCCAGGTACGCGCAGGACACCATGTTCGCGAACTCGTGGCCGCTCTCGCGGACGATCAGGCGGTTGTTGGACTCCGAGTCCACCGTGATGCCGATCAGGCCGTTGGCGGCGGCGGCCTGCCAGACCGGGTCGGCACTGGCCAGCATGGCCTCGGCGTTGCGGTACCGGCGCGGGCCCAGGATCGATTCTTCGGTCATCGTCACTTCTCCGTCGCGTGGTTCGGGGTGTCGGGTCGGGGTCGGGCGTGCTGCCCGGACGGGGTGACCGGCGGCGGGCCGCCGGATCGTTCGGGCCCCTCGGGCGGCGGCGGGTCGAACTGCTCGACCAGGCGCTGCGCGGCTTCGAAGAACGGCATGCCGACCATCACCCCGTCCACCACGGTGACCGAGCGGCCGTTCTCCAGGCCCGCCGCCACCACCCGGCGGGCACGCGCCAGCAGCTCCTCGTCCGGGCTGAACGTCTCGTTGATCAGCGCGAGTTGGCGCGGATGGACGGCGATCTTGCCGCTGAACCCGAAGTCCCGGGCGAGGCCCGCCTCCCGGCGCAGCCCGGACATGTCGGCGACCTCGAAGAACGGCGCGTCCATCGCCTCCACCCCGGCGGCGCGGGCGCTGTTGACGACCCGGCCGCGGGCGTGGGCCAGGGCCTCCCAGGAGAGCCGGGCACCGACCGCGAAGGCGTAGTCGGCCGAACCGAAGACCAGCCCGCGCAGGCGGTGCCCGGCGGCCGCGATGGCGGGCGCGTGCTCGATGCCCAGCGGGGTCTCCACGACGGCCAGGAACTCCGTCTCCGGGCAGTCCCGGCCGAGCGCGCCGGCGGCGATCTCGACGTCCCGGGGGGACTCCGCCATCGGGATCAGCACCAGGTCCGGTTTGACGCGGTAGCGGGTGA
Source organism: Kitasatospora sp. NPDC042419 (assembly GCF_056437345.1). Classification (NCBI taxonomy): domain Bacteria; kingdom Bacillati; phylum Actinomycetota; class Actinomycetes; order Kitasatosporales; family Streptomycetaceae; genus Kitasatospora; species Kitasatospora sp. NPDC042419. The sequence continues at coordinate 188,346 of NZ_JBWKAW010000015.1, forward strand.
TGGCGATCAGGTCGCACAGGCCGTCCGGCCCGGACAGGGCGTTGATCCGCACCGCACTGCGCGCGAGCCCGGCGGACGGGAGGGTGAAGAACTCCTCGGCGAGCCGGCGGGCCTCCTCCTTCCGGGCGGGCGGGACCGAATCCTCCAGATCGACCATGGCGATGTCGGCCCCGGACCGGTGGCTCTTGGTGTACCGCTCCACCGCCATCGCGGGTGTGGACAGCAGGGAACGGCAGTACCGCGTGAACTTCATGGATGTCTCCGAAGTCAGCGAGGGCTGCGGATCCCGGTTCTATCCCACCGGCCGTGTTCGGCGCCGTAGGGCTGGACATTGAACATCAACTCGGAACAACCGACCCGCACGCACCATTGTTCGGCGCCAACCGCGCTGTGCATGATGAATCACCGGGGGGACGGACAGGAGACACGCGTGGCACGCGTGGCACGCGTGGACGCGTGGGAACGCAAGGGCGTCAGGACACCGCTTCAACGAAGAGGGGGGCCGTAAGTGCCGCGTCGGGAGAGTCCACTGGATCCTGGGGACGGGTCGCTGCTGCGCTTCGCAGGCGATCTGAGGGCGCTTCGGGAGCGCGCCGGCAGTCCGCCGTACCGCCAGCTCGCCGTACGGGCGCACTGTTCGGCGGCCAGCTTGTCGGTGGCCGCGGGCGGGCGGCGGCTGCCGAGCCTGGCCGTCACCCTCGCCTACGTGCAGGCCTGCGGCGGGGACGTCCGGGAGTGGCGGCACCGCTGGCAACTGCTGGCCGCCGAACTGGCCGCCGACGCCGCCACCCGGCGGCGCGCCCTGGACGGCGGGCGGGCTCCGTACCCCGGCGCGGCGGCCTTCGAGGCGGTCGACGCGGAGCGGTTCTTCGGCCGGGAGGCACTGCTGGACCGGCTGGTCTCGGTGCTGGCCGAGCGGCGGCTGGTGATCGTCACCGGGCCCTCCGGGTCGGGCAAGTCCTCACTGGTCAGAGCCGGTCTGCTGGCCCGGCTCGGCTGGGCCCCGGCGGTCGTCGGGGTGCCTGCCGGGAGAACCGCGGCCGGGGACGGAGCGGGGCGCTCCCCGGCCGGGGGCGGTGTGCCGGTGGCGCTGCTGACTCCCGGCGAACGACCGATGGAGGCGTACGCGCTCGCGCTCGCCCGGCTGGGGCAGCCGGCCGGGGAGACGGCGCGCGACACGTCCGGGCCGACGGCCGGCGATCCGGTGCTGGTGGTGGACCAGGGCGAGCAGCTGCGCACCCGCTGCCGGGACGCCGCCGAGCGGGCGCGCTTCCTGGACGCGCTGGTGGCGACGGCCGCGGGCGCTCCGGGGCAGGCCGTGGCCGGGCTGCCGGTGGCGGCGCCGCCCCGGTGCCGGGTGGTGCTGGTGGTCCGCTCGGACCAGTGCGCGCCGCTGTTCGCCGAGCACCCCGGACTGGCCGACGCCGGCCGCCACGGGGTGCTGGCGGTGGGGCGTCCGGCGCCGGAGGAGCTGCGGCGGGCGATCACCGAACCGGCGCTGCGGGCGGGCTGTACCGTCGAGGGCGCCCTGCTGGCCGTCCTCATCTCGACCGCCGCGCAGCAGCCGGGCGCGCTCCCGCTGTTGTCCGCGGCATTGCTGGCGACCTGGCGGCGGCGCAGCGGCAACGCGCTGACGCTGGCCGGTTTCCAGGCCACGGGCGGGTTCGAGGGCGCGCTGGCCCGGACGGCGGAGACGCTGTACAACGGGCTGGAGGCCGCGGACCGGAGGCTGGTGCGGGCCGTGTTCCTGCGGCTCGGTGCGGAGTTGATCGACGGGGAGCTGCTCGGGCCCGGCGGGGACGGCGCCGGTGCGGCCGCCCTGGGAGAGGGGCTGACGGCGCGCGGCGAGCTGGTGGGCGGCGACGAGGGCACCCGGAAGCCGGTCCGGCGGGCCGAGTTCGACGATCCCGGCGTTCCGGAGGTGATGGAACGGCTGGTCCGGGCCCGGCTGGTGGTGGTCGACCGGGACACCGTCGAACTCGCCCACCACGCCCTTCCGCAGGCCTGGCCGAGGCTGCGCGGGTGGTTGGCCGAGGGGCGCGAGGCACTGGGCGAGCAGCGCGCGCTCACCGCGGCGGCCCGGGGGTGGGCGGCCGCCGACCGGGACCCGGAACTGCTCTACCGGGGTGTCCGGTTGGAACAGCTGATGCGGCAGGTCGCGGCCGGGGAGCTGGCCGCCACCGGGGTCGAACGGGCCTTCCTGGCGGCCTCGGCCCGAACCGCCGCCGCCGACCGGCGCCGGGCGCAGCGCCAGCACCTGACGGTGGCCGGGGTCGCCGCGGCGAGCGGGGCCCTGCTGGCGCTGGCGGGCGGGAGCCGGATCCGCCGGGCCTGGCGGTGGTGACCCGCCGGGTCGCGGGCGGGGTACGGCGGTCCGCGGGCGCGGAGCACCGCCGGTCGCCGCGGCGTCGGGCGGGGGTGTTGTTCAGCGCCGGACCAGGGCAGCCGAACAACCGATCGATCAACCGGAGCCCGGTCGCGGCACCCCTCCCGGTGCCGATCACGGTCCTTGCGCCGCCGTCTTCCGGCCGGGTAGCTTGACGAGCGATCCCGGCCCGTCGAAAGGCGAATTCGGCTGCCCGGCCGGTGATTTCCGTACGCCGTGGCCGGCAGGAGACGGTCCGGCGATGAATCCGCACCGCGTTCCCCGGGACGGGTTCCGCACGCCCGGGGGCCTCGCCCCGCCGGGGTGCCGCGGCGCCGGGCACCGCCCGGCCCGGCCGTCGCCGTCGCGTCCCCGGAAGCCGTCGTGTCCTCGGAAGCCGTCGTGTCCGCCGCCGTATCCGCGTTTCCCTAAACCCGTGTCAAGGGGGAGTCATGTCCAGTTCGGCCCGTCCGGTGCACAGCTGGGACGAGTTCAGCACGCTGCGGGAGGTCGTCGTCGGCAGTGCCGTCGGCGCCCGGCTGCCCGAGCAGACCGAGCCGTCCTCCTGGCTGTCCTGCTTCCCGAAGACCGCCGCCGCCGACCTCGGTTCGATCCGGGTCGGCCCCTACTCGCCGCAGGTGGTGGAGGAGACGGAGGAGGACCTGGACGCGCTGGCGGCCACCCTGCGCGGCCTCGGCGTCACCGTGCACCAGCCCGAAGTGATCGACCACGCGGCCGAGTTCTCCTCCCCGCTGTGGAAGGCCGACGGCGGGTTCCACTCCTACTGCCCGCGTGACCTCACCCTGGTGGTCGGTGAGACGGTCATCGAGGTCGCCAGCCCGATGCGCCAGCGCTACTTCGAGGTCTTCGGGCTGCGCCCCCTCTTCCACGACTACCTGCGCCGCGGCGCCCGCTGGATCTCCGCTCCCCGGCCGCAACTGAGGGACGAGCTCTTCGAGTTCGACGCCGACGGGCTCCCGCTGCTGGGCGAGAGCGAGCCGGTCTTCGACGCCGCGAACGTGCTGCGGCTGGGCCGCGACGTGTTCTACCAGGTCTCCCGCAGTGGCAACGAACTCGGCCTGCGCTGGCTGGAGTCCACCCTCGGGCTGCTCGGCGACGGCGGGCTGCGCCTGCACCCGCTGCGCGACATCTACGGGTACACCCACATAGACAGCACCATCGCGCTGCTGCGGCCGGGGCTGGTGCTGCTCAACCCGGAGCGGATCGGCCCGGAGACCGTGCCGGAGCCGCTGCGGGGCTGGGACATTCTGTGGTGCCCGCCGGCCGAGCCCACCGGCGCCGCGGTCGAGAACGCGCTCAGCGAGAGCTGGATCAGCATGAACCTGCTGATGGTCTCCCCGGACACGGCGATCGTCGAGTCCGGCCAGGACGCCCTGATCAAGCAGCTGGAACACGTCGGGATCACCGTCCTGCCGCACCGGCTGCGGCACTCCCGGGTGCTCGGCGGCGGCTTCCACTGCGTCACCCTGGACATCCGGCGCGACGGCGGCCTGGAGGACTACCTGTCCTGACCCGCCCGGTGGGGGCCGGAAGCCGCCGGGGCCCGGTCGTGACGGCCGGGTGCCGGGGGCGGGCCCGGTCGTGACGGCGGACCGCCGGGGCGCGGCCGCGCGACCGGCTGCCGGGCGGTCAGCCCGCGGTGCCGCGGCGCGCGTAGGTGCGGATGCGGTAGCGCAGGCCGGACGCCGAGGTCCGCGGGCCGAGGTCCTCGGTGACGGCCCAGGCGGGACCGACGGCCGGGGCGTGGGTGTCGCCCTCGACCGATAGGTCGATCTCGGTCACCGAGAGGGTGTCGGCCCGGTCGATGGCCGAGCGGTAGAGCTGCCCGCCGCCGATCACCCAGGCCTCGGCGGCCGGGCCCGCCCCGGCCGTCTCGGCGGCCAGTCGCAGGGCCTCGTCGAGGGAGCCGGCGCGGTCGGCGCCGTCCGAGGTCCACCGCGGGTCGCGGGTGACCACGATGTTGCGCCGGCCGGGGAGCGGGCGGAACCGCGGCGGGAGCGACTCCCAGGTGCGGCGGCCCATCACCACGGGGTGCCCGAGGGTGGTCGCCTTGAAGTGTTCGAGGTCCTCGGGCAGGTGCCACGGCATCGTGTTGTCCGCGCCGATCACGCCGTCCGGGGTCTGGGCCCAGATCAGTCCGATCCTCATACCGCGACCGGTGCCTTGATGGCCGGGTGGTGCCGGTAGTCGACCACGTCCACGTCGGAGTAGGCGTAGTCGAACAGCGATTCGGCCTGCCTGAGGCGCAGCGCGGGGAAGTCGAACGGCGTGCGGGTGAGCTGTTCGGTCACCTGCTCCACGTGGTTGTCGTAGATGTGGCAGTCACCGCCGGTCCAGATGAACTCCCCGGGCGCGAGGCCCGCCTGCTGGGCGACCATGTGGGTCAGCAGGGCGTAGCCCGCGATGTTGAACGGAACCCCGAGGAACAGGTCGGCGCTGCGCTGGTAGAGCTGGCAGGAGAGCCGGCCGTCGGCCACGTAGAACTGGAACAGCGCGTGGCACGGGGCGAGCGCCATCGCGTCCAGCTCGCCGACGTTCCAGGCCGAGACGATCATCCGGCGGGAGTCCGGGTCGCTGCGCAGGGTGTCGAGGACCCGGCCGATCTGGTCGATGTGCCGACCGTCGGGGGTCGGCCAGCTGCGCCACTGCACGCCGTAGACGGGGCCGAGATCACCGTCGCGGTCGGCCCACTCGTCCCAGATGGTCACGCCGTGCTCGCGCAGCCAGCCGACGTTGGAGTCGCCGCGCAGGAACCACAGGAGCTCGTACACCACGGACTTCAGGTGCACCTTCTTGGTGGTGACCAGCGGGAACCCCTGCGCGAGGTCGTAGCGCAGCTGGTGCCCGAAGACGCTCCGGGTGCCGGTGCCCGTCCGGTCGGTCTTGGCCGTCCCGGCGGTGAGCGCGTGCTTCAACAGGTCTTCGTACTGGGTGTCCACCACGAGCGGCAAGTGTACGCGCCCGTCCGATGCCCCGATTGCCCCGATCCGGTACCCCGCGCGGCCGCGCAGCCGGGACTCCCGCGAGCGCCTACGGCCGGGCGGGGCGGACCGGGCGGCTGCTCCGGCGTTCCCGCGGCAGGAAATCTTGCGGTCCATGCATCCCGGAATGGGCGTTCACTAGCTGAGGCGAGCCGAAAAATTTCCTGTCCAGGCAAGTCCGTCGCCGCCCGCCGCCCGCCGCCCGCCGCCCGCCGCCCCGCACCCGGCCCGAGCCGCGCGGCGCACCGCCGGAGGAGGCGCAGCGGGGTCGCGCTCACCTGCCTCGGAGCGGCGGACGGCCCGCGGCCGCTCGGCGGCCCGTCGCGGCCGGCTGCGCGGTCGCCTGAGGGTTGTCCCGTAACTGATCTCTGGCAGCACGAGACGGGAGTGGCCGGCCGGGATCGCATCCCAGGTTCCCTTCAGGGAGGCGCTGACCTCGGTTCACCCCTGCGACCGCACGACACAGCAGCGGGTAGCAGACGCCATCCTCCCGACAACGTGCGGACCTCCCGACCTGGGGAGATGAGCCGGGCCCCTGTTATTGTGCGCCGATGTCAATGATCAAACAGTTCCAGGTGACCTTCGACTGCGCGGAGCCAGTGCGCCTCGCCGCCTTCTGGTGCGAGGTGCTGGGGTACGTCATGCCGGCGGTCCCGGAGGGCTTCGCCACGTGGGAGGAGTGCTACCGCTCGCTGCCGCCCGAGGATGCGGTCTACTTCGCGTGCACTGATCCCTCGGGTGTGGCTCCGCGCCTGCTCTTCCAGCGAGTTCCCGAAGGCAAGGTCGTCAAGAACCGGGTGCATCTCGATGTGCGGGCCGGCGTCGGGCTCGTGGGTGAGGAGCGCCTGGCCACACTTGAGGCCGAATGCGCGCGGCTGATGGCGCTCGGCGCGAAGCACGTGCTGACGCAGCGCGCCGATGGCGTCAACGAGTCGTGCATCACGATGCAGGACATCGAGGGCAACGAGTTCTGCCTCGCCTGATTCTCCTCCGGGACTGCGAGGTGGGGAGCCGTCTCCGGGCTCGGGGAACATCGGGGCAGCCGATATCGGATGCCCCGATGTTCCCCAAGGCCGACCTCCCGTGGACCTCTCAGGTCCCGCATGCGGCGGGAGTCATCCCGTGAGGGCGAGGTTGTGCAGGCTGGCAACGCCGTGCATCGCGTGGCGCACACCGTCGCCTCTCAAGCGGCAGTCGTGCAGGACCTTCCAGGTCTTCATACGGGCGAAGGCGTGCTCGACGTGGGCGCGAACCCGTTTGTGGCTCTTGATTGTGGGCCTCCTGCCAGTCGGGCGGTTCCTCGCCCTTGCGCCGGCGGTGCGGCATGATCAGCCCGGTGCCCAGGTAGCCGCCGTCCGCGATCGTCGTAATGTTGCCGACCGGCGGTGGACTCGCACACTCCGAAGAGCGGCGCGAGTTGGCGCAGGGTCAAGTTGGTGTGCCAGTACGCGCCACCAATGGACGGCATTCGCATCCCCTGCTGAGACGCGCCGCGAGGCGGCACCCGTGGTGCTGGACGACACCCGCGGTGCGCGGCCGCGGCCGTCCCCCGATCCGGCCGCGGCCCCGCCGGTGCTCACGCGCGCGGTCAGCACCCGCCGCCGGTGGTGGTGGAGCACGAGGATCCGGACTCGGCGGCGCCGAGGGTGATCAGCTGCGGTGCGGCGGGCGCCGAGCAGCAGCCACCACCGTCCTGGGCCGCGTCGGGCTCGTCGAAGAGGCCGGCTCCGCCGCAGACCCCGGTCTCGGGGAGGGTGAGCTCGACGCGCGCGGCTGCTTCCGCGTCGCCGGCCAGGGCGGCGGCGACGGAGCGGACCTGCTCGTAGCCGGTCATGGCGAGGAACGTCGGCGCACGGCCGTAGGACTTCATGCCGACCAGGTAGACGTCCTCCTCGGGGTGGGCGAGCTCGGCGGCGCCGTGCGGGTAGACGGTGCCGCAGGAGTGCTGGTTGGGGTCGATCAGCGGGGCGAGAGTGACGGGGGCCTGGAGGCGCTCGTCGAGGCCGAGGCGGACCTCGGACAGGAACGACAGGTCCGGACGCAGACCGGTGAGGACGACGACCCGGTCGACCGGCTCGCTGCGGTGCCCGTCCTCGGAGACGAGGACCAGTCGTTCGCCCTCGGGCTCGACGGCGGCGGTGCGGAAGCCGGTGAGGGCGCCGGCGTGGCCGTCGGCGACGGCCTGCTTGGCGCGCAGGCCCAGTGCCCCGCGGGCGGGGAGCTGGTCGGCGTCGCCGCCGCCGTAGGTGGAGCCGGTGATGCCCCGGCGCAGGACCCACACGGTGTGGGTGCCGGGCTCGTCCTCGGCGAGGTCGGCGAGGTGGGCGAGGGCGGTGAACGCGGAGGCGCCGGTACCGACGACGGCGGTGCGCCTGCCCGCGAAGCGCTCGCGCACGGCCGGGTCGGTCAGGTCGGGGATGCGGTAGGTGATGCGGCCGTTCGCGGCCCGCTCCCCGAGGGCGGGCAGGCCGTCGGCGCCGAGCGGGTTGGGGGTGGACCAGGTGCCGGAGGCGTCGATCACCGCGCGGGCGAGGATGCGCTCCTCGGATCCGTCGGCGCGCTCGACGTGGACGGTGAAGGGCTGCCCGGTGCGGCCGGAGTCGACGATGCGGTCGCGTCCGGCCCGGGCGACGCCGCTCACCCGGGCGCCGTAGCGCACACACCCGCCCAGGGCGTCGGCGAGCGGCTGCAGGTAGCGCTCGGCCCAGTCGCCGCCCGACGGGTAGGCGGTGCCGTCGGGGCGGGTCCAGCCGGTGGGGGCGAGCAGCTTCTCGGCGACGGGGTCCATCACTTCGGCCCACGGCGAGAACAGGCGCACGTGCGACCAGGCGCGCACCGCCGTGCCCGCACTCGGGCCGGCTTCCAGCACCAGGGGTTCGATGCCGCGCCCGACCAGGTGGGCGGCGGCGGCCAGGCCGATGGGCCCGGCCCCGATGACGACGACGGGCAGCTGTTCCGCGGCGGAGGCGTTCACAGTGGTCACTTCCTCTGATTCGACGTTTGTCGATGTCCTGCTGTGCGGACAGCCTGGCACTTGATTAGATGAACGTCAACATAGAAGGTCGTCGATTCCGTCGGGGCTCGGCGCTGCGCCCGTGTTCCACGCCGTCGGCTGTCGGCGTCCTGGGGTGGGGCGCCGGCGCGGCCGCGGGCCTGCCGCCCTTCCATGCTGATTCGGCGGATGTAAATATTGACGCATGTCGAACACCGTGCCGTCGCTGTCGCTGTCGCCGTTGCCGTTGCTGGAGACGGACGAGGCGGCCCCGTGCTGCCCGCCGCTGACCTCCGCCCCGCTGTCGGAGGAGGATGCGGTGAGGATGGCGGCCATGTTCAAGGCGCTCGCCGACCCGGTGCGGCTGCGGCTGTTCTCCCGGGTCGCCTCGCACGAGGGCGGTGAGGCGTGCGTGTGCGACATCCAGGACGTCGGTGTCTCCCAGCCCACCGTCTCCCATCACCTCAAGAAGCTGCGCGAGGCCGGCCTGCTCACGTCCGAGCGGCGCGGCACCTGGGTCTACTACCGCGTCGCCCCATCCGTGCTCGCCGGCATGGCCGGCCTGCTCACCGCCGCCGGCCGCTGACCTGCCCGGCCGCTGACCTGCCCGGCCGCTGACCTGCCCGGCCGTTGACCGGCCGGCCGCCACCTCGTGGCTGGCACCGGAGCCTTTCATCGACTATCGTCGATTGTCGATGAATGAGCCGAGGAGCACCAGCACCGCCCTGGACGCCGATGCCGCGCAGCTCTACGCGTCATGGTTCCGGGCGCTCGCCGACCCGACCCGGGTGCAGTTGCTGCACCTGCTCGCGGTCGAGGCGCGGCCGATGAGCGTCGGCGAGATCGTGGAGCACTCCCCGGTGGGGCAGTCCACGGTCTCCCACCACCTGAAGGTCCTCGCCGAGGTCCGCTTCGTGCTGCCCGAGAAGCAGGGCGCCTCCACCCGCTACCGGGTCAACCGCACCTGCCTGACCGTCTTCCCGGACGCGGTGCGCACCATCCTCGGCGAACCCCCGACCGCCTGCTGACCCCTGCGGAGGCCCCATGTCCCAGGCCGTGATCACCGTCGCGCCGATGACCGCCCACCACGCCGGCCAGGTCCTGGCGATCTACCGCGCCGGGATCGACGAGGGGAACGCCACCTTCGAGACCGAAGCCCCGGCCTGGGAGGCGTTCGAGGCCGCCAGGCTGCCCGAGCACCGGTACGTCGCCCTCGACGAGGACGGTCGGGTGCTGGGCTGGGTGGCCGTGTCGAGGGTCTCGGACCGGTGCGTGTACACCGGGGTGGTCGAGCACTCCGTCTACGTCCACCCCGAGGCGCGCGGCCGGGGCGTGGCCGGCCGGCTCCTCGGGGCGCTGACCGACTCCACGGAGGCGGCCGGGATCTGGACGATCCAGTCCGGCGTGTTCCCGGAGAACGCTGCCAGCCTGGCCGTCCACGCCAAGGCCGGGTTCCGCTTGATCGGCATCCGCGAACGCATCGGCCGCCACCACGGCACCTGGCGGGACGTCCTGCTGATCGAGCGCCGCAGCCCGGTGATCGGCTGACGCTGCCGCAGGCCCTCGGCCGGGCCGCCTCGGCACATCCCCGCGCGAAGGGGTGGCGGGTTCGGACGGTGGCGGAGGAACATGCGGCGATGACCATCGACATCGCCTGGGCACGCGAGGAGTTCGCCCAGTTCCTCGAACTCGCCGAGCTCTACAGGCCGGCCGCTCCGCCCGGCGTGCTGCCGCCGCCGCCCTCACGACCTGAGCCGGCCGCTCCGCCTGCGCCCGGCACCGGAGCCGGTCATCGCAAGGTATCGGTGATCTCGGCGACGGTCTGCCGGGCGGTGCGGCCGACGCCGATGAGGGTGGCGGAGGCGGATCCGGTCCAGTCTCCGTAGCCGAGCAGGTGCACTCGCGGATCGCTCACGGCGCGGGTGCCGGTGGTGGCGATGCGGCCGCGGTCGCCGGCACGAAGGCCGAGTGGGACGAGATGCGAGAGGGCGGGGCGGAATCCGGTGCACCAGATGATCGTGTCGGCCGGCCACGTCTCTCCGTCCGGCCAGTGCGGGCCGTCCGGGGTGAGGGCGGTGAACATGCGGTGGTCGGTCAGGACGCCCGCGGCGCGGGCCTGGCGCACGGGCGGGACGGCGACGATGTCGCCGAGGTCCGAGATGCGCGGACCTCCGGCCTGGACGCGGCGGGTGGCGATACCGAACAAGGCCCGGCCGTCGATCTCCTCCGGCAGGAGGCGGGCCGGGCGGCGGGTCACCCAGCGCACCGCCTCGGCGAGGCCGGTGAGGTCGGCGGCGATCTGCGCACCGGAGTTGCCGCCGCCCACCACCACGACCCGCCGGCCGGTGAAGTCCTCGGCCCGGCGGTAGTGGGTGGTGTGGAGCTGGCGTCCGGTGAACAGCTCCCGGCCGGGCACGGTGGGGATGAACGGCCTCGACCAGGTGCCGGTGGCGCTGACCAGTACCCGCGTGTGCCAGGTGCCCTCGTCGGTACGGGCCAGTAGACCGCCGCCGTCCGCGTTCTCCACGGCCCGGACCTTCACGGGGCGGTGGACGGGAAGCTCGTACCGCTTCTCGTACTCGGTCAGGTAGTTCACGACGTGAGTGGCGTCCGGCCAGTCCTGTCCGGCCTGGCCCGGCATCGGACGGCCGGGCAGGGACGAGTACGCGGCGGGGGAGAACAGCCGCAGGCTCTCCCAGTAGTGCTGCCAGGCGCCGCCAGGGGCTGCGGAGGCGTCGAGGACGGCGAAGTCGAGTCCGGCGCGCCGCAGGTGGTACCCGGCGGCCAGGCCCGCCTGGCCGGCCCCGACGACGAGGACCTGGACGCGCCGGACCCCGCTCACTCGGCGGTGGCCCCGGTGCGGTGGGTGAAGATCAGCGCGACCAGGGCCAGGCCGAGCGCGCCGCCGATCAGCTGCATGCCGACGAAGCCGGGCAGCGAGCCCGGGGCGATGCCGGCGAAGGTGTCGGTGAAGGCCCGCCCGATCGTCACCGCGGGATTGGCGAACGAGGTGGAGGAGGTGAACCAGTACGCGGCGCCGATGTAGGAGGCGACCGCGACCGGGGCGAAGCGCAGGTGGTCCGTCCTGGCCAGGCCGAAGATCAGCAGGACCAGTCCGGCGGTGGCGACGACCTCGCCGAGCAGCAGGTGCCCGGCCGAGCGGTCGTGGGTCGACCACTTCACCAACTGCTCGCCGAACATGGCGTCCGCCAGCATCGCCCCGGCGACGGCGCCGACGATCTGCGCCGGGATGTAGGCGGAGACCTCCCGCAGGCCGAGGCCCTTCGGGGCCTTGCGGCCGCTCCACCACTCGGCCAGTGTGACGACCGGGTTGAAGTGCGCGCCGGAGACCGGGCCGAGTAGCAGGATGAGGACGCCGAGGCCGAAGACGGTGGCCAGGGAGTTGGCCAGCAGTTGCAGGCCGACGTCCTTGGTGAGCTCGGTGGCCTGGATGCCGGAGCCGACCACGACCGCGACCAGGGCGGCGGTGCCGACCAGCTCGGCCGCCACCCGGTTCGGCAGCGCAGTGGCATGGGGGTACCCCCGGCCGGAGGCTGGGGGAGGCTCGACGGCGAGGGGCTCGGCCTCGGTGATCTCGGGTCTCGCCTCGTCTGTGGCGCTCAACAGGTACTCCTCGTGCAGGGCGGAGTGGGGCCGCCAGGGGTAGGGCCGGGGTGGCTCAGCAGGACCGCTTGCGGCCTTCCGCAGCGGCTTCGCGGGCGGTGGCGGCCAGCCCTGCGAACTCCCCGGCGACGGCCTCCAAGGCGTCGGCGCGGAGCTTGTAGTACGTGAAGCGCCCGCAGGGCTCGGTGTCGACCAGCCCCGCCTCGCGCAGGATCTTCAGGTGGTTCGACAGGTTCGTCTGCCGGGCGCCGGTCTCCTCGACCAGATGCGTCGTGCACAGCGCCTCCTCGGCCAGGAGGGCGACGATCTGCATCCGAAGCGGGTCGGCCAGAGCCTTCAATACGTCACTGTCGACTGATGTCACCATGGGCTGATACGTTACCCGTGTCGGGCCCGCCAGGCGAGCCCCCTACCTCCCGGCCGCCACCGGGGATGCCTGCCGAGCCATCCGCGACCGGATCGGCCCGCGCGTGGAAGCGCTCCTCGCCGAACTCGCTCCCGGCGAGCTGAAGCAGCCCCCTGCCCGTCCCGCAGCGGGCACCGCACAACCGAAGGACACCCCTGTGATGACCACCGCGCCGATCGCCTCCGTGCTGTTCGTCTGCATCCACAACGCCGGCCGCTCCCAGATGGCCGCAGGCTTCCTCGCCCACCTCGCCGCAGGCCGCGTCGAGGTCCGCTCCGCAGGCTCCGTGCCCGGCGACCAGGTCAACCCGGCCGCCGTCGCCGCGATGGCCGAGCTGGGCATCGACATCTCCGACCAGAAGCCGAAGATCCTCACCACCGAGGCCGTCCAGGCGTCCGACTACGTCATCACCATGGGCTGCGGCGACGCCTGCCCGTACTTCCCCGGCAAGAAGTACCTCGACTGGAAGCTGGACGACCCGGCCGGCCAGGGCGTCGAGGCCGTGCGCCCGATCCGCGACGAGATCAAGGGCCTCATCGAGAACCTGATCGCCGAGATCGACGCCGAGGCCGTCCAGGGCAAGGAGAGCTGAGCATCCTCACGGGGCGTCACCGTGCGCACCGCCACCGGCGCCGAGACCCTGCCCGCCCTCCGGGCAAGAAGCCGGGCCGTCCGCGCACCTGGTCCCGTCGGCAGGGGGACCTCCCAAAGGAGCCTCCCGGAGGCGTCGGTGCCGAGCCCGACGACCACGGCCTCGGGCGTTCGCCCGGCGGACTGACCACCGAACCGCACTCGGCGGTCGAGCAGGGACAGAAGTCGCTGTCCCTGCTCGTCACAGTCGGCCAGCGGCACGACAGCCCCTTGTTCCAGGCGGTCCTCGATGGCATCCGGGTACCCCGGACCGAATCGGGCCGACCCCGCACGAAGCCGGACAAGGTCCGCGCAGCCAAGGCCTACGGCTCCCGCGCGAAGCGCGCCCAACGCCCACCTGCGCAGGCACGGCGTGAAGGGCGCCATCCCAGAAAAGGGCGACCGGATTCGCCACCGCAGGAAGCTCGGTTCCCGAGGCGGCCACCCGCCCAAGTCCGACAAGGATGACTACAAGCAGCGGCACGCGGTCGAGTGCGGGATCGACCGCCTGAAACGGCACCGGGCGGTGGCCACGAGATACGACAAGCCGGCCGTGCGTTACGAGGCCACCGTACTGGTCGCAGCCATCAACGAGTGACTCTGACCGACGCAGTGCCTGCCAGTCCCGCTCACCAGTCCCGGCCGGCGATGAGCGCCTCCCCGTCTGCGTCCGTGAACCCGTATGCCGACGCGACGAACCAGAATTCATCGCCGATCCACTCACGCGCGACCGTCTCGATCTCACTTCCAGCAGCCTCGAACTCGGCTTCCAGCAGGTTGAACTCCTCCGTTGCGGCCCGGGTGAGCGCATACAGGGCCTGCAGATCCGACGGCTGCTCGGCCTCGATCCGCTCGCACAGTCGCAGCAGGATCGTCCTGCCCTGGTCTACGACGTGATCGGGGAAGTACGAGTCTTCGTACATCCCGCGCAGAAACGCGTGCTCTGCCACCTGCTGGTTCGTGATCTGCACGGCCCCTACCCCCATCCCTTCAGATGAACTGACGCGCCGATCATGCATGACGCCACTGACACGACGGCACCCATGCCGGCCAGACCACCCGTGACCAGCACTTTCACAACAGGCCCTGGCTGTCGAAGGAGGTGCAGCGGTACTTGTCGAAGCCCTTCGCGAAGTTCGACAGCACGATGACGAGGAAGCGCTGCTCGCTGCGGTTCATCCTGTCATCATGCATGAGCGGCCTCCCGCTGATCGTTGCCGCCCTGGGGCCGGAGCCGGGGCCGGGGCCGGGGCCGGGGTCGGGGTCGGGGTCGGATGGGACCTGCGGCCCGGCCGGCCGGGTACCGGCCGCGCTCTCCCCCGGGGGCCGGTGCCGATCCTCTCTCCGGACGCTGGGCGGCTGTACATCCGCGAGTTGCTCATCGGCGACGGGAACGGCAGCGGTCGGGTGGCGGCCGTTCCCCCCACGTCGACAAGCCCTGACCGCCGGGCCGTGCCTCAGTCCGCCGTCCCCCGCGCGGAGGTGTCGGGGGTGAGGCCGTCCTGCGCCTGCCGGGCGCGTTCGGCGAACAGCTGGGTGAGGAGGGTGAGTCCGGGCGCGGCGAGGCCGGCGCCCGGCCCCTGGCCGCGCACGAGGAGCAGCGTGCTGCCGACCCGGACCAGCGCGACCGCCGTGCCGCTGCCCTGGGTGCGGATGGCGCTCTGGTCGCCGATCCGGGGGACGGCCGCCGGCGTCGGCTGTTCGCCGGCGGTGCGTTCGAGCATGGCGTCGAAGGCACGGGCGGCGGTCTCGGGGGAGGTGAAGGCGGTCGCGGTGAACTCCACGGTCTGCGCCGAGGCCGCGACGAACGTGACGGTGGCGTAGGCGAGTCGACGGTCACAGGCGTCCGGCGGCAGGCAGGGGAGCGGGCCGGGGACGCCCGCACCCGTCCCGGCCCCGGTCTCGGTACCCGTCCCCGTTCCCGTCCCCGACTCCGGCGCCCGCTGCACCCGCCAGCCGATCGGCATCGCGCCCTCGTCGGGCAGCACCGCGCGGAGCAGCGCCGGGTCCCGGAGCGGCTGCGCGGCGTGCGCCAGGTCGGGCCCGCCGGGCTTCAGCAGCGGGCGCGAACTCAGGTGGATGCCGAGCGCCACCAGAGAGGTGATCAGCACCAGGGCGAGCGCCACCACGATGCCGGCGCTGCTCCGCCGCCCGGCGAGCAGCCGGGCGCGGGCGGCCTCCGGGCCCGTCCGCAGCTGGACGGTGGCGGGGCCATCCGGCCGTGGGCCCGTCCGCAGCTGCACGGTGCCGGGGTCCTTCGCCGGCGGTGCGCCGACCGGACCCGTCCGCAGCTGGACGGTCTGCGGGCCGGAGGGTGACTCGGAGGGCTTCCCGAGCTCCGTGGTGGCCAGGTACTGCGCGAACGCCACGTCGGAGGCCAGCAGTCGGGCGACGGCCGCGGTCAGCAGCGTTCGCGCCTTCGGGTCCTGCGGGTTCGCCGCGGCGGCGGCGAGCGCCTGCGACCCCTCCGGCATCATCCGCAGCCGTGCCCGCACCACGTCCGCCACCGCCTGATGCGCTCCGTCGCCGAGCAGCGCCGCCACCACGGCCGCTCCCGACCCCAGACCGTCCCCCATGGCAACTTCCCTTGCCGCACGAGTAGTTGCCTCCACCATCCCGGACCACTGCCCACTTCGTACCCACGCCGAAACGGAACGGAGACGCAACTGCAACCCCATCCGGACGAACCGGGCGGCGGGCGCGGTACGGGGACCGGTCCGCCCGGGCCGTCGGGGGTGGGGTGCTGGTGGTGTACCGGACGGGCAGGCGGGTGTTGCCGAGGGCCGGGACCGGGGGAAGGGCCGGTAGAAGGCGCGCCGGACGGGTCCGCAGGCCGTTCGGGACGGCCGCCCCCGGCGCCGGCGGGGGCGTCTTCCCCTCGTGGCGCGCGTGCGGCCTGCTGCCCCGGCTGCGCAACGAGCAGGACCCGGTGCGTTGCGCGGCGCTGTCCGCGCTCGTCCAGGTGCCCGCACGGCTGCTGACCCACGAGGCGGTACCCCTCCTCGACGCCGCCGTGCACGACGCGGTCGACGCCCGTGACTGCTCGTACGCGACCCGCGCCGCCCTGCAGCGGCTGGTCACCGAGGTGCTGCGCGAGCACGCCGTCGCCGACGGAACGGAGCTGGTCGCCTGGGCACTGCGGAGCCTGCGGCGGATCGCCGGGCAGACCGGCACGGTGGAACTCGGCCGTCTGGAGCACCGGCTGCGGCGGGGCCAGGAGCATGCCGTGTTCGCGACCCTGCGGCCGTGGCTGGACGCCATGGCCGACACCGCGGACTACTGGCTGCTGCTCACCCTGGCCCGCTCCCTCGGCCGACGCGCCCGCGGTATCCCGGAGCTGCAGGAACTCCTGCTGCACGCCCTCCAGTTCGGGTCGGACGCGGCGTTCGGCACAGCCGCCGCCCTGTGGCTGGACGACCCGCGCACCCGCGGGGCCCGGGTCGCCGAGATCCTCGAACTCGAACCCTCCGCCGCCGTCCTGGAACCGGTGCGCGCCGTCCTGGCCGAGCAGCGCACCGACCTGCTCGACCCGCTGCTCGCCCCCACCCCGCCGTACGGGCGGTTCCTCGAACGGCCGCACCGTGCGCCCCTGCCGGAGACCCGGTCGGCGAGCCGCTGGACGCCGCGCCAGTGGCGGGCCGCCGCCCGCCTCGCCGCCGCGGCGGCGAACGACGCCACCCTGCCGCTGTACGGGCGTGCCGAGGCCGTCCACGCGGCCACCCGGGCCGCCCGCTTCGCCCCGCCCGGCGATCTCGCCGAGCGGCTCGGCGATCTGCTGTCCGGGGCCCGGGACAGCAGGGTGACCAGCCGCAAGGAAGCCGTACGCCTCGCGGCGGAGCACCTGCCGTCGCGGGCCGCCGCCGACCTGCTGGTCGCCGCGTACCGCGTCGAGGGCCAGCACCGTGACGTACGTGGCCGAGCCACCGGTGCGCCGCGCCGTACTCCGGGCCGACCCGGGACGCCTCCCCGGGACCCACCGGGCCCGCTACGCCCGCCTGGTGGCCTCCGTCGCCGCCGCGCCGGAGCCGGAGGTCGCCTCGCCCGCCCTCGCCGCACTGGCGTGGTGGGCCGTCTGGGCCCCGGGGACCGCGGACGTGGCCCGACGGGCGGTCACCGATCCGGCGAACCGAGGCGCCTGGCGGGAGGCGGCCGGCACCGTCCGCGCGCTCGCCGCCTCCGGACTGCCGCACCCCCTCGGCGGCGCCGCCCCCGGCAGCCTGCTGCACGGCACCGTCGTCGAACTCGCCGCCGCCGCACGGACGGACACCCCCGACGCCGGCGAGGACCGGGACCTGCCGTCCCGCCGGAGGCTGGCCCACCTCGCCGACCTGCCCGCGGACGACGACCACCGGCCGCTGCTCGCCGGCATCGCCGACCTGCTCGCCGCCGATCCGGACCTGGCGGGCATCAGGGCGGCCGCGCTGCGCGGGCTGGTCGACCCCGCGGCCGGGCCGCAGGCGCTGACGGCGGCGCTGGGCGCGCTCGCCGACGCCCATCGGGGCCGCCCGGCGGCGGCCGCGCTCACCGCACTCGCACTGTCGCGGGAGCATGCCTCGGGACCTTTTCCGGACTACGGGTCTGTCGGCAGCGTCCGGCATGATCTCGGCATGCTGGTGTTGAAGAGCGGCACGGTTGTGCTGTCGAAGCGGCCGACGAAGCCGATGGTCGGTGCGCGGGTGGGCCACCTCATGCGGGGTGGGTCGCTGGTGCTCGAACGGGTGGAGGAGAAGCCGGGCGACTGGTATGTCCAGGTCTGGCTGCGCGAGGACAACACGTTCCAGTTGGAATACCGCGACGGCGTTCCGTCCGAGCACTACCAGACCCGGACCATCTCCCGCGAAAAAGTTGCGGAAGCAATGATCGGTTGGATGAAGCACGATCCGGTCTGGAAGAACGCCTTCCAGCGGACCAACATCGGGTCCATGTTCGAAGGCGACTACCAGGGCGACTGCTGACACGGCACCGCTCACGTGTGCTGAGGACCGATAGATGTCACTTGGGCGCGATAGTTGTCACCAGCCGCTTCGGCGCAACTCGACGCGCTGGGCCGTCTGCTGTCGGGCAACGCAGTCAAGACGCGCAGCCGTAGGCACTGCTGATCTTGACTCCCGAGCCCGGACTCGTCCGGTTGTATTCCCCTGGGTGTGACGCTCCTCCAGCAGTGAGAACCTGCGTCGATCGCACCCACTTGGACCGGCGTAGTCTGCCCCGCCCCCTGTTCTGACATCATGCGCGTTCCGGGCCGCATCCGTCAGCGAGTGCTGGCCGGAGCCCGTTCCGTACTCCCGCTCTGTTGAAAGACGGTCTTCATGGCCCGCACAACCCCGCCCCGCCGCACGGACATCGCTGTGGTCTTCCCGGAACTGGCACCTCTCGCACGGCAGACAGTCCGCCTGCACCCGCGTCTGGGCGCGCCGACCGTTCACGACAGCTCGGTCGGCGGCCCGATGCTGTGGCCGGCCGGGGAGCCCTGGCCGGTCTGCCAGGGCCCGCACCCGGAGGACGACCTGCCGCCGGTGTCGCCGGCCGAGGTCAGGCTGCGCCGTGAGCTCCACAAGGCCGGCCAGGCGGGCTGGAGCACGACCGAGGAGTGGCGGGCGGCGCTCAATGCGACGTACCAGGGGCACCCGTGGTGCGGGGAGCCGAACGCCCTGCTGCCGGTGGCCCAGCTCTATGCACGCGACATACCCGGCCTGCCCTGCCCTCAGGGCGCGGACCTGCTCCAGGTGCTGTGGTGCCCGCTGAACCACGAACCGCAGTGGATGCCCGCCGCCAGGGTGGTGTGGCGCTCCTCCACGGAGGTGGGCGAGCTGCTGGCCGAGGTGCCGCAGCCTGCGGACGTGCCGCACTACGGTGACTACGTGCCCGAGCCGTGCGTGCTGCACCCCGAGGTAGTGACCGAGTACCAGTCGCCGTTCGAGCTGGAAGACGACCTCAGGGAGCGCATCGAGGACTGGTGCGAGAGGGAGTTCACCGGCGCCGATCCCCGATACCTCTATCCCGAGGAGTTCCGGGCCTACTACCAGTACGAGCTGTCGGTCGCCCCGGGGTGGAAGGTGGGCGGCTGGGGGCCGTGGAGTTTTTGCGATCCCTGGGTCATGCGGTGTGCGACCTGCGACTGCGTCATGCGTCCACTGCTGACGATCAGCTCCGGCGCTCTGGACGGCAACAGCTGGGACCCCGTCGAGGACCGGGACCTCAACGAGGACATCGGCATCATGATCGGGCGAAGCTACAACATGCAGCTCTACTACTGCCCCTCGTCCTTCGACCACCCGCACCGGGAGATCATGCAGTAGCACGCGCCGATGGTGGCCGACCAGGTGCGGCGCTGCGTCCAAGGCTCGGCGATCCAATCCACTTGCTTGCACCGGCCGGGCCGCAACCGACGCCTCTGCGGCACACACGCGCCATCGGACCAGCCCTTCACACCACCCGGTGCAAGTCTTCTGCGAACAGAAGGTGACAGAAAAGCTGAGCAACCGCCCTGGGGGACAACCACCGATCCTCGCCGCTCGACCACGCCTAGTAAGGGGGTGACCTGCGGTGACAGTATCGCGCTTCGGCACGTCACGGGCTGGCCGGCTTCAAGACGCGGGGCAGGTGGACGTGGAGGTGCTCGACCTCGACCTGGTGGCCGCTGTGTCGAATTTCGGTGGCAAGGATTTCGGTAAGTCCGGATGCCCTGTGCCGACCTCCGGTGTCCCGTCTCGCTCGACCTGGTCCCAGTCTCAAATGACTTGGTTCGATTCGCTTGGCGTCTCAATTGATCTGGTCCGGCAGGGTGGGTTGGGTCGGATACGGTGCTGATATGGCAGAGGCCCTTCCCCCTGACGTGGCTGACATTCTCGACGTCCTTCTCAGCAGCGACGATTCCGTTCATCTGGCGCTCCGCGATCAAGTACCCCACCTCCGGGTTCGAGAGCGCTGTACCTGTGGATGTGGCACCGCCTACTTCGAGCTCGACACCGCATCGGTCCGACCGGCGCCCTCCGGGGCGAGCACGGTGGTAGTAGCAGCAGCACAGATCTACACGGGAACGGCGATTGCCCTGGCGAAGTCCTGGTCTTTGCCGAGGCGGGCTACTGAACTTGATTGGGTGATGTCGGTGCCGTTCGCCTGACAGTTGGTGTCGGCACCGGTAGCCCTGGGGTGTGAGATACGCGCAGGGCGGCGGGCTGACCGACGCCGAGAGAACCACGCGAGAGCGGTTACGGCTTCAGGCCGTGGAGCGTTTCGAGGGTGGGCAGAGGACCGCGGAGATTGCCGCTGCCCTGCGGATCAGCGTGCGGTCGGTCGAGCGGTGGCGCCGGGCCTGGCGCGAGGGCGGAGAAGCTGGAGTCCGATCGAAGGGGTCGCCGGGAAGACCTCGACTCAGCGAAGCCCAGATTGCCAGGCTGGAGCGGGAGTTGGAGTGTGGCCCGTTGGCTCACGGCTGGGCGGACCAGCGGTGGACGCTGGCGCGGATCAAGACGCTGATCGGCCGGCTGTTCCATGTCTCGTACACGGTGGAGGGCACCTGGCGGCTGTTGAAGCGGCACGGCTGGAGCTGGCAGCAACCCACTCGACGGGCAATCGAGCGCGATGACGACGCGGTCGAGGTGTGGAAGGAGGAGACCTGGCCGCGGGTAAGAGCACCGCGGCGGAGCGCGGGGCCTCGATCGTCTTCGAGGACGAGGCCGGGCAGTCGATGACTCCGCCGCGTGCCAGGACCTGGGGCCGGATCGGCCGGACACCGGTCGTTCGGGTGAGGGGCCGGGGCTCGGGGCGCGTGTCGACGGCGGGCATGGCCTGCTACAAGCCGGGCGAGCGATCCAGGTTGATCTACGCGATCCGCGAGTACCGGGGCCGCAAGGACGAGCCGAAGGGCTTCGGCTGGCGCGACTTCCGCGACCTGATCGTCAGCGCCCGCATCCAGCTCGGCGGCTCGATCGTGCTGGTCTGGGACAACGTCCGCCTGCACCTGACGGCCGGCATGCGGGAGTTCATCGACGCGAACGCCGAGTGGCTCACCGTGTTCCAGCTGCCCACCTATGCTCCGGACCTCAACCCGACCGAGGGCGTCTGGTCGCTGGTCAAGCGTGACATCGGCAACCTCGCCGCGGCCGACCTCGGCCAGGTCACCCGCGCCGTGAAGCGCAAACTGAAGATGCTGCAGTACCGGCCGGAGGTCATCGACGGCTGCCTCGCCGGCACCGACCTGGCCCTGGACCTGTGAGCGTCGAGTCGGCGGACCCGAATTTGGTCGAAGCCCAAAGTCGCTGGTCAGCTACGGTGGCGGGCATGACCGACAGCCTGCCCGAGGACGTAGCCGACGTGCTTGACCTCGTCCTGAACCCGGACGAGCCCGCCCACGACGCCCTCCGACGGCAGGTGCCCCAACTCAGGGTGCAGTCCCGTTGTATGTGCGGCTGCGGCACTGCCTACTTCGGACTCGACGCCGACGCTCTGGAGCCCGCGCCAACGGGGCCCGGCACCGTTGTGGCTGCCGACGTACAGCTGTTCACCGACACCGGCGAGTGCCCCGGCGAGGTCCTGGTCTTCGCGCAAGGCGGCTACCTCTCATGGCTGGAGGTCTGCTCATGGAGCGATGACATCGAGGTGAATCTCGCTGCGGCGCGGCGCTGGCTGCATCCACCGTCCTGAACCCGAGCCGGCAACATCCGGCGGTTTCGGATCCTGACGCCTCCGCCACGAGCCGACCGACATCACGAGTTCAAGTTCAGTACCCGCGGGGAAATCGACCGGCACCGGAAAACCGGACAGCCCCGAACGACAACCGGACGCTCCCCGACTCGACCGCGCCGACCGGAGCATCCGCCTCGGGTGGGGCAGGGCCGCAGCGCCCCCGGGGCCGCACCCGCCGGGTCATGCCGGGAACGACCCGACGACCGAACTGTGACGGCACACCGCCGATGCTTCGTCCTCCTGCCGATGGCGGCGGACGACCGCCCCGGCGGTTCCGGATACGGCCGTCGGTCGCAACGTGTGGCGACGGTCGCCGCGGCAAGTCCGGACCTGGCCCGCAGGGCTCTCGCACGGGGCGCGGCGAGTACCCGGTCGAGGGCCTCCGGCGGCTCCCGCGGCGCGGCGCGATGACGGGCACCGCCTTCACCGGCACCGACCGGCGATCTCCGTCGGTGCCATCGTCCGGCGTGCCTGACTCGCGCCCTCCGCCGAGGGCTGCGGCACATCCGGCTCCGGGCATCCCCATCGAAGGATGCCCGACCGGCACCGGTCCGACCCTCGACGCCTCAACACCACCCCGAACAAGCCGAAATCGACGAACGGGGTCGAGATGCGGCACCTGATTCGAAGGAGCAGACTGAAACGGATACTGGAGCGGTGGCGGAACCGGGCGTCCGAGGATTCCGGACGCGTTTCGCAGCCCTTTCGTCCGGTCGTGCCGCGCGATCGCCGAACACGTCACCCGCTCGTCGACATCGAGCTGCAGCTCCTCATCGGTTGCGAAATCGACTCAAGGGCAGGAAAACAGCCACTGTCGGCGACAGGCCGTGCGAGCCACCGGGCAAGGAAACCGGCCGCGCGACGTGGAGATCAGGAGGAGGAAATGCCATGGCCGAGAAGAGAATTGACGTCACATTGGCGGCCATAACCAATACGGGAACTTCCCACGTATCACCGAAGGGCGTCATCAACATTCGCACGGTCCGCGCCGTCGACGACGAGCAGGAATTCCAGTCCGAGAATCTCTACCAGAGAAGCGACGGACAACCGATGCATCCGAGCGGGGCGCAGTCCCTCGCACCGGGCCAGAGCCTCACGTACAGCGTCACGAGGCGACTCACCGTTTCCCACTTCGGAGAGGAGAGCACGGGGCACCTCAATCAGATGATGATCTTCGACCCCGATCTGACACAGGACATCGTCGAGCTCGGCAGCGTCGACACGGTGCATTATTTCGGCTGCTTCAAGCGCAAGGTACGCTTCGATGAACTGGCGGGATTCCAGACGATCGATTGCCTGCACAACATAGCGGCGCTGGCCGGTCACGACTGCAGATTCACGGCGACCTACACGATAAATGTCGTCTCTTCATCCGGATAGCGGGTAGCCGGAAAGGACTCCGGGAAACCACGTGACCACAGCCCTCGGGGAATTTCGTGCCCCGGCGGCGATCCTGCGATCTCGGCCTGCCCAGCCGGCGACCACCTCGATCGGTCGCCGGCCCCTCGTACTCGGGCGGGGCCGTCCTGGTACGGCGCTACTGAACTTGAATGCGTGATGTCGGTCAGCTGTCGGTGATCAGGCCGGTGCCGGCGAGGCAGCCGTCGACCAGGTCTGGGCGGTACTGGATCTGTTTGAGTCTGCGCTTGACGGCGCGGGTGATCTGGCCGAGGTCGGCTGCGGCGAGGTTGCCGATGTCGCGTTCTACCAGCGACCAGATGCCCACCTGCGGGTTCAAGTCAGGTGATTAATTCGGAAGTTGGAAGACGGTGAGCCAGTCGGCGTGGTCGGCGATGAACTGCCGCATCGGTTCGACCAGGTGCATGCGCAGGTTGTCCCACACGAGCACGATCGGGCCGCGGAGCTGGATGTGCGCCCTGACCAGGAGGTCGCGCAGGTCGCGCCAGCCGATGCCCTTCGGCTCGCCCTTGCGGCCCCGGTACTCGCGGATCGAGTAGAACATCCGGGACCGCTTCCTCGGCTTATAGCAGGTCAGCCCGGCCATGGACACCCGGCCCGAGCCCCGGCCGCGCACCCGGACCACCGGCGTGCAGCCCCTGCGTCCCCAGCTTTTCGCGCGCGGCGGCGTCATCGACTGGCCTGCTTCGTCCTCGAAGACGATCCAGCCGTCGCACGCCGCCGCGGTGCTCTTACCAGCGGCCAGGTCTCCTTCTTCCAGACCTCGACCGCCTGGTCGTCGCGTTCGATCACCCGCCGGGCCGGCTGCTGCCAGGACCAGCCGTGCCGTCTCAGCAGTCGCCAGGTGCCCTCCACCGTGTAGCTCACGTGGAACAGCCGGCCGATCAGCGTCTTGATCCGCGCCAGCGTCCACCGCTGGTCCGGCCAGCCGTGAGCCAGCGGCCCGCGCTCCAACTCCCGCTCCAGCCTGGCGATCTGAGCCGGACCGAGCCTCGGGCGGCCCGGTGATCCCTTCGACTGGACGCCGGCCTCTCTACGCTCGTGCCAGGCCAGGCGCCACCGTTTCACCGACCGCTCGCTCACCCGCAGCGCGGCAGCGATCTCCCGGTTCTTCTCCCCGCCCTCGAAGCGTTCCACGGCCTGCAGCCGGATCCGCTCCCGCGCGGCCCTCTCGACGTCGGTCAACCCGCCGCCCTGCGCGTACCTCACGAACCCAGGGCTATCGGAGCCCGCCCACCGCTGTCAGGCGAACGGCTCCGACATCACTCAATCAAGTTCAGTATCTGTCGTGGCTGGAGGTCTGCTCGTGGAGCGACGACATCAAGGTCACGCTGGCCCTGGCCCAGCAGGCGCTGTGCCACTGACCCACCCATGCTGGGCTGCATCGACCAGATTGCCTGAGACGGGCTGTCACCCGTTCGCGTGACGCGATCCGGTTCCGGGCCACGGTGATCCGCAGGATGCCCCACTCTCGCACTGCCAGGGCGATGGAGGCGAGGAGGTGCTTGTGGGTGAGCCGGCGGAGGCCGTTCCGGCCTGGGAGAGGCTCTCGGATATCCAGGTCGGTTTCGTCGGGGCCGACGGCTCCGAGCGGCTCGGTCCACTGGCCCGGCACTGGGCCGAGCCCTTTGAACGTGCCTTGCCCGCTCGGAAGTTCACTGCGTTCAAGGGGCAGAAGAACTTCACGGGTGAGTACTGGGCGGCGACGTCGCGTTCCCTGGTGGGCTACGAGTCGTGGGTTGAGCGGGATGCCGCGATGGCTCTGGACTTCGACCCCGCCGTTACCGCCTTGGCCTCCCAGCCCTTCCGTCTCGTCTGGAAGGACGGGGCGCGCAACCGCGAGCACACCCCGGACTACTTCGCGCGGCTCGTCGATGGCACCGGTGTGGTCGTCGATGTCCGGCCTGAGAACCTGGTCGATGAGGAGTCCGCCGAGGTCTTCGCGTTCACCGCGCGGGTCTGCGAGACGGCGGGCTGGAGGTTTCGGGTGGTCGGCGATCTGGATCAGCCGTTCCGGGTGAATTTGCGCTGGCTGGCGCGCTACAGGCATCCGCGCTGCCACCGCGCGCCGATAGCAGGCCAGCTACGGGAGGTGTTCGCTAGACCGCAGGTGCTGCTTGCGGGTGCCGAGCGGGTTGGGGATCGGCTGGCAGTGCTGCCGGTGCTCTACCACCTGCTCTGGAGGCACGAGCTGGTGGCGGACCTGGTCTCGGCTCCGCTTGGTGCCGCCACGGCCGTCCGTCTGCCGGCCCGGGGGCGGTCGTGAGGTCCGCGCGTCCTGGACGGCTGCGGCTGGGTGATCGTGTCAGGTTCGAGGAGCACACCTACACGGTGGTCGGGCTGACCGGGATGCGGGTTCGGCTCGCTGACGTTCACGGCGTCGGCATGCTGGTGGACCAGGCCCATCTTCAGGCCGCCGAGGACTTCGCCGTCCTTGGTGCCAGTGAGCGGGCCGTTCTGGGTTCGGCCGCGTTGCTGGGGCATCTGCCGAAGGAGGTGGCGGATCGCGCATTGTGGTGGCAGCGGCACCTCGTCCAGGTCCTGACCGGCCTGCCACCGAATGCCCCGGCCGGGACGAGGCCCAGCCCCGAGTACGATCCGGCCGTTCGCTCCTTGGCGGAGCGCGAGCGGAGCAAGGCGGGCGAACTGACCGCGCTGGGTGAGGTGATCAGCGCCCGGACCGTCAAACGCAAGCGGCAGCGTTACGAGGCCGGCGGCGTCGAAGCGGTGGTGGACCACAGGCTCGCCCCGCACGCGTCGCTGCTCGGCCGGGCCGACCCTCGCGTCGTGTCGGCCATCTGCCAGGCCATCGCCGAGAGCGTGGACGCTTCCACCCGGACGATCGAGTACGCGCGCTGGCGGACCGACCAGATCCTGGCGGCCGAGCACGGCAAGGACGCGGTGGAGATGCCGTCGCGGGCCACGTTCTACCGGCTCTTCGCGAAGCTTTCCGGCGGCGTCCATGTGACCGGCTCTGCCCGCACCCGCCGGTCCCTGGCCGACCAGCCCGAGGGCCCGTTTCGCTACGAGCAGGTCGCGGCGCCCGGCGAGGTGATGCAGATCGACTCCACCCCGCTGGACGTGCTGGTCCGGCTCGATGAGGGGATGCCTGGCCGGGTCGAGCTCTGCGGCCTCGTCGACGTCGCCACCCGCACCATCGCCGCCTCAGTCATCCGGCCGACCACCAAGTCAGTGGACGCTTCGCTGCTGCTGGCCCGCGCACTGACTCCGGAGCCGATGCGGCCCGGATGGATCGACGCCCTCAAGATGTCCCGGTCGGTACTGCCGCACCGCAGACTGCTGTCCCTGGATGAGCGCTTGGAGCATGCGGCGGCCCGGCCGGTCATCATCCCCGAGACCATCGTCTGCGACCGGGGCAAGGCGTTCATCTCGGAGAACTTCCGCTCCGCCTGCCGAGCCCTGGAGATCACCTTCCAGCCCTGCCACCCCCGCTCGCCTGCGGAGAAGCCACACATCGAACGCACACTTGAATCTGTCGCCACGATGTTCTGCCAATTCCTGCCCGGCTACCTGGGGCGCACGGCCGAGCACCGCGGCCGCAACGTCGAGGACGAGCCGCAGTGGTCGATGCTGGAGATCCAGGAATTCCTGGACGAATGGCTCGTCGCAGAGTGGCAAAATCGGCGCCACGACGGGCTCAGAGACCCCGGCAGCCCCGGCCGCACCTTCACCCCGAACGAGAAGTACGCCAGCCTGATCGAGAGCGCCGGCTATGACCCCCTTGCCCTGGGCGCGGACGACTATGTCGAGCTCCTGCCCGCGACCTGGCGGGCCGTCAACTCCTACGGAATCAAGATCAACCACCGCGTCTACGACAACGCGGAACTGGGACCCTTCCGGCGCCAGCCGTCCGGGGTCACCCGCAAGCGGGACCTATGGGAGGTCCACCGCGACCCCTACGACGCCAACTGGGTCTGGGTCCGCAACCACTGGGAAGGCGGTTGGATCCCGATCCCGTGGAAGCATCTGGGCAGCGTCCCACAGCCTTTCGGGGACCTGGCTTGGGACCACGCCGCGGCTGACCTGCGTCGGCAGGGCGAGACCGACCCCACCGAAGAACAGATCGCCCAGGCCGTCACCGAACTCCTGACCCAAGCTGGGCAGGGGCCCGGCGGAGCGAAAGGCCCCCGGATGCCTCGTCCGTCCCGACGCGACCAGCGCGTCGCCGCCCGGACCCGGGCCGCCTCCCAGGTCCCCGGGCCGAGGCTGCCCAAGCCCGAATCGCCATCGGCCCGAACAGACGACCCGCCGCCCCATGACGACGAGGAAAGGGACGGCACGCAGGACGGGCCGATCGCGAAGGTCATCCCGCTCGGCGTGTTCGATCCCTTCAAGGAGGCCGACAACCGATGGTGACCGCTACCGCACAGGGCCCGGACCGGCAGCATGGATGGCGCACGGCTCTGGACCGGGAAGAACTGCAGCGCTACCTCACCACCCTGGAAGGCTGGCGGGAGTTCACGCTGCAGGATCCGGCCCCACCCGTCCTGCTGCCCGACAACGTCCGGACCGGCATGGACCAAGACGAGCGGCTCGACTACGACGACGGCCGGCTCGACTACCACACCCGGCTGACGGTGGCGGCGACCTCCACCTTGCGCACGGTCGTCCACACGGGCAGGCGCCTGACACTGCTCAATCGGCATGCGATCAGCGCGCGCCGCGGCCTGATCCTCTCCGGTCCGGCCGGCACCGGCAAGACCACCGCGCTCACCCAGTTCGGCAAGTCCATCGAGACCATTGACCGGCGCCGGCACCCTGGAGTCGACGGCCGGATCCCGGTGGTCTACGTCACCGTTCCGCCCGCCGCGACCTCACGCATGCTGGCCGTCGAGTTCGCCCGCTTCCTGGGCCTTCCGGTCACCACGCGCGCCAACATCACTGACGTCATCGAGGCCGTCTGCGGCGTCCTCATCGACGCCCGAGTCACCGTCGTTTGCGTCGACGAGTTGCACAACCTCTCCCTCGCGACCCGCAACGGCGCCGAGGTCTCCGACACCCTGAAGTACTTCTCCGAACGCATCCCCGCCACATTCGTCTACGCGGGGATCGACCTGGAGGAGAACGGACTGTTCGCCGGCACCCGGGGCCGTCAGATCGCCGGACGGTTCAGCGTCATCGAAACCGTCTCCTTCCCCCGCACCGACGAATGGACCGGGCTGATCAGCACCCTCGAACAGGCTCTACGACTGCACGATCACCGGCCCGGCACCCTGGAAGGGCTCTCCCACTACCTGCACGACCGCACCGGCGGCATGATCGGATCGCTGTCCCATCTCATCTGCGGCGCCGCCATCGACGCCATCCTGGACGGCACCGAGAAGATCACCCGCACATCGCTGCAGAAGGTGAAGCTCGACCACGCGGCCCAGACGCGCAAGACCAAACCCGCCTCGTGACCGCTGGCATCGACGACGGTGACCGCCCCCGCCTACTACCGGTCCGGCCCCGCCCCAGAACCGGGGAGACCACGGACTCCTACGTCCGTCGCCTGGCTCGCGCCAACCACCTCAAACCCAGCTACCTGCGCGGATACCTTGTCGGACCGCCGGACTACGGCCAGGGGAAGCGCCCCAGAGTCGACCGACTCGCAGCCGTCACCGGGCGGCGGCAGGACGTCCTTGAACGGGCATTGGTCGACCTGGCGCGACAGAAACGCCCCGAGCCGACCAAGCCCAAGCGCCACGTCACCACCAACGCTGACAAGCCCGCACTCTTCGCTGCCATCCGGCGAGACGCTGAACAAGAAGGCTCGACGGTTCGAAGCCTCGCCGATCGACACCGCGTCAGTCCATACATGATCCGCCAGGCCCTGGCCTCGCCCACGCCACCGCCGCGCAAACAGCGCCCCGCCATCGCAGGCCACGCCAAGGGGCGAGTCGGCCCCGCCATCGACATCATCCTGGACGAGCATGCCGCCAGACACGCCGGTCAACTCCCCACAGTGAGACTGGTCTGGGAATTGCTGCTGGACGAACACGACGCCGATGTCTCCTACGGCACCGTTCACCGCTACATGTCCAGCCACCCGCTCAAGAACCGGGGCACCATGTCCAGCCAATCCGGAAACACGTCCGGCGACCCCTTGAGCGAAGCCCAACGGACCCTCCACGTTGGCGTGTTCAAGCACTACCAGGGGCTCGTCACCGCCGTTCGCCGGGAACCAGCCAGGCATGGCCTCGACGGCACCTTCGCCACGACTACCGCCTTCATCCTCGGCCTGGACGCCGGCACCTCTGGGAGCATGCTCACAGGCTTTCGGGAATGGCTCGTCGTCCGAATCGACCGTGACGACAACCTGACCTGGCCGGCTCTGATCCGCCACCTCGCCCCCAGCGGCTGGATCCACCCGCTCACGCCCCAAGCCGACACCGAGGCCGTGATCACTCTCCATCGGCTCCTCGTCGAGTTCTTCGACACACGAGAGCAGCCGAACAGCATCGCCAAGATCTTCAGGGACTACCAGTCGTGGCTGACCGCCCAGCCAGGGTTCCAGTCCGAAACGGCGTCACCGAACCAGATCAGCTGAGACAACACCCGGCATCCAACCAGTAGGAACCAGATCAGCTGAGATTCTCGACCGCCCGCCATCTCAGTTGATGTGGTCGTTGCAGGTCACAGCCTTATCCGCAGACCAGATCACTTGCGACAGGACAGTCCGGATGCCCTGTGCCGACCTCCGGCGCATCCGATGGCGATGCGCCGGGGGCCAGCCGGGAGATCGGCGTAGTCGGCGAGGTTGTCGATCAGTTCGCGGGCGCCGGGAGTGTTGATGACGATCTGCTGGACGCGGTGGTCGAGGCCGTCGAGGTCGAGGACGCTGCGTGCGGCAGCCGGGTCGCGGAGCCGGTCCCGGACATCCTCGACGCGGTCAGCCGTCGGCGGCGGGCCGCCGTTGAGGTGCAGGTAGCCGAACGAGATCAGGCGTATCGGGTACATGGCCGGGTTCTCCTGTCGTGGGCGGGGTGTCGGTGAAGAGGGGCATGCCCAGGTTGACCAGCTGGGGCCGGCCGTCGGCGCGGGTCCGGTTGAGGCTGTTGAGCTTGGCGGTGGCGGCGTCGAAACTGACTTGGAGACCTTCGACTTCGCCGAGCCAGCCGTTGGCGCGGGCTTCGCGGATGCGTTCGCGCAGGTTCTGGATGATCTCGATGAGACGCGGTTTCTGGCGGGGGTCGAGCTGGAGGACGGGGCAGCGGATGCAGGCGTGTTCGTGCTTGCAGGGGGTGCCGTAGGGCCGACCGCAAGTGCCGAGAGAGACCGTGCGGAGCTCGAAATGCTGCTGGAAGTCGTGCCATTCCTGCTCGGTGGGCTCCCGGTATTCCTCCTGCGGTCGATCGGCCCGTCGGCGGTCTAGGAAGCCGCGGTAGGTCCGCACCAGGTCGTCCTGGAAGACCGCGAGATAGGCCTGAGTGGTGGTCAGCGTCTTATGACCGAGGATTCGGGCCGCGATGTGGACGGGCAGGCCGCCGGTGACGGCCTCGGTGGCGAACATCCTTCGGAAGTCGTGCGGGGTGTAGCGCAGCGGCTCTCCGGCCTTGTCCCGAAGCCCGGTGGCTGCCAGGGTCGTGTCCAGCAGTCGCTTGATCGCGGACTCGCCCATCACCTCGGCCTGCCAGTAGTGGCGGCGCTGGAACAGGTGAGGCAGAGGCGGCCCGGTCACGCGCTCGTGGTGGTCGTAGCGGGCGACCAGCGGGATCTTGCCGCCGTTGGCGTCGCGCAGACGCTTGACGACGGTGGCCAGGACGCTCGCCAGCTCGGGGCTGACGAGCAGGAGCCGCTCCTCGTTGCTCTTGGACGGCACGATCTGCAGTAGCGGAACGACCTCGCCGGTGTCGGGGAGCTGTAGGAGACGAGCGCCAAGTGGCTGATCTCGGTCAGCTCCTCGACACGGACGCCGGTGTGCGGCAGGGTCTCGATGACCGCCCAGGCCCAGAAAGCGTCGTCCTCGACGTCGCTCTGGTTGATCCGGCGCGCGTCGGCGCCGACCTCCTGGACGTAGACGTGCCGGGAGGCGTGGTCCAGGCGGCTGGGAACCTGGCTCACCTTAGGCAGAACGTGCAGGTAGTGCCTGCCCTCGTGCTCGAAGACCTCCTCGAAGGGGGTGGCAACGGCCGCGGCCAGCAGCGCGGCTGCCTCCCGGTGAAGGCGTTCGGCGGTCTCCACCAGGGCCGGCAGGTGGGGCAGGCGTTCGCGGACCCGTTGGTGCATCCGGGAGTGGGTCTGGGCGATGTTCTTGTGGTTGCCCCGCTCCGTCGCCGCGGGTGATCGGGCTGGGGACGGCCCACTGGGCCCAGAACGGATCGTCGTGCGCCCACTCCTGGATGTCCAGGTGAAGCCCCGGACCCGCATCATCACATCGACTCGCGAGCGCCGTTCACGGACCTGCCCGCTCTTGTCGGTGTAGGTGACCAGCCTCTGCTTCCAGCCGTCGGTCACGTCCTGCGGCAGGCGCAGGGTGTCGATGCCGGGGTGGTGGGCCTCGATATCGGCCCAGAACACGCCGGCCAGCGAGCCGACCAGGCCGCGGAAGGTGCCGTAGTCGACGCCCGGGCTGCGTTCTTCGAGGTAGCGGACCAAGACGTTGCGAACTGGGGTGGACTGGATGTTGTAGGCGTCGACCAGCTCGGTGGTGGGCCGTTGTCCGTGCCGCAGCGCGTCCTTCAAGTTGTCCTTGCAGTCGATGACACCGGCCCCGCGCAGCAGATCGCAGGCGCTGTGGGTGCCGACGTATGCTTCGCCGATGTCCCGTCGGCCGACAGCCCGCAGATGGAAGACGTCCTCGGCGGTGAGCTGGTGGAGGTCGCGGCCGGTGTAGAGGATCATCGCGGAGATCACTCGAAGGCCTTCGTCGATGTGGCGGGGGGTCATGCCGACCTCCGCGCCGAATTCACGCATCCTCTCGATCCGGCCGACGGGGAACATCTGCTGGAGGTTCTTGAAGAGCCGCATGGCCTTGTAGCCGCGCAGGAAGCCGTAGCGGGGCAGCACCACCCGGCTGATCATCAGGCTGTTCAGGCCCATGATGATCTCGTTCCGCCTGGAGGCCGGGGATCGGTGGTCTCCGGCATTCAGCTCGTCGATCCAGTCCTTACCGCGGTCGGCGTCGGCTGCCCGCCATCGGGCCTGCCACCCGTCGCCGGGGTGGCTCAGCAACCAGTCGAGGATCCGGCCTGCCCCGGCGAGCCTCGTGGTGCCGGGTGTGACTCCTCGGTACTTCTGCTGCGGCCAGACCGGCGAGGTCGGCAGCAGCGCGAGGACCTCGCTCCGGGTGAGGTGGTCGTGCGGGCCGACGCGGTGCTCGTCGGCCTTCAGGTCGTGTTCGACGAACAGCGGCCTCGCCGGGGCCGGGCCGGTGCCGGCCCGGCGCACGGAGTTGGCGCGGCGGCTTCCCTGGCGCGTCATGCCGCACCTCCGCCGAACAGCACGGCCAGGTCGCCTGCGTCATAGCTGACGGCGACGGCTGGCACCGGGCGCTCCGCCCGCTCCCCTGCACGAGCTGCGCCGCCACCCGTCGGCGGACGTCCGCGAGCGCGCCCTCGCGGCCGTCACGCACCCGGAGTGACCGGCGCCCGGGCCCTTCGACGCACGACGACCGCATCCCAGTGGTTCTCCCGGCCGGTCCGTACGGGCTTCCGCAGGTCGGCGTCGGCGGCGACCGGCCCGGCCGGTTGGTGAGCGGGCCCGGCCGGCAGGCGGGTCACGTCCGGGTCCGACGACGTGTCCGCGTGTCCGTGGTCACCGGCTGTCGGTTCGGGCCTGGAGTCCGCCTACGACCAGGCCGGTCAGGGTGTCGGCCACATCGTCCTCGGACGCTCGTCCGCGGTTCAGTTCGGCGGCGAGCGCCTCGGCCGCACCGAGCGCGCCGGCGCAGTACAGCCGAAGGGTGTCGGGCTCAAGGTGTGTGTACGGCCGCAGTGCGGCGGCCATCAGTTCCGCATAGCTGTCGGTCATCTCCTGTCTGCCCGCCTCCATGTCCGGATTGCCCTTCAGCGCCGCGGAAACGGCGTTGAGCTCCGGCATGTCGGTGGCGCAGGCGAAGTACGCGGCACTGATGACGCGGGCGACCTCCTCGACAGTGGGCGCGGCGTCCTGCAGTGCCTGGGCGACCGAGGCCCGGTGGCGTTCGTCGAGGCGCCGGTAGAGCGCGAGCAGCAGGCCGGGGCGGGTGCCGAAGTGGTCGTACACGATCGGCCTGCTGACGCCCGCGGCCTCGGCGAGGGTGGCCAGCGTGAGCCCGTCGGCGCCCCGGGTGCGCACGATCGCCACGGCGGTGTCGAGCAACTGCTCCCGCCTGGCGGGCTTGGGCAGCCGGGTCGGTGCGGTCGCCATGGTCCTCCCTTGCTGTTGCCTTCCAGGCTATGTTACAAAACGTAGGTTACAAAATGTAGGTTGATGATCGGGAAGGAGACTCACCATGGGACAGCCCAACTCGGTTCTGATTCTGGGCGGTTCGGGGCAGGCGGGCGCGGGAGCCGCCGCCGTGCTGCGCCGATGGCACCCGGAACTGCCCCTGACGATCGCGGGCC
Source organism: Kitasatospora sp. NPDC042419 (assembly GCF_056437345.1). Lineage (NCBI taxonomy): Bacteria > Bacillati > Actinomycetota > Actinomycetes > Kitasatosporales > Streptomycetaceae > Kitasatospora > Kitasatospora sp. NPDC042419. Next base: position 222,019 of record NZ_JBWKAW010000015.1, read on the forward strand.
GCGACCTCGGCCGCGCGCAGCGGGTCGCCGACGGACTCGGCGTGGCCACCGCCGCGACCGTCGACCTGCGGCGCGGGGATCTGGGCCTCCCGGCCGACGCGGAACACCTGGCGGTCGTTGCCGCGCTGTGGGACGACCGGTTGCAGGGGCTGCGGTACGCGCAGGAGCGCGGGTTGCCCTACCTGAGCATCTCCAGCGGGCTGGTGGACATCGCGCCGGAGATCGTCGCGAGCGCCCAACAGTCGGGCAGGTCACCGGTCTTGGTGGCAAGTCACTTCTGCGCGGGGACCGGTGTTCTGGCGGTGCTGCACGCCACCAGGGAGTTCGAACAGATCGACACAATCCGGATCGGCGCCGTCCTGGACGAGTCGGACGCCGGCGGCCCCGCGGGGCTGGCGGATCTGGAGCGATGGGCCACCGCCACCTCGGCCGGACTGGTGCGCCGTGACGGCGTGTTCACCTGGGTCGCCGAACCCGATGCACGGACGGATGTGCCGAGTTCCGACGGGATCCTGGTGCCCGGCCAGAGCATCGCCATCCTCGACGTGCAGAGTCTTGCCCTGGCGACGGGAGCGCCGAACGTCCGCTTCGACTTCGCCGTCGGTGAGTCCGCGCGTCGGCGACGCGGCGGCCCCGCCTCCGTCGAGGTCCGCATCGACGTCGAGGGAACCGGCTCGGGAGGGCAACCGCGCAGCCTGCACCGCTACCTCGTCCATCCGGAAGGGCAGCGGCCGCTGACCGCGCTGGGCATCGCCCTCGGTGTCGAGCGACTGATCGGGCTGCGCGGCGAAGCCGTTCCGCCGGGCATCCACACCCCCGAGGCACTGATCGACGCGTCCTACGCGGCCGAGCGTCTGGCGGAAATCGGCGCCGAGTTCGTCGACGCGCCCGGCGGCAGATGAACGCCTGTAGCCGAAGGGGCGGGCCACTGCACGACCCGGCACACCGGCGCCGGGGAGATCCCGGAGAGCGGCGCCCGTGAGCCGCATGGTCGAGTACGTGCGCAGGCATGCCGCCATGAGCTGGACCGCTCCCCGGATCCTGCCGGGCCCTGGCCGGCGCAGTGCGGGTGTCGGACGACCGCGCTGACACGGAGGCGTCCCGGCAGGCCGCGACCCGCCGGCTCGGCCCACCCGCACAACAGGTGGGCCGAGAAGGAGAAGGCCCGCAACGGCGACGAGCGGTGCGCCGGCTGCTGCCAGACCGGCACCGGCACCGGCAGGCAGGTCCGACACGAGGCCGAGCGCGCGTAGGCGGCCGCCGTTACCGTCCTTGATCCCGCTCCTCGACGGCTCACAGGAGTGGGGCGCCCGTCCGCTGTCGTGTGCGGGTCTGACGCCGTGTGCGAGGAGAGGGCCACTTGCTCGGCCCGCCGTCTGCCACCGGGGCGGGGCGGACGGTGCGCTCAAGTCGGCACGGGGGCGAGGCGCTTGACCTCCGACAGGGTCACGGCGGTCTCGATGTTCCGGATTCCGGGGAGTGGGCTGATGCGCTGGTCGATGTAGTCGTACAGGTCGGCGGGGTCGCGGAAGATGCCGCTGGCGACCAGGTTGGACGTGCCGGTGGTGGCCGCGGCGAAGGCGATCTGTGCGTGGGTGGCGAGGGTTTCCCCCACGATGCGCAGGTGCGCCGGCGTGACGTTCAGCCAGATGCGGGTGGCCGTCCGGTAGCCGAGGAGCCGCGGGTCGAAGTCGACCGAGAGGTTCAGGGCGCCCGCGCCGCGGAGGCGGTCGAGGTGGCGCTGGATGCTGGAGGGGGAGCGGCGGGCGGCCGCGGCGAGTTCGGGCAGCGTCGCGCGGCCGTCGCGGGCCAGCTCCTCGAACAGGATGCGATCGGTTGTGTCCAAGTCGAGCGGGGCGGTGGAGGGCGCGGGGGAGTGCACCGTGGCCGCGGCGCCCTGCGGCCCGAAGCGGGTGGCGTGCCAGGTGCTCGTCGCCCCGACGAAGACGCGCATCATGCAGTGCGCGCTGACGGAGAGCACCCGCGGGGTGCGGGGGAGCTTCTCCAGCAGTAGGACGTTGAGTTCCTCAGCCGTACGGGCGTCGAGCGCGCAGTAGAGCTCGGTGCCGTCCGAGGCGAGGGTGACCCAGCTGGTGTCGGAACGGCGGGCGAGGGCTTCGGCGATGGTTGCGGCGGCGTCCGGGGCGCAGTGCAGGCGCAACAGCCAGCGGCTCAGGCCCAGACGGGAGGGGACGGGCCGGCCGACGATGCGCAGGCCGAGGCCGCGTAGCCGTTGGTAGCGGCGGGCAACGGTGCGTTCGGACACCTCGCGGTCGCGTGCGATGCGGCTGAGAGGCGCGCGGCCGTCGAGTTGGAGCGCCCGGAGCAGGTGCTGGTCGAGCTCGTCGACGGTGTCGCGATCCACCGGTACACCTCGGTTCCTCGCCGGATGGTCCCGTTTTCCAGCGTACGGCTTGAGCCGCAGCGGGAGGGGGCTGGATGGTGACCGGGTCGTCGTCCGTCCGGTGGGTGACGACGATGGTCGGCGAGTGCGCCGAGGTCCCGGACCGCACCGGGAACGCCCCACTCCCACCGACCGCCCCCGGTCCCACCTGCTCCACCGACACCCCTGCCCCGTCCATCGACCTCACGGAGGATCCACCCGTGGCCACTGCCCCGATTCCCCTCATCGACCTCAGCCGCTGGACGTCCGGCCACAGTGCGGACCGGGAGCGGCTCGCCGCCCGGGTCGACCGCGCCCTGCAGTCCAGCGGCTTCCTCCTGGTGACCGGACACGGCATCGAGCCGGAACTCCCGGGCCGCGTACGCGCAGCGGCGAACGACTTCTTCCACCTGCCCCAGCCCGTCAAAAGGCCCTACGACCAGAACCGGCGCGGCTGGATCGGCCGGGAACGGGTGACAACCGCCAGGTCCGAAGGCACCCTCACCCCGCCGGACCTGCTGGAGGTCTGGTCGTGCGCCGTCGACTCCTCCGCACGCCCCGGCGACCCGCAGCGGACACCCGGCCACTGGCCCGACGAAGTCCCCGCCCTGCACCCGCTCGTCACGGAATACACCACCCGGATGCGCACCCTGGCCGACACGCTCCTCGCGGTCATGGCGACCGCGCTGCGCCGGCCGGCCGACTTCTTCACCCGGCACACCACCCGCCCGCACTGGGACTTCACCGTCAACTGGTACCCGGCGGCCCAGGAAACCGGCACCGCCGCACCCGGCCAGTTCCGCGTCGGGGCGCACACCGACTTCGGCCTCATCACCCTTCTGAACCGCCAGCCCGGCAAGGGCGGCCTCCAGGTCCACGACGAAGAGGCCGGCTGGCAGGACGCCCCCTACGAGCCGAGCGCCTACACCGTCAACATCGGTGACCTCATGGCCCGCTGGAGCGGGGACCGCTGGCGCTCCGGCCGCCACCGCGTCCTGCCCCCGCCCCCCGAGGCGCCGCAGGAAGAACTCACCTCACTGGTGTACTTCCACGCCTGCGCACCCGACACCGACATCACCTCGCTGCCGGCACCACTCGGCCGCAGGCCCTACAGCCCGGTACGCGCCGGGGACTACCTCCACGCCAAGATGCGCGCCATTCTCGACTGACGGCGTCCCTCCCTCGGCTGGATCTCCATGCCCGTCGCTGCGATCCGTCGCCCCGCCGCATGGACGGGTCACCGTCCCGGGCGCCCGCCCGCCGGCGCACCGGTCCCATCGGACGGGGTGACGGCCAGGGGAAGCGACGTGCCTTGGCCGGCGGCTGCGGCTTGGAGCGCTGCGGCGAGACTGCCGTGGCGGCCACGTCCGGGTGGAGGACGGCTGGCCCCGGTTCGCGGTTCACGGTGTTCCGATCCTTACGCCCGTGTGGCGCGACGTGGCAGCCGCTGTAGGGGGCTGACTGATCATTTCAGGATGGGACGGTCACTCGTCGTCGGGTCGCCGGAGAACGTGCGTCAAGTCGCCGGATTCGAACAGGCCGGCAAGAACCTGGGTCATGCTGTCGATGCCGGGGTCCCGGACGATGAGGCCGTCGGAGCACCAGAAGTGGCGGCCGCCCCCTTCCTCGCCTGTTCGGGACCACCCCTGCATCAAGCGCTCGACCTCGGCGAGAGTGAACACCGTCGCACTCCAGCGCGAACCGTCCGCTGTCAGCCGCACCTCGACGTCGACGTTGCAGAGGGTGCCCAGATCCTCGCCCGTGCCGGGCAGGAACGACGCCTCGAACCCCTCTGCGCGAACGCGGTACCAGGGTCCGTCCCAACCCTGCCCGGCGGCTTCGCCCTCGGTGTCGGCCATTCGGGAAGTATCGTCGAGCCGGCTCAGCGTGTTCAAGCGAGTTCTCCGGCCAAGTTTCGGCGTCGTGACCGCGGTCCTTGTCCCGGACGAGTTGCGGGAGCGGGTAGCCCCGCTGTCGCCGGTGCGGCCCGCACGGTGACACCGCCCGCCCCGCCCACTCGCACCCTGCGACGCCGCTATGTGTACCTGCTTCAAGGAACGCAGCATCGGGCACTGGTCCGGCGGAGCATGTGGCTACTAGGATCAAAGGTGCCCATTCCCCGTTGGTCAGCGCCAGGGACTTGGCGGATGCGGTAGTGAGGAGCAGCGCGGATCCGGTGCTTCCCACGACGGACAGCGAACGGAGGCCTGTGGGGAGCCGACGGCTGCATGGGTGTCTCGGGGCGGCGGCGGCTCTGCTCCTCGCGCTATCCGTTGCGATGCTTCTGGGCAGGTCGTGGAATGCCTGTGACGTGGGAGTGAACAACCGGGCCAACGGCGGTTTTCTGCTCTGGCTGTTCATTCCGGGCCTCTGGGCGGTCCTGCTGCTGATCTGGGTCGCGGTGGGCGCGCTTCTTGGGAACCGTCCCCTTCTCCATGCCTTTGCCCTCGTGGTGACGCTCTTCGGTGTCGTCTGGTGCGTCATCTCGATTTTCTGGGAGGGTGCCGCCACTCCTCCGTGCCCCAGCGGCGTGCCCCAGTGGTGGCCGAGCTTCATCCCCGCCCCAGGGTTCTGAGAGGTCGGTCCCGGCCTGTGCTGCTGAGGACGGACAGCTGCTCCCGGCCGCTGCGCCGTCCGGCTGACCGCCACGACCCGGAAACCGGCCGCCCGGTTCAGAACCGGGCGGCCAGGCGTTCCGGGTGTCTACAGCAGCGCGGGCCCGCCGGTGGCCGCGGGCCCTCGGGTGCTCAGGAGGTGATCAGCTCCAGGTGCGGCTGGAAGGCGGTGTTCTCCCGGCTGTTCAGGTTGACCGCGAGCCCGACCGCGCCGAGCGGCTGCCAGACCGCGAAGGTCACCGTGCCGCCGGTGGTGACGGCGGCGGTGACGTCCAGGCCGACCCAGTCCGCGGCGGTGGAGATCCGGCCGGTGCCGAGTGCCGTGGTCGGGGCGGGGGAGCGGTTCCAGGTCACCGCGGTCTCCGTCCAGCCGTCGGCGGTGGTGGCGAAGGCCTGGAGCGAGGTCTGGGTGCCGCCGGAGTCGGCCACCGTCCCGCGTACCCAGAGCACCGCCCGACGGACCGTCCCGCTCACCCCCGAGGTGTCGAAGGCCAGCAGCGCCCGCCGGCTGTAGCCGCTGCCGGTCGAGTCGGTGTTCTTCACGGTCAGCGTGGTCGCCGTCCCGTAGTTGGTGTCGCCGTACGAGCCGTCCCGGACGAAGGCGTCCTGGGTGGGCGCCAGCCTGGTCGCGGTGGCCGGTGCGGGCGCGGTGCCGGTGCCACGCAGGGTCACGGTACGGCTGGCACCCTGGGTGCCGCCCAGTTCGACCAGCAGGGTCACCGAGCTGCCGGTGGCGAGGACGGTGACGTCCGGTGCCGGATCGGCTGTCCGGTAGCCGGGCCGGGCGACGGTGACCTGGACGGTGGAGGCGGTCCGCCCCGGGTCCGCCAGCGTGACGGTCATGGTGCCGCCCGACTCGCGGACCAGCACGGAGGCCGGCGCCGACACGGTGATCGGACCGGCGGTGCCGGCGGCGAAGAAGTTGGCGGCGGTGACGCCCGAGGCGCTGTCGGAGACCGCCTGCACGGAGGCGGAGTTGGCCAGCACGGTGACGGTCGGCGCGGCCGAGCGGGCGGCCGCCGCCGCGGCGTCCGCGCCCGGCATCAGCAGGTAGGAGTAGTCGGCGGCGGACGGATCGGTGCCGTGGTCCAACCAGAGCGTCAGGTAGCGGCGAGTCAGCGCCTCCGTGGTGCCGCCGCTGTTGATGTCGTGCCAGCTGCCGGTGCGGGCCTCGCGCAGCGCGTCGACCGTCGCGCCCCCGGGGAAGAGGTACGCGCCGAAGCCGGAGACCGCCGCCCAGCGGGCCCCGGTGAAGCGCTGCGACCAGCCGAGGGTGGTCGGCTGCGCCGTGCCGTCCACGGTGAGGGCGTGCTGGCCGGTCGGGCCGAGGTTGCGGTTGTCGACCACGGTCTCCACCGGCACACCGTCCGCGCAGCTGATCCCCGCACCCAGACAGACGATGGAATCGTCGAGCACGAACCAGGACTTGACGCCGCTCAGGGTCGAGGAGAGGCCGCGCACGGCCTGCCCGGCGGCGGCGTACGTGCCGTCGCAGGCGCCGCCCGCCCAGGTGTTGTCCGGGCGGGCCGCACCCCAGGCGCCGCCCGCCGCGTCCGCCAGCGGCTTGGTGGAGACGGTGGTGCCGGGCAGCCGGTACGGGTTCACGGTCGGCCAGAAGGCGTCCGAGTACTGGCCGTTGCCGAAGGTCGAACCCCACCAGGAGAGCAGGCCGTTGTTGGTGTGCCAGCCGCGCAGGTTCTCGCCGTTGCCGGTCTCGTAGAAGCTGGTGCGGGCCGAGCACATGGCCAGCGAGGCCGCCCAGCCGGCGCGGCGGACGACCGCCCGGTCCATCGCGAAGACCCGGGCGCCGGCCGGCTCGGCGGCCGGGCCGGTGGTGGAGTCGTTCACCAGCGCCTGGGCGCGGGCGAGTTCGGGGACGTCCACGGCGGCGTCGGTGAGGTACGGGCGGTAGTGGTCGCGGGCGATCCAGCCCTTGACCGCCGCCCGCCAGGCCGCCGACTGGGCGGCCGGCGCCGCGCCCGAGTCGGCGAGCCGCAGGATGTGCCCGATGATCGTGTGCCCGCGACCGTGGTCGTCCTGCTGCAGGTTCAACGGGGAGCCGCTCTGCAGGCCCCGGCTCATCGCCCGGCCGCTCACCGAGTCCATCACCAGGCCGTTGTAGAGGAACGGCGCGTACGCGGAGTCCACCGCGTCGAACACGGTCTGCCGCTGCGGGTCGGTCACCGCCCAGGTCGAGTCCGCGAGCAGCCCGAACAGCTTGCTCAGCCCGCCGAGCAGCACCTCGCCGTACGAGCCGGTGTACGGCACCCAGGTGTGCTGCACGAACGAGCCGTCCGGGTAGAGGCCGTCGCCGGTCATCACGTACGGGAAGACGGGGGAGAGCGCGGAGGAGGCCACGGCCAGCTTGGCGGAGCTCTTGCCGATCACCCCGCGCAGCGCCAGGACGCGGCAGAGGTCGACCCGGTTCGCACCGGTGGAGGTGCCGGTGTAGGCGGCGACCTTCGAGTCGGGGACCGAGTGGTCCACGGCCGCGCAGTAGTTGGCGATCCGGGCGGCGCCGAGCAGCGGTCGGACGAGGACGCAGGTGTCGAGCAGCGCCTGCGGGGAGCCGATCTGCCAGTCCCACCAGTTGTTGTAGTTGCTCGCGGTCGGGGTGTAGGCGATCGCGTGCAGGTGGTCGAGGCCGGTGGTGACGGCGGTGGCGAGCGCCGCGTCCGCGGTCGAACCGGTGCTCGGCTGGGCCCAGGCCAGCGCCATGGTGCGCAGCCGTAGGTAGCTGGAGGTGATGTTGGCGGAGACCGTGCCGAGCGGCAGGTCCGGCCAGAGGGAGGTGGCGGTCGGTGCCATCGCCGCCTGCTGGGTGCGGGCGCGGTCGCCGAGGGCGCTGAGGGCGGTGGCGAACGGCTGCGCGGCCGGATCGAAACCGGTGCCGGTCAGCAGCGCCTGCCAGCGCAGGCGCAGGGTGTCGTACGCGTCGGCGGCGTGGGCCACCTGCACGCCGAGGGCGGACCAGGTGCCCGCGGCGGCCAGGCCAACGGCGGATGCCTGGAGCAGTCGGCGACGGGAGAGCGGGTGGCTGGTGGGGGAGTGCGGCTCGGGGATCAAGGGGGCTCCTTGCCGGGTGCGACGGGTGCGACGATGCGGCGCACGGCCGCGGGGGCGCCGTGGGGGTCGGCGCAGCGGCACCCGGGCGGCGCCGCACCACGCCGGGGGTGTGACGGTAAGCGCTTTCCCCTGTGGGCGTCAACGAAAGGTGCAGACCACACGGGGCCGCCGTCCGTTCGCCGGGCTCCGCCGCGCCGGTGGCCGGTGCCGCTTGGGGGTTCAGGCGTTGAGCCCCGCACCGTCCGCACGGGGACGGAAAGGCCGGCGCGTGTTCTGGCGGCCCGTCACCGTCCGCGGCCGAACCCGGGTCGGCGTGCCCGGGTCGGCGTGCCCGGGTCGGCGTGTCCGGCCGCCCCGGTCAGGGGCGGTGGCAGGCCTCGCGGCCGGCGGCCCGGTCGGAGCCCGGCGCGGCGACGCAGATGAAGCGGCCGTCGGCCGGGTCCTGGCTGAGGTAGCGGCCGACGCACTTGCTGCGGCCGTGTGCGGCGCAGAACGCGAGCGCGCTGTCGCCGTCCGGGAACCCGCCCGTGGTGTAGATGACCCAGTAGCCGGGGTTGAGGGACTTCCAGTCGTCGCTGTTGAGGAGTCGGGCGCCGGGGAGCTGGCGCTGGAGCGCGAGGAGTTCCTTGTCGCGCGCTGTCTGGTCGGAGCCGTGCGGGACGGCGGAGAGCTGGGCGATCCACAGGCCCGCCGCGGACGGTGCGGGGGCGGCGGCGGTGGACGCGGGTGTGGTGCCGCCGGTGCCGGTGCCGGTTGCGGCGGTGGGCGGGCCGGGCAGCGCCGCGTACACACCCACCCCGGCGGCGACGAGGGCGGTGACCCCGGCGACGGCTACGGCGGCGGCCCGCGGTACGCGCCGCCGCGCACGTACCCCGACCGGCGCTCCGGTGGCCCCCGGCGTGACGGTGGTGTCGACCGGTTCGGCACCCGGGGCCGGCGGCGACAGCCGGTGGGTCGGCTCGTCCTCGCGGACGGTGGCTGCTGCGGTGGCGACGCGGTACGGCTGCCCGTCGCGGACGGCGGCGAGAGCCCTGGCGGTCTCCTCGATGTCCGGCCGGGCGTCGGGCACCCGGTCGAGCAGCGCGGTGATGACCGGGGCGAGCGGGCCGGCACGCGGCGGTGGCGGCACGGGCTCGTCGCAGACGGCGACCAAGACCTCCCAGACGGAGTCGCGCCGCATCGGGTTGACCCCCTCGACGCACGTGTACAGCAGCACGCCGAGCGACCACAGGTCGCTCGCCGGGCCGATGTCGCTGCCGGTGCGGCGGATGCGTTCCGGGGCGAGGTACTCGGGGGAGCCGATGAGGTCTCCGGTGGCGGTGAGGGTGTGCGAGCCCTGGAGCGAGGCGATGCCGAAGTCGGTGAGGACGGCGCTGCCGTCCGGGCGGACGAGGACGTTCGCGGGCTTCACGTCGCGGTGCAGGATCCCCGCGGCGTGGGCGGCGCGCAGGGCGGCGAGGACGTCCAGGCCGATGCGGGCGGCCCGGTCGGGTGTCATCGCGCCGTCGCGCAGCAGGGCGTCGAGCGGGGTGCCGTCGACGAACTCCATGACCAGCCACGGGTGGGGCAGGTCGTCGACCACCTCGTAGATGGCGACCGCGCTCGGGTGGTTGATCCTCGCCAGGGCCTTGGCCTCGCGCAGCGCGCGCTCGCGCAGGTGGGCGGTGCGCTCGGGGTCGTCGTGGCCGCCGGAGCGGATCTCCTTGAGGGCGACGTCGCGCTCCAGCCCGGAGTCGTGGGCCCGCCAGACGGTGCCCATGCTCCCGGCACCGAGGCGTTGCCGGAGCTCGAACCGTCCGGCCACGACGTCGCCGACGGCCCGGGCGTGTCCGCGCGTCATGCCTTGCTCTCCTGTGTTCCCCTCGATGCGTCGCGACCGGCGCCCCGCCCGGAGGGCCGACGGGCGGCGGCGGACGCTGCCGGTCGAGAACACCGTACCGACACGGACCGGACGGAGACGGCTCAGGCTCGGGCGCACCGGGTCGCGGGTGCCGTGCAGGGCACTGCCCGACGGTGTCCGTGGCCGCCGTTCTCGATCAGCCGTTCTCGATCAGCGGACGATATCACCAGGGCGAGGTCGTCGAAGGGGCGGACGTCGCCCCGGTTGCCGACGGTTCCGTAGTTCCGTCCGCCGGTGCACCCGCTCCGCCGCCGGGCGCCGGGAGCCTTCCGAGCGTCGGACTCGGCTGATGCGGGTGCGGACGGCGCCGGTGGCCGGCGAGCCGGTCGCTCCGCCCGCCGTCCCCTGCTGCTCGAACCCCGACCCGTGGCTCGTAGGCGAGTCGACGGGTGGCGGCTTGCCGCGTCCGTCGCAACGGCTGCCGGGTGGTCTGCACGGTCCCACGAGGCCGACCGTGCGTGCTCGCCAGAGCGGGCGGCCCACCGGGACGCCACGCCGTTCGTGTCGGACGGGTGGCTGCACCGAGTTGGGGACGGTCATCGGCGGCGGGGACGATCTGGACGACTACGACCGCGCCTGCGAGCCGGAAGGTCCGGCCAGGGTGATTGCTGTCGGCAACGAGGGCGCTCGCGGACTTGTCCTGGCGGATGAGCCCGTCGGCAACTGCTGTCTGCCGGACCACCAGGCCTTCGTCCGTTGGGCCGGGTGCCGACTGCGAGGCCGATCTGATCGCCGCGGCCCAGGCGGTGCTCGCCGACCCCACCACCGCGTGGGAGGAGTGCGGCGTCCGGGAGACCGACGGCCCGGCGGTACTGACGGATTCCGTGACAACCGGGGCCGGACTACGCGTCGAGTTCCCGAACGACGGAGGCACGCCGGCGCAGGCCCCCGTCCCGCTCTGGCCCGGCAGCCGGATGGTTCGCGCCGTCCACGCCTCACCGATCGAGGACACCTCGGTGGGCGTGATCCGACTTCTGCCTCGGCCATCGAACTGAGCGCCTGGCATCGAGGCGTTACCGGGATCCGCTCAGTCCAGCCGCGGGGTCTCCTAGGAATTGGTCCAGCGGACTGGGTGACCAGATGGATCTGTGGTGAGCCAGGTACCGTCCCCGAGAGGGCGGATGTCGTCGGGATACTCCCCGCGCGCGTCGAGCTCGGCTTGGACTTGGCCAGAGCGCGCATTGACGCGGTAGTGGTGGAACCACTCCTGCTCGTCCTCGGTTTCGCCGGCGATGGTGACGACAATCGTGTCTGGGCTCAAGTAGCCGCCGCACCATTCCACATAGGCCTCGTCCGGGTCATGCCCAAAGGCGTCGACCGAGAGGGTGAACGCCACCCCGCCCTCGGGGTGGGAGTGGACGGCGATGTCAGCCTGGTTGTGGTCGACGGTCATGAACTGGCGGCCGTCGGGCGACAGGTCGATGAGGCACCGGTCGTCCCAGGGGTAGCAGAAGAGATCCATCCCGGCCTCGGTCAGGGAGGCGCGGTAGATGACCGAACCATCCTGTCCTTCTCCCACGTTGAGGAGGGCTTGACCGCTCGTCCCGTGCAGCAGTTGCACTCCGCCGTGCCCGACGGTCTGCAGGTCCGCCTGCGCGATGACCGCTCCGGATCCGGCGTCCAGGGCAACCCACTGGTCAGGCCGGTCACGGCCGGCCATGGCGTCCGGGCGGTAGACCCACAGCACTCGTCCGTCCAACGACAACGCACAGCCCGGCTCGTGCCCGTGTCGCTGGACCGACTCCGGTTCAAGCCCTGACCGCCAGACCTCGACGCCGTCCGGCGTCACGCACACGACCGCGTTCAGGGTCGTGTAGTAGGCACGCCGAAAGTCGGCGGCAATGGCGTGGCCGACGACGTCGTCCCCGGAAGACGGCGGACAAACCACGGCGGGTGACAGCACGCCACTGGTCTGGGCAGCCAGGTCGTAGGCGCAGATGCGTCCGTCAATGAGCCGGGTGATGATCTGGCGGGGGTCCCGTGATTCAGCCATGGCCGGAGGCTAGCGCCCCGACGCACCTTCGCGAGTTGACGACAGTCCATCACTTCCCCGCACGACCCGTCGCGGCCGGCGAGAGCACCCGTGATCCGCCGGTAGTCCGGCGCCAGCACCGCAGGGACGAGACCTTCCCGTGACCGGACTGCACCGGGCCCTGGGGTCGCCGCTGCGTCGTGCGGCGGTCTGGGACACTGGCTCGATGCTGCTACCCACCACCGCCAGCCTGATCGAGCTCGTAGAGGTCGTGCGGATCACCGACCCCCTCGGCTGGCACGCTTGGGAAGGTTCTGTTCCCGGTGACACGATCGGGCTCTGGGAGGACGCGCAGGAGGTGCTCTCGCAGGTTCGGGCCATCCCACCAGGCATCAAGATGCGCTGCTTCACCCCGGCTTTCGCGCTGCGGGCCCGCACCGGCCAGCACCCGGTGTTCCCAGAGCAGATCCTGTTCGAGATCGCGTTCTGCTTCGATTGCCAAGGCGCCAGGCTCTACGGCCCTGCAGTGACAGGGGATATTGCCTATCAGACGTTCGCCCCCGACAGCAGCAAGGCTCGCGACCTGTGGCTCCGGTTCCAGGGTTGTACCCGATCAGCGGAAGGTGTGTAGCCCGGATCGGTGGTCCGGTGTTCCCTGCGCTGCGCGGTCACCGATGGTGATGGGGGGCGGTGAGATCGTACGGGCCGCGGGGCCGGCCCGTGGCTTGCTGCGAACGTGGTTGCTCCGGCCTGCCGGACGGTCGTCGGCGGTTGGCGCTGGACTTGCATCGGATCCCGCAGCGTCCGCCGCTGGGACGACAGGAAGTCCAGGACGCGGTGAACACGCGGGCAACCCGGCCACCACCGGGTACTGCCGGCCGCAGTCCTCCGCCACCTGCCTGGCCGCCTGGAACGCCGCCCTGGCCACGGTCGACTAGCGGCGGCGGCGGCGGTGGCGGTCGGTCGGTGGGCGGGCCGGAGCAGGTGATGGCCGTCCTCGGGTGGGGCAGTCGACCGGCGTGGCTCCGCGTCCGGTCTCAGTCGTAGGAGACGACCGCGACCGGGCACCGCACGTGGTGGATGGCGGCGTGCGCGACCGGGCCGATGTGGGCGCCGATCGGCGAACG